>DATFRZ010000001.1:0-14733 GCA_035262885.1 Candidatus Acidiferrum sp.
GTCTGGTCGTCGCAGAAAGCGCGAACACCGGTGGTCTGGAACGTGGTCGGCCATGCGTTCACTTCGAAGCCGTTGTAGATGCCGCCCACCAGCAGCGTACCGGCAGCATTGAACTGGTAGCCGCTCTTGGTGAACGGAGCCTGGCTCAAAAGTGGGTCGATCAAGCAAGCTGCGGTCGAAACCGCGTTCACGCAGGGGGCCGGTCCGCCGAGAGACTGCAAGTTAACGGAATAGCCGCTTCCCCAGCTCGATTGATACGTTACTTCGGCGGTACCGATGGTGCGGACGGAACCCACGGCGGACGACTCGTTGGCCGCAATCTTCGAACGCAGCAAGTTCGGGATGGCGATAGCCGCGATGATCAAAATGATCGCCACGACGATCAAGAGTTCGATAAGAGAGAAACCCTTCTGTTTCTTCATGCTATCTCCTTAGGATTTGAGGTGCCAGAAGCACTTGCCAAGAGATCAGGCATGTCGGTGGCCAATCTCGGTCGCCGGCCCAAAACCCGTCCCTACGGCCACATCATGCAGAAGATAAAGGACTTACGCTTGCTTGCGCAACAAAGGTCAGCGCCGGCAGGTCCCAAAATGGAGAAGAACCTTTTTCGTCGACACTTTTTGTCACCTCTCGCCATCACAATGCGTCAGAGCGCCCGACCTGACCTCTTCGATCTTCTGCAGATTTTGGCCAACGGAAAGGCACGTCCGTCGTGGTTGTGCCCTAGAGGCTGTGTTTCTTGGCGTAATGCCGGAAAGAGCGGTAAGTGATTTTGAGGAACTCTGAAGCTCGGGTGCGAACGCCGCCTGCCTTTTCGAGCGCGGCTTGCAAATACAATCGCTCGGTGGTTGCGACCACCTTTTCAAAGTCCACCCCGTTGTCCGGTATTTCGACTCCCTGGTTCCCTCCGGCGGCCAAGGAAGAGGCGCTTCCATAACCCAGAATACGGTCCGGCAGCCCGCGCGCAGAAATCTCTTTGCCAGTTTCCAGGGCCACGGCCCGCTCCATGGTGTTTTCCAGCTCTCTTACGTTCCCTGGCCAGTCGTAGGCTTCAAGCTTGCTCATCGCTTCCGGAGATATGCCTTCAGTGGGTTTCTCCATGGTCCTCCTGAAGCGTTCCAGGAAGTGGCGGGCCAATAGCGGGATGTCTTCGCGCCGTTCGCGCAAAGCTGGAACTTGAATGGGAATCACGCTAAGGCGGTAATAGAGATCCTCGCGGAAATGACCTTCGGCTATTTCCTTTTCAAAGTTTTTGTTTGTGGCGGCGATGATGCGCACATCGACGTCCGACTCTTCCGTGCTGCCAATGGGCCGGACTTTGCCTTCCTGCAAAACGCGGTACAGCTTCACTTGCATGGTCAAGCTCATATTGCCGATTTCGTCCATAAACAACGTTCCGCCGTGCGCCGCTTGGAACAGTCCTTGCCGGTTCTCGTTGGCTCCCGTGAAAGAACCTTTCATATAACCGAAAAGCTCAGACTCCAGCAGCGTTTCCGGGAAGGCGCCGCAATTGATCGTAATAAACGGCGCTTGCGCGCGAAGACTGTTTTCATGAATCGCACGTGCCACTAACTCTTTTCCAGTACCGCTTTCGCCGGTGATCAGCACGCGGCTCGACTGCGGAGCAACGGTTTGAATCAAATCGAAAATCGCGCGCATTTTCGGACTTTGACCGATGATGTTGTCGAGCCCGGTGAGGCGGCGCAGCTCCCGACGCAGGTAGCCCGCCTCCTTCTTCCATCTGAGACTTTCGGAGACCTCCTGGACGGCACGGCGCAATTGATCGATGTGATTGTGATCCTTAATGACATAGCGGTCGGCGCCGGAGTTCAGCGCGGCGATGGCGGTGTCCAGCGCCGGGAGCGCGGTCATCAGCACGAAAAAGGAATCGGGAGCAATTTCCTTCGTGAATTTCAGCAGGCTAACGCCATCTTCTCCGGGCATGCGAATGTCGGAAATAATGATGTCGAAAATCTGCGATTCCAGTTTTCGCTTGGCGGCCTCGACGCTGTTGGCCACTTCCACGCGGTGGCCTTCCTTGCGAAAAGTAATCTCGAGCAGCTCGCAAATCGACTTTTCGTCGTCCACGACGAGAATGTGCGGCAGTTCTTTTCCGGTCTCTTTCGTGGCGGTTTTTGTCCCCTGCATAACGCCTCACGCAACGCGCGGCAATTCAACGATGAATTCTGCGCCGCGGTCTTTCTCGGAAATCACGCTGATTTTTCCGCTATGGGCCTGCACAATTTGATAGACGATCGAAAGTCCAAGTCCGGTACCGCCTTCGAATCCAGACTGCAGCGGCTCAAAAATCTTAGCCTTTTGCTTGGGATCCAGGCCGATCCCCGTGTCGCGAAAGGCAATGCGCAGCCAGAAGGGATAAGGCTCCAGCCTAACCGTGAGCGTGCCCCCGGCAGGCATGGCGCGTAGCGCGTTGTCGCAGAGATTCCAGAACACCTGTTTGATCTTGTTAGCATCCACGCGCGCGCGCAATTCCTGGCCGTTGAAGGCACGAACGATCTGAAATTTGGAGCCGACTTCCGGCTTCTTCTCCATCAACGTTAGCGTCTCGTCCAAGAGCGCTCGGACGTCCGCTTCCTGAAACTGATAGGTCTTCTCCCTCGAATAGTTCAGAAAATCGGTAATAATATTATTCAGCCGCTCGGATTCGCGGCTGACGATGTTCACGAGCTGCTTCTCATCGTCTTCGAGCGGAACCAGACGAGCCAGCTCTTTTACTGCGCCGGCCATTGCCGTCAACGGTTGCCGGATTTCGTGAGCGATGGCCGCGGAAAGCCGTCCGAGCGCCGCCATTCGCTCTTTCGTGGCCACTTCCTGCTCGAGACGGCGCAACTCTGTCAGATCCTGAAAGTTGAAGACAAATCCGCTGCGTTCTTCCGTTCCCAAGCGGAGCGGCGACACACTGATTCCCAGGTATCGGGCTTCGCCCTGCGGAGTGCGGAAGTCGATCTCTTTTCGGAGCGAAACCCTCTCCACGTTGGGATACTGTCCGGGCAGCCAAAAATCCTGGTTCATGTCCTGCAGTTTTTTGCCGCGAATGTCGGCGAACCGGTATCCAAGAATGTCTTCTCCCGTGCGATTCAACAGCAGGATGCCACCGCTCAGGTCCGTTGTAATCAAACCGCCACGCATGGAGTGGATGATGTCTTGCGTGAAATCCTGAAGGCTGAGAAGTTCTTCGCGCTTTTCCTCGAGTTCGCGGCCTTTGCTGCGGAGGGAATGGACAAGCAGGCTGGCCAGATACGCAACGGCCAGAAACCCCAGAAGATTCATGACCAGCCAAGTACGCAAGTTCTCCACGGGCGGGAGGGCCGTGGAAGTCCGCGGCAACTTCCCGGTAAAGGCCAACAGGGTCATGGCGGCAAGCAGCGAAAAGCAAATGGCCGCGTTGATGAACGCGACGCGGCGGGAAAACACGATGCTACCTACGATGATGACCAGCAAATACAGCGAAATGAAGTAGCTTTCCTGCGAGCCGGTCAGGTAAACCAGGAGCGTCACCATCACGACGTCGCCCGCCACCTGCACGCCTCCATGCCAGGGCGCTTGAGGGAGCCACCGGAGGAGAATCAGGTGAAGGATTCCAAGGGTGATCCAACTGACAATTAAAGTGAGAAAGAAGCGATTGGCGCTCAGTCCTGGCACATACTGAGGCCAAACGATGGCAACTGTCAGAATGAGCGTAATGGTGAGAAGGCGGACTCGCGCCAGCCATTCCAGCCATGCTCTCGTCGCAAAACTCTGGTCCATGGTCTCCCCGCGCCCCCCACACACGCGTTCAGGGCATTCCCGAGTCCAGGCAGGAATCAGAGGGCGGAAAGTTGCTTGCCGCCCTCTGCAGAGGTTTTTGACGGCGCAGGCGCAGCCCGGCTTAGTGATTGGCAAGCTTTCCGATGAGCGAGAACAGCGGCAAGTACATGGAAACAACCACGCCGCCGACCACCAAGCCCAGAAACACAATCATGATGGGTTCGAGAGCGGTTAGCAAGTCTTTCACCGCCGCGTCCACTTCCTCTTCGTAGAAGTCGGCGATCTTCTGCAACATGGCGTCCATGGCGCCGGTCTGTTCGCCGACCGCAATCATCTGGGTCACCATGCCCGGGAACACTTCGCTTTCCTTCAAGGGCTCGGTGAGAGACTTGCCTTCCTCGAGCGACTTTCTGACCTTCATCAAAGCTTTCTCGACGACGGCGTTGCCCGCGGTTCTGGCGGTGATGTCCAGGCCTTCGAGGATGGGCACGCCGCTGGAGATCAACGTTCCCAACGTTCGAGTAAAGCGAGCCACGGCAATCTTCCTCATCAGGACACCCATGACCGGCAGCTTAAGAACGATGGTGTCCAAAACCATGCGGCCCTGCGGGGTGCCATACCAGACTTTCAACCCGACAATGCCTCCGACAAAGGCCGCAAAAATCAGGAATCCGAAGATGCTTCCGATGAAATGGCTGAGCGCGATGACGATTCGCGTGGGGAGCGGAAGGTCCACACCAAGGCCGGCAAACAATGTCGCGAAAATCGGAACGACTTTCCAAAGAAGCAGAGTGATGACGCCGGCAGCGACGGTCAAGACGCCGACCGGGTAGACCAGGGCCGATTTCACGGCGCGCTGCAGCTTGACGTTTTTTTCGATGTACGCCGAAAGCCGCTGAAGAATAGTGTCGAGAATACCGCCCGTTTCGCCCGCTTCGACCATGTTGACGTACAGGGCGTCGAACACTTTCGGGGAGCTGCGCATCGCGGTCGAAAGGGTAGCGCCGCCTTCCACCTGCGCGCGGGTGCCGGTCAAGACTTTTTGAAAGGTCTTGTTCTCCTGCTGGCTGGCAAGAATCTCGAGACACTGCACCAGCGGAAGACCGGCGTCAATCATGACCGAGAATTGCCGCGTAAAGATGGCTAGTTCTTTCGAATTGACGCCTCCGCCAAATGTGGGGATGTTGAACTCCTTCCCCTTTTCGGTCATTTTTGTGGCGGTAATCTGCTGACGCTTCAAGATGCTCGCCACTTCCGTCTTGTTCGCCGCGGTCATCACGCCGCTAACGCTGGAGCCGCTGCGGCTGGTTCCCTGGTATTTATAATCCGGCATGACTGCCTCCTAATCCTTTTGCGCGCTCTGGCCCTTCGCTACTCAGCCAATGGTTAGCGCCTCACTGGAACCGGCACTTTCGCGCCGCTGCCAATAGTTGCCACGCCCCGGTTAATCATGTCCTGGAGTTCGTCGGGGTTCGACGAACGGGAAAGCGCCAGGTCCAGCGTAATCAACTTCGAAAAATAAGCGTTGGCCAGACCTTGGTTGAAAGTCTGCATGCCGGTTTGTCCGGTACCTGTCTGCATCGCAGAATAAATCTGGTGGATCTTGTCCTCGCGGACCAGGTTGCGGATGGCCGCTGTGGGTATGAGAATTTCCATAATCATGGCGCGGCCACGGCCGTCCGCGCGCGGCAGAAGCGCCTGACACAGAATCCCTTCCAGAACCAGGGAGAGCTGCGCGCGAATCTGCGGCTGCTGGTGCGCCGGAAAGACGTCAATAATACGGTTAATCGTCGACGACGCGGAGTTGGTGTGCAGCGTCGCGAAAGTCAAGTGACCGGTCTCCGCAATACGCAGCGCCGATTCGATAGTCTCCAGGTCGCGCATTTCGCCGATGAGCACCACGTCCGGGTCTTCGCGCAGCGCGGCGCGAAGTGAGTTCGCGAAGGAATGCGTGTCGGCGTGGACTTCGCGCTGATTCACCAGGCAGCGCTTGTGGTTGTGCAGAAATTCGATGGGATCCTCGATGGTGATCATGTGCTCGTCGCGCTCGCTGTTGATTTTGTCGAGCATGGCGGCGAGTGTCGTGGACTTTCCGGAGCCGGTTGGCCCGGTGACGAGGACGAGCCCGCGCGGCTTGTCACAGAGACCCTTTACGACCGCGGGGAGTCCGAGAGCGTCAAATCCCTTGATGTCCCAGGGAATGGTACGGAACACCGCGCCGACGGCGCCGCGTTGGTTGAAGCAGTTTCCGCGGAAACGCGCCAGGTTCTTCAAACCGAAGGAAAAGTCCAGCTCCAGGTTCTCTTCAAAGCGATGCTTTTGCGCGTCGGTCAGCACACTGTAAGCGAGAGACTTGGTGTCCGCGGCGGTAAGCGGCGGCATGTCCAGCGGACGGAGCTTGCCATGCACGCGCACGCGCGGGGCGCTGTTCGTGGTGATATGGAGGTCGCTTCCCCCCATTTCAATCATCTTCTTCAGCAATTCACTCAGCGTAATTCCGGCCATCCGTCACCCTCAATTCTAAAGGACCGTTTCGCGCAGCACTTCTTCCATGGTCGTGAGCCCTTGCGCCACTTTGAGCAGGCCGCTGCGGCGCAGCGTGATCATTCCCTGCTCGATCGCCTTCTTCTTCAGCTCCAATGCCGAAGCCCCGACGAGAATGAGTTCTCGCAACTCGTCGTTGATTTCCATGACTTCGTACAAGCCGGTGCGGCCTTTGTAGCCGCGCTTGCCGCAAGTGGTGCAGCCTCTGCCAAGATAGATCTTGGTGGTTTTCGCTTCTTCTGGCGTGTAGCCCGCATCGATCAGCGCTTGCTCCGGGACCTGCAGTTCTTTTTTGCAATTCGTGCAAATGCGCTGCACCAGACGCTGCGCGCAGATCAAGTTCACACTCGTGGCCACGAGAAACGGCTCGATGCCCATGTTCATCAAGCGGCTGATGGTGGAAGGCGCGTCGTTGGTGTGCAGAGTGGAAAGCACCAAGTGACCGGTCAAGGCAGCCTTTACGCCGATTTCCGCCGTTTCAAAGTCTCGGATCTCACCGACGAGAATGATGTTGGGATCCTGGCGGAGGAAGGCGCGGAGAGCCGCGGCAAAGTTCAACCCAATCTGCTCTTTCATCTGTACCTGGTTGATTCCGCCCAACTGAAACTCGACGGGATCTTCCGCGGTCATGATGTTGGTGTCTACGGTATTCAAGGTAGCTACGGAGGAGTACAGCGTGTTTGTTTTTCCAGAGCCGGTGGGACCCGTCACCAGCACCATCCCGTAGGGCTTCATGATGTTGCGCTGGAATTTTTCGAGGGACTGCGTTTCGAAACCGAGCTTGGTCATGTCCAGGCGCAGGTTTTCCTTGTCCAGCAACCGCAGGACGATCTTTTCGCCGTAAAGCGTTGGGACCGTGGACACACGGAAGTCCAATTCCTTTTTCTTCCCCTCTGCCCGGTACTTGATCATGATGCGGCCGTCTTGCGGCAGGCGCTTTTCCGCGATGTCCAACTTGGCCATGATCTTCATACGACTGGTGATAGCATCCTTTAAGCGCATGGGTGGAGACATGACGGTCTGGAGTTGACCGTCAACTCGAAAGCGCACGCGCAATTCCGTCTCATACGGCTCAACGTGAATGTCACTGGCGCCGCGCTTCACCGAATCCGTCAGAATCAGGTTCACCAGCTTGATGATGGGAGCTTCTTCCGCCGCTTTTTCCAGGGTGGCGGCGTCCAGTTCGGACTCTTCGGCAGCAAGCTCGAGTTCCTGGTCCTCTTCGACCAGGTCTTTCATCAAATTGCTGAGCTCTTCTGTGTTGGAGGACGCGCCGCCATAAAAACGCGTAATGGCGTCGCCGATGGCCGCCTCGGACGCCACGACGGGTTCCACATTGAAACCGGTCATGAACTTGATGTCGTCCATGGCGAAGACGTTCGTGGGATCCGTCATCGCAATCGTGAGAACGGAACCCACGCGCGACAACGGAATGACCTGATAGCGCGTGGCGGTGTCCTGAGGAATCAGCTTGATAACGTTGGGATCGATTTCGTAGTACTTGAGGTTAATCGAGGGGACGCCGTACTGGCGGGAGAGCACACCGGTAATATCGTCATCGGTGATAAAGCCCATTCTGGTAAGGCAGCTCCCCAGCTTGCCGCCATTAGCGCGCTGGAACTCCAGCGCTTTCTGGAGCTGGTCCTGGGTTATCAGGCTTTCTTTGACCAGTATTTCGCCGAGACGGACGGACATCCGCAGTACTCCCTCGAGGGGCTTGCACCCATCGCCAACCTTAACAAATGATGATGAAGAGCGGAGTCAGAATTTCTTTTGCCGTTTTGAAATGGCTAACACTGTCCGCACGGGCAGGTTTTTGCCACGCTGGGACAGGTGGAAATCTTGACTTGCTTCCTCAGGATGCTATCTTGCCAGAGAGATGCGCGAGCGTATATCAGGTATCAATTTTTGTGAGCCGCGTGGCCGGCGGAATGAAGGCGGCGGCGCGGATCGTGGTGGCGATACAAACGAGGGCCACTCTTGCGACGGAGGATGCTCGCATTCTACACACGGTATGAGGCGGATTGACGAATGAGCCATCTGGAGTCCAAACAGCGCTGGGTTCTGGGCATCGGCGGAATCCTCCTGACGATGCTGCTTGCTGCTGTTTTTATGTTCGGTTCGTTGGACGTTCCCTTCCACCCAAGAAGCTGGCGCGAAGTGATGGCGTTGTATGCGGTATCGAGCTTCGTCACCGCCGCGCTTTTGGTCTTTCTCCTGATTTTGGGGCGCACGACGCTGCGCCTATGGGTGGAGCGGAGCCGCGAACAACTTGGCGCCCGGTTCAAAACTAAGATGGTTGTCGGCGCGATGGCGCTTTCTCTCCTGCCGATCGTGTTCATGTTTATCGTCAGCTATTCGCTGATCAATCGAAGCCTACTACTGTGGTTTCCTAAACCGCTGGAAATCGCCTCAAAAGAAACACAAGACCTCTTGCACGACCTCGGCCGCACGCAACTGCCCCGGCTTCGCGGACTGGCTCTGCAAGCGCAGTCAGAAACACAACGCTCGGGTGAGGACTTCCTGCAACACGTGTTCGCAAAAGGCGCCGATGCCGTCTGGATTCTCGATCAAAACGGAAAAGTAATCCGCGGGGGAACTGTTTGCGAGAATCAGCCGGAGGATCGGCGAGGCGCACTCTGTGTGGAATCCGTTGTACCGGCAGAATACCTGAGGTCATTGCAGAGCGGTGTTGAGGTATGGCAAGCAGGACGGAGAAACTACTTCGCTGCGCGCGTGCAGAATTTCGACAATGGAAAGCCTGCCGGATTCATCGTAGCCGCCCACCGGACGAGCCCTGATATACTGACGCGTCTGTCCACCATTGAGTCTGAAACGCAAGAGTATTACCAGGCAAAGCGGGATCTTCGCGCGCTCAAGCGCCAGATGCTTCTCATTCTTCTCTTTTTTACGGTTCTCCTTCTGTCCGCTGTGATGTGGGTTGCGCTGTTCCTCGCGAAGCAAGTCACTGTGCCCATTCAGGCGCTTGCAGAAGGAACGCGCGAAGTTTCTTCCGGCAACTTCGATTACCAGGTTCCGGAGCAGGCGCAGGACGAGCTTGGTTTGCTGGTGCGCTCGTTCAACACCATGACCACGCAACTGCGCGACAGCCGCGCACAGATCGATGAGTTTACCCGCAGCCTCCAGCAGGCGGTTCAGGAACTGGAGCGGAGGCGGCAATTGATGGAAACCGTGCTCGAGAACATTCCAACCGGCGTGATTTCCCTGGATAGTTCGGGCACGATTCTGCGGATGAACACTTCCGTTTCGCGCATGTTTGGCATTCAGGAGCCGGGCCCGCAATCTCTGGAGGGATTGCTCGGCGAGGACGGTTCTCGCACCATTCATCACCTGATGCGCAGGTCGCTGCGTATGGGAGTGGTATCCCGAGAGATGGAAACAGTGGCTGCCGGGCGCGTGCTGCACCTGGCGGTTACCGTAAGTTCGCTCGGACCACGCCGGGCAAACACCGGCTACGTGCTCGTGTTCGATGATTTGTCGGAGTTGCTCCGTTCTCAGAAGACCGAAGCGTGGCAGGAAGTGGCGCAGCGCATCGCGCACGAAATCAAGAACCCGCTGACGCCGATTCAGCTCTCGGCCCAGCGGCTCTCGCGATTCCTAGAGAAACGCGATGCCTCGCAACCGGGAACTTGCCCTGACCCGGAATTGGTGAAGCTCGTTCAGGAGTGTTCCCGCTTGATTGAACGAGAGGTCGCCTCGCTGGCTTCCCTGGTCAACGAGTTCTCGCAATTTGTCCGCTTCCCAGTGGCCAAACTTACATCGGCCAGCGCCAATAGGATCGTCCAAGAAGCGGTCGAGGTTTTCTCTGGAAGGCTCGAAGGCATTACGCTCAAAGCCATCTTGGCGGAGAACCTTCCCATGATTCGCGCAGACGCCGGGCTGATCCGCAGCGTAGTTGTAAATCTCATCGACAATGCCGCGGAAGCCTTGGAGAATTCCTCGTTTCGGGAGATCACTGTTTCCACGAAATCGCTCACCGACGCCGAAGCGGTGGAAATTTCGGTGGCGGACACGGGGCGGGGCATCTCACCGGAAGACAAAGACAGACTTTTTCTGCCGCATTTTTCCACTAAGGACCGCGGCACGGGCCTTGGACTGGCTATCGCCGCGCGCATTATCGCGGAGCACGGCGGTAGCATCCACGTCGAAGATAACTTCCCGGTGGGAGCGCGCTTCGTCATCGAATTGCCCGTTGCGGAATTGACGCCTGCCGCCGTTGCCGGCCACAGCGGGTCCAGCACGGCTCTATGACTCCGCGGCCACACCTCCTCATTGTTGACGATGAAGCGGGGATTCGAGAATCGCTTTCCTCCATTCTCAAAGACGAGGGTTATCAAGTGGAAGCGGTCGGATCCGCCGAGGAAGCGTTGGAACGCTCGGCGGCCGGCGATCTGGAGGTTATTCTTCTTGACGTCTGGCTTCCGGGTATTGACGGCCTCGAAGCGCTAAGCCGCATTCAAGCGCTGCCGCAGCCGCCGGCGGTCATTATGATTTCCGGCCACGGAACCATCGAGACGGCTGTGCGCGCCACGAAGCTTGGCGCATTCGACTTCATCGAGAAGCCTCTTTCGCTCGAAAAAATCATCGTGCTTGTGCGCAACGCCATCCAGCAGCGCCGCCTCGAAGAAGAAAACTTGCTTCTGCGTAACGAATTGGGACATCGCTACCAGGTCATTGGCGACAGCGTGCCCATGAAAGCTCTGCGCCAGCAGATCGCGGTGACCGCTCCCACGAACGGTCGAGTCTTGGTTTACGGCGAAAGTGGAACCGGAAAAGAGCTGGTAGCTCACGCGTTGCACGCCGCCAGCTTGCGCGCGAAGGGCCCCTTTGTAGAAGTCAATTGCGCGGCCATTCCCGAGGAGCTCATCGAGTCCGAACTCTTCGGGCACATCAAAGGAAGCTTTACGGGCGCCACCGAAGACAAGATCGGCAAATTCCAGAAAGCTGATGGCGGGACTCTCTTCCTCGATGAAATTGGCGACATGAGCCTGCGCACTCAGTCGAAAGTACTTCGGGTCCTCGAGGAACAGCGTTTCGAACGTGTAGGCTCCAACGTCGCTTCGAACGTGGACGTGCGTGTAATTGCCGCGACAAACAAGCATCTGGAGGAGGAAATCGCACGCGGCGCCTTTCGCCAAGACCTGTTTTACCGGCTGAACGTGATTCCTTTTTACGTTCCGCCGCTGCGGGACCGCAGGGAGGACATACCGACGTTAGCGAACTATTTTCTGAGGGAGTTCAGTTCCGCGTATGGCAAGAAAACCCGCGAACTCAGCGAGGCAGCCATGGAAGTCTTGCTGCGCTATCCCTGGCCGGGAAATGTTCGCGAACTCCGGAATCTCGTGGAGCGGCTGGTCATCATTTGCCCCCTGGCGCGCATCGAGCCGCATCACCTTCCCCCCGAACTGTTTCGGGGTGTTGCCGAAAGTCCTCATCATCCTTATTCGACGCTACACGAAGCGCGCAGCGCCTACGAACGCGAGTTCATTCTTCGCAAGCTGCAAGAAAACCGCTGGAACATGACGCAAACCGCTACCGCGCTCGGGCTCGAGCGCAGCCACCTTTACCGCAAAATGAAATCCCTGGGAATCGCCGCCCCCGACTAGACTTGGGGGCAGTTAACTCAATCAACCTCAACCTGTTCTTTTCCCCTTTCCAAACCGCTCACTTCGGGTAGAATCGCGCCAACCTGTGGCTGGAAGCTAAAGCGAGCCTTTTTCAACAGGCTTAGTGACGGTGCCCTCTTTACGGTGTCATGCCTTGTCAACACGGGGTCCGGGTCCATACGGCCAGACTCGATGTACGCTCATTGAAGGAGACCAAGTGCAACATATCACTTTGACTCTGTTTGCCGTTTTCGTTGCCGTGGTACCCTCTGCGGTATCGCAAACCATCACAAATAACCCGGCAACTTCCTCCTCGGTGCAGGCATCGCCGTCTTCCTATTTGTTCCCGCGCAATTGGATACGAGGTTACACGGATTTTGCCGTTGCGCCGGCGCACAACGAGCCCGATCTTGGGCGCTGCATGTACCCTCAACCTGGGAACGCCGGCGGTACGGCTTCGCAGTGTACCGCCTACGCTCGCTACCTCTTCGGCGGGTATGTGGAAGTCCAGCCTTTGGCGCGCACGCCGCTGCGTCACCTCTTTTTCTTCTTTGAGCCACGATTCAGTTTCGGAAGGAACATTCCTCAGCTCAGCTATGAGGAGTCCATGGAGCCCATAGCTTATGACCGCGCGATCGGAGCCGCGTTCCAATTACCGCGAAATCTTGAGCTCCGCCTCACCCAGCACCAGGTTGACTACCTCGGCCGATACGGCCGGTCCCTAGGCCCAGCCGATCTTCGCACGACGGGCCCGTACGGGCTATACACCACCGTCTCCGTGCGTTGGACTTTCGGTGGATATGGCCGAAACGGCGCTCCTGTTGCCTACTAGCTCGGCAACGAATGCTTGGCAGTCGGCTGGTTTATCCGGCTCAACAGGGCGCGTGGGCTCATTCTCATCACTCTTCCATGGTGCCTTCTTCATCTCCGGCTGCAGTCATCCCCTCGAGCTGGTGGCGCCAATCCAGTTCGCGCACCTTCTGAGGATTTTCGCGCCAGTTCGGCGCCACTTTGACGTATAGGCCAAGATAGATTTTTGTGTCCAGAATCGCTTCCAGTTCCTTACGCGCTTCCGTCCCGATCTTCTTGATCGTTTCGCCCTTGTGGCCAATCAGTATTTTCTTCTGAGAATCTCGCTCCACGTTCATGAGCGCTTCGATGCGCAGCAGCTTTTGCCTCTCTTCAAATTTTTCCACAGACACTGCGAGGGCGTAGGGCACTTCGTGGTACATCACTTGAATCGCTTTTTCGCGGATGATTTCCGCCGCCAGGAAGCGCTTCGGCTGATCCGTCACCTGATCTTCTGGAAAGTACGGCTCGCCCTCCGGCAACTGTTTCATAATTTCCCGAAGCAGTTCGTCGCAGCCAGAGCCCTTGAGCGCGGAAATCGGCAAGATGCTTGCAAAATCGAAAGCCTTTGCGTACGAATCGATCAGTGGAAGCAGCTTCGCTTTCGGCACACGATCAATCTTATTCAGCGCAAGAATCGTTTTGCCGCCGAATCGGCGAGCCTTCGCCAGCAACAAGTCGTGGCCGTACAGCTTGCCTGTCGAGGCACGTTCGGCACGACTTGCGTCCACCATAAGCAGCAGGACGTCGATTCCCTCCAGCGCCGCGGCCACCTCTTGCATCATCTGCCTTCCCAGTGCGGAATCGGCCTGGTGCAAGCCGGGTGTATCAATGAAAACAACCTGGCCTTCCGGCTTCGTGACGATCCCTTGAATGCGGTTCCTGGTGGTTTGCGGCTTCGATGTGACGATCGCGATTTTCTGCCCGACCAGGCGATTGACGAGCGTGGATTTTCCAGTGTTCGGGCGCCCAACGATGGCCACAAATCCGGAGCGAAAGACCCGCTTTTTCCTGGCGTTTTCCTTTTCCGGCATGGTTTTGTCGACATCCTGGCTTGCGGCGGAAGCGGCCCGGTCCGTCATCCCGAATCCCCGCGCCCACACTAAGAATTGTCGCTGGGTGAGGGATCTGCTTTTCGGTTTGCGGGAGCCGGACTGCGGATACTAACAGAGCCTTTCCGCCGTCAAGGTTTCACGATTGGCAGCTCCAAAGCGCTGGGATGCTCCGAATCGTGCACCAAAGTAATGTGCGCCGTCTTCGCATCCTTCGCCATTTCTGCCGCCACCACTCCGCCGCTATTATAATTCTTTTCCGTGGCAGTCGAATTGATGCTGCTCACAATCAATCGCAGCCTGCTCCCTTTCGCAATGCGCCGCGAGAAGAAAGTGAAATTGTCAAAGACGTATTTCTCCGTCGCTCCCACCGGCACCGGCTTCGCTTCGCGAAGGGATTCACGGTATCTCGCGCGCATGCTTGCGCCCGTGAGCGACACGCATCCTCCATCCGGCAAAATCTCAAACAAATCCGCCTGCAAGTCCATGTCGAGCACGTCCATCTTCAACCACAAGGTCAGCTTCACGAATCCCGTGACCTCGGTGGCCTCCGCAAACGGCTCGCTATGATACTCCACGCCATCGCCGAACGAACTCATTGCTCCCTGTTGCGAAGTCAGGTAATTCGGATTGTCCTCCGGCTCCGCCGCGCCCGGCCGCGTATCGAGGGGATCGTAGGTCCATGAATCCGCCGCGGCGCTCCCGTTCGATTTTGCCTGGGTCAAAGCGCCTGAATGAAATACGTCTCCTGCCGCTCCATTCGAGCTTAAGTAAAACGTCTTTGTTGCATTCGAAATGCTTTCGAGGCCGTCCGCGTACTTCCATTCCTCCGCGCCGACCACGTAATACGCCACGCGCTTCTTCAGAAATTCCGGCTTTGCCCCGCCCTTCAT
>DATFRZ010000002.1:0-7483 GCA_035262885.1 Candidatus Acidiferrum sp.
GCCGCCATGGGGTCGACGCGCGTGGCGCGCCATGCGGGAATTGCGGTGGCGGCGAACGCTACCGCAGCCAACAACGCCGGGACTGCGGCAAACGTTGCCAGGTCCCTTGGATTCACTTCAAACAGGAGGCTCGCCATCACGCGGGTTAACGCGATTGCGCCTAGAAGTCCCACGGCGATGCCAATACCCGCCAGAGCCATTCCCTGCCGCACGACGAGGCCGACAATGTCTCCCGGCCGGGCGCCCAATGTCACTAGCACACCGATATCGTGGGTGGCCTGCGTCACCAAGTGCGACATGACGCCATACAAGCCCACGGCAGCCAAAAGCAGAGCGAATGCCGCGAAAGCTCCCAGCATGACGCTCGAAAAACGCTGGCGGGCCAGCGAATCGTGCAGCCGCTCCTGCATTGTGCCGATATCATAAACTACGACGTCTGGATCGAGGGCATGGATCTGGCTGACCACCGCCGAAAGCAGCCCTGCTTCTGCCGCTGGCGTGCGCACTACCAGAAACGCTGGGCTGCCGGGGTGCTGCTCCAGTGGGAAATAGGTCGCGATCTTGCCCTCCGTCTCCAAGCCGTATTGTTTGACCACGCCCACCACTCCTACAATCGTCATCGGCCTTTTTGGATTGAACCACACATGTTTTCCGATGGCATCGCCGTTCGGCCAGAAGCGCTGCGCGAATTTCTCGTCGATGATCGCCACTTGGGGCTTATCCATCGTGTCATCCTCGTTGAAAAATCGTCCTGTCTTCAGCGGGATTCTCATGGTCCGAAAATAATCTGCGCTTGCGATTCGGATGTCCGCCTGCAACTGCCGCCCCGGCGGCGGCGTGTAACCCTCCACACCGATCCCGCCCCAACCCACCGAACCCGTGAGCGGTAACGCTGAAACCAAACCCTCGGCCACCACTCCTGGCAGGTGAGAAACGCGGCTCTCGATTTCCCGACTGAAATTGATCACCGGCCTATCCTCGCTATACTTCCCGCCAATAGCCGCGACTTCCATCGTTAGGACATGGTCGGTCGTGAATCCCGGCGGCACACTCTGCAGCCTCACAAAGCTGCGAATCAGCAGTCCCGCTCCGATTAAAAGCAACAACGAAAGCGTCAGCTCAGAAACCACCAGGAGCCCGCGCAATCTGTGTCGTCTGACGTGCAACCCACCCTCGCTCTGCCCGCTTCGCCCGCCTGCCTTTAGCGAAGTGTTCAAGTCCACTTTGATCGCACGCCACACCGGTGCCAGTCCAAACAACACTCCGGTGATCAGCGCAACGCCAAAGGTGAACACCAGCACGGTTGCGTTGATCGTGATATCTTCCAGCCTTGGAATATTTCCTGGGTTCATCGTACGCACTGCGTAGAGGCTGAGTTGCGCGATCGACAACCCTGCCGCCCCACCCAGAAGTCCCAAGAGTACGCTCTCTGTGAAAAGTTGTCCTGCCAGCCGTTGCCAGTTGGCTCCCAGGGCCGTGCGGATCGCTACTTCTTTTTCGCGCCCTGCCGCCCGAGTAAGCAGCAGGTTCGCCACGTTCGCACATGCAATCAACAGCACCAGCCCGACGGACCCGAGCAGAACCAGCAACGCGCGGCGCACATCACCGACCACCTGTTCCTGCAACCCGATCAAGTGCATGCCAAAACTTGCGTCGCGCTTGTCTTTCTCCCGAATGCGGCTGGCGATGACCTCCAGGTCCGCCTGCGCCTGCTGCACCGAAACTCCCGGCTTCAGGCGCACCATAATGTTGTAATTTTCGTCGCCCCGGTTTTTCTCGGCATCGGCGCCCAAAGGCAGCGGCGCGAAAAAGTCCATCTTGTCCATCGGGAATTCCGATGGCATCACTTCGGCATCGAGCATGAAGCTGCTTTGCAAGACTCCCGCGACGATGAATGGGCTGCCGTTGAGCACGATGGTCTTGCCCACGATTGCCGGGTCGGCGTTAAACAGCCTCCTCCAGGCCCGCTGCGTAAGAATCACCACGTCCGGCCTGCCCGGTTTGTCCTCCTCCGGCAGGAGCAAACGCCCAAGCAACGGTTTTCCGCCGAGCATCCTCAGCAAAGCGGACTGGGTACGCACGCCAAACACTCGCTCTGGCTGCTCGCGGCCTGTTAAGACGAAAACACGGCTCTGCGCCAGGGCCATTTCTTCAAACGAATGGTTCTCCCCCCGGACGTCCAGGTATTCACCCGGAGACGGCCAATCCCGCAGGATTCCAATCGCCGGCGAATGCAGCCACACCGCTGCTAACTGGTCAGGATGCGGGTAAGGAAGGGGACGCAACAACAGTGCATCGACCACGCTGAAAATAGCGGAGTTGGCCCCGATCCCTATCCCTAAGGACACCACGATGACCAGCGCCAGCATACGGTTCTTGCTTAGCATCCGCAGGGCATAGCGCAAATCTTGCAGAAACGTCTGCACCAAGTTCTCTCCTTAAATCGAACGGACTAAGAGAAATTGACCGGCTCGGACCCATGGAATTATAAGACAAGAAAAAAGAACAACTCCATAAACCGCGTTACCGTCTGCTGATTTGGTCACAGGACCTTACCGGTTTCGCGAACAAATCAGGACTTTGCAAATCCCTCTCGAGTGCTTCACAACATCTCGCTCCTAGTCACTCTAGCCGCTGTAACGAAACGCTTGTAACGAAGGCAGCAGAGGTGCTACTCTCGGTTACCGAGGACATAAAGATGAGCAAGCCTTCCGATCTCGTGCAGGGCACCTTGGATATGCTGCTGCTGAAGATTCTTGCGCTTGAGCCGATGAATGGCTTCGCCGTGAGTCAGCGGTTAAAGCAGGTGTCCGGCGACGTGTTGCAAGTGAGCGACGGATCGCTGTACCCGGCTCTGCACAAGCTGGAGCAAGAGGGCTGGATTACAGCAGAATGGAAAACGTCAGAGTATGGCCGGCGCGCGAAATATTATTCGCTGACAAGGCTCGGGCGGCGACAGCTCGAAAAGGAAGCAGATAACTGGGGCAGACTTTCGAGCGCGACTTCGCGGGTTATTAAGCTTAAAGAGGCGTGAGCGTCGCGCGCCGCGAAACGAGGTTGGAATATGCGACCGGAGCATTGGCTATACACGATTCCACTGCGGCTACGGTCCTTGTTGCGCTCGGCGCAGCAGGACCAGGAATTGGATGACGAGTTGCGCGACCACGTGGAACGAAAAACCCAGGAATACGTTGCGCAAGGTATGGCGCAAGCAGAGGCGCGCCGCCGCGCGCGACTCGACTTAGGCGGTATCGAGCAGACCAAAGAGAGATGCCGCGACGCACGCCGCGTGAACTGGATTCACGACTTCGTACAGGATTTGCACTATGGCGTTCGCACGCTTCGTAAATCCCTTGGCTTCACCGCCATTGCCGTGCTGACGCTGGCGCTCGGCATTGGCGCGAACACGACCATTTTTTCGGTTGTCAATGCGATTTATCTTTCTCCGCTTCCGTATCCGAATGCCAGCAAGATTTACGTCGTCTCACGAATCGGGAATCAGTACGGTGGAGAATCCATTTCCCCAGCGATCTTTGCGGCGTGGCGCGAGCAGCAGGCGGGAGCGTTTGAGCACTTGGCGCTGCTGCACTGGGCGGGCGCCGCGACGCTGACGGGATTCGGAGATCCGCTGCAAGTTCCTACGTTGGGTATTTCCGTGGATTTTCTGGCCATGCTAGGAGTGCATCCCGCGCTTGGACGCGACTTCGCGCCGGAGGAAGGCGCGGCTGGCGGGCCGAATGTCGTTATGCTCGGCAACAGCTTGTGGCGAATGCAATTTGGCGCCGATCCGAATGTGGTGGGGCGGAGCATCACGCTCGACGACAAGCCATACACAATCATCGCCGTTCTTCCAGCCGGATTTGAGGACCCGAGTTTCAGCTCTCCTCACGCGCAGCTGTGGTTTCCGGTGCGCATTCCGGCGACCACGACGGATGTCGGCAACGGCGGCCTGCTGTGTCTTGGCATGCTCAAACGTGACGTCAGCATAGCGCAGGCGGAAGCGTCGCTCACGCTTTCGCTATCCGCGCTGCGCGATAAGTTTCCGAAGATGTTCATGCCGGGCGAGCGAGCGCATTTGATTCCGTTGCGGCAGCTTCTGAATGCGTGGGCGGGGACGGCGCCGCTGCTGCTCTTCGGCGCGGTGGGGCTCGTGCTGCTGATCGCATGCGCGAACGTCGCAAGCCTGACGCTAGCGCGGTCGGCGACGCGGCAGCGCGAAATGGCCGTGCGCAGGGCGATGGGTGCAGGGCGCGAACGGATCGTGCGGCAACTGCTCACGGAGAGCGTGCTGCTGGCTGTGCTCGGCGGAGCGATCGGCGTCGCGGCGTGCTACGCGAGCTTCCAGTTCATCATCGCGGTTGTTCCGAAGGACTTGACGCATGTCGGCGCGTATCAGATTGACGCGGCGGTTCTCGGATTTGCGTTTGCGCTCAGCATCGTCACCGGCATCGTGTTCGGGCTCGTGCCGGCGCTGGGGACTTCGCGCGTGGACTTGAACAATTCGCTCAAGGAATCGAGCGCGCAGAGCGGCGCGGGCCACAGCGGCCGCATGCGCAGCGCGCTTGCAAGCGGAGAACTGGCAATCTCGCTGGTGTTGATTGTCGGCGCGGCGCTCGCGCTGGAAAGCTTTGCGCGGCTGACGGGAGTCAATCCGGGATTCGATTCGAGCAACGTGCTTACGTTCAGTGTGCAGCTTACCACCGCGCGCTACGCCTCGCCCGTATCACGCGCAGCGTTTTTGGATCAGGCGCTCGCACGGCTCTCCGCACTTCCTGGGACTGAAGAGGCGGCGACCATCAGTATTTTGCCGCTGACAGGCGGGGCCGACATCCTCTTCAGCCTGGTGGGCGGAAATGGCTCCGTGCCGCCCGGAGAACCTCTTGCAGCTAACATTCGCGTAGTTAGCCCGGATTATTTCCACGCGCTGCGGATTCCGCTGGTACGCGGGCGCGTTTTCACCGCTTCGGACAACTCCGCTGGCCCGCCGGTCGTGGTGATTGACGAAACCATGGCCAAGAAATTCTGGCCGGGCAAAGATCCGATTGGGCAGGAAATCTGGATTGGAAAGCCGATGGGGCCAGAGCATGCAGATCCCACGCCGAGGCAAATCATCGGCGTGGTGGGGGACGTTCGGGAATCGAGTCTCGCGGAGAATGGCGGGCAAACCATGTTCATTCCCTATGCGCAGACGAAATTTAATAATTTCGCGTCCTTTATCGTGCGCACACGGCACCCGCCAATGCTTTCGCTTCCCGACGCGCGCAGCACGCTTCGTTCGCTCGACGCGAATCTGCCGTTGCTCGGACCGGAGACGATGGACAGCGTGGTCGCGGATTCGCTATCCGGCTGGCGGTTCCACGCGATCCTGCTCGGAGCGTTTGGCGCGCTGGCGCTGCTGATCGCCGCGATTGGCGTTTACGGCGTGATTTCGTATTCCGTCGCGCAGCGCACGCACGAGATCGGCGTGCGAATGACGCTGGGAGCGCAGCGCGGAGACGTCATGCGGCTTGTCATCGGCCAGGGCGCGTTGCTCGCGGGAGTCGGAATCCTCGTCGGCGTCGGCGCGGCATTTGGCTTGACGCGCTTGATGGCCAGCATGCTGTATGGCGTCAAACCGACGGATCCGCTCACCTTCTCCGCAGTAGCAATTTTGCTTACGCTCAGTGCACTTCTGGCCTGCTACATCCCCACGCAGCGCGCGATGCACGTCGATCCGATGGTCGCTTTGAAGTACGAATAGAGGCTCAAGTGAAAGCCCATCCTTTGTAATAGTTATTCTCCTCAGTAAGTCTGGTAAACCGCCAAACCGAAGCAGGTTGCAGTACAGGTTCGACGCTTCCTTACTGTTTCTTGACGTTCCGTGGAGAGCGATGCGTGCCGGAACGCCTCTCGTCGCCGGCGCGCGATAGACTTCTTCTCAAAGCCTCAGAAATGTGTTAATTGGCGTTGTTAATTCGCGCTAGGAGGTACTGCAATGGTCAGTAGACGGGAATTTCTCGCCATAACAGGCTCTGCCGCCGTGGTGCCGAGCATCGGATCGACAGCGAAGGCAGGAGAGACCCCGGGGAGGGCACCTGAAAGAAATACAATGAGGGCCATGCCAACGTCTTTGCAGTCGGCAAGGCTTTTTCTGCCCGAAGACACTTACAAAGCGGCTAGCTTTGATCGTTTGACGCTGGAATGGCACAAGCAGCGCGCGCAAAAGCTGCGGGAGAAACTAGAGGAAGACGGCTATGACGGAATTCTTCTGACGGATCGCTGGAACATCATCTACTTCACGGGACTTTGGCATACCAGCACGGAACGACTGGTGAATGTGTTTCTGCCGGTAAAGCGAGAGCCGGTGTGGTTCTATGCGGCGTTGGATCGCGACCTCGTGAAGACCTGGTGGTTTAGCGACGGAGAATCGTATTTCGACTGGCATCATGCAGAGGGAGCTTTCCCACAGGAAGGGAAGGTGCAGATGGGCGCGAAAGTGGACTTGTTCGAGTGGCTGTTGAAGGCTTTGAAGAAACGTGGTTATGCGGACAAAAAATTGGCAGCGGACACGGAGTTCGCCCCCTCAAAGCAGCGGAAGGTGGTGAATGTCCTCGGAAAGGAGATGGCCTCGGAAGAAGAGGCTTGCATGAACATGCGCGTGCGGAAGACCCCAGAAGAGCTGGCATTGATGCGGCGTGCGTACAACTATTTCAACCAGATGCACGCATTTGCGCGAGATACGTTACTCCAACATGGGACGGACCTGACCGACTACGATATTGCCAGCGCGGCGACGAAGTACGGGACGGACTTGGTTTTGGCGGACATCAAGCGCGACGGCGGACCACACACAGCAGTGGGAATCGAGATCGAAGTGGGCTGCCGTACAGGGCGATCGACGGCATATCCGCACCCGAATCAGTTTCAGCACAGCAAGGTTGTGCGCGGACAGCCGATCCAGATCGAAGGGGTAGTGAACATTGCAGGCTGCGGGGGAGAGCTGTATCGCGCGATGTTCATCCATCCTGTGGCGGATCAAATGAAAAGGCTTTGGACGGTGAGCCGGGATTGTTGCTTGATGCAGAAAGAGGAATCCATAGCGGGAGTAACGTGCTCGACGGTTGCATACAAGATCCACAAATATCAGGTGGCGAACGGAGTGGCCCAATATATTTACCACCGGCCGGCACACGGACAGGGCTGGGAGGGCCATCAGCCGCCTTATCTGGCCCTCGGTGATTACACGATGCTGGAACCGGGGATGTGCTTTTCGGTTGAGCCGGGACTGTACGATCCGGAACATGGGATTGGCGCGAATTTTTCTGACGGTTTTGTCGTGGAGCCGCAAGGACCCTCGCGCCAGATGTCGCGGCTGCCATGGAGCGAGGAATGGTGCCTAATAAGACTGTGAGCTAGACAATTTACGCCAGAGCGAGGTTACGGGAAGAGTTGGTTCCCGTACCTAAGTTACAGGTAAGGCGACCGGGACCCACCTTGTGGTTTC
>DATFRZ010000003.1:0-12177 GCA_035262885.1 Candidatus Acidiferrum sp.
ACCTCCTGCCTCTGCTCGCGGCCGGTCTGAAACTAGCTTGTTCGTCGGGTCTCCGGGCGCAGTGCGCAACAAAAAACCCGCGCACCGAAGAACCTCGGCGGCGGGCAAGTGCCTGACAAAAATGGACTTACCTTCAGCCGCGGGTGAACCCTCCCCACCCGACGCGTTGCGCCTTGGCCTGAACCTTGAGCGACTCCATCGGCATACTCAGCTGATGAAGCAAGTCTGGAGCACCATGTTCTCCGCTGCTTTTAGGGCCAGGGTCGGGTTCGTTGCTCGTGCTCATCGAGAGGATCCATGCATCTTTGTGACCATTCTATGGTCCCAAACGCATTGATAAGCTGCGAGTATCGTAATGTCAAGTATAGAATGACGTTTTAAGCAATTTTTTTTCTTGGAGTCACTGGCCAGGTGAGACCCCGGCGCGAAATAGCATATGGATTGGCTGCTCGCCGCGCCGGCGGCACTCTTCGACATAAAGGGTGAGGTAGTTCTTGAGGACATAGTCGCGTTTGGAATAGCCCAGCTCCGTGGCGGCCCGGTCGATTGCCGGGGCCGGTCCTTCGAGCTCTACAAACGTGCCGATGGGCGTCTCGTCCAACTCGATTAGCAGGCCGCGCGCCCAAGCTTTCGTCGCGGGAAACCGAAAAGTGGTGCGGAACTTCTCATAACGGAACCAGCCGCTCATTCCTAGACCTTCAAAGATGGTTGTCAGAGTGGCGGCATCGGTCACCTCCATTTCAATTTCTTCGCGCACTTTGTGGGAGCCATCCGCTGGATGCTTCGCGTCCGCCTCCGATGGCCGCGTGATGGGGCGTTTGAAAGTCAGAACAACTCGCGGTTTCGACTTGGATTTTTTTGAGTTGCCACCGCCTTCGGGCGTTTGGGTGCGGATTCTCAAGAGTTGCCCATGCTTCGCGAGGCCGCCTTGCGGCGTGTCAAAGATGACGTTTTCTTCATGTACGCGGCCGGAAGCATTGCCGACGGGCTGCGCGCCGAGCTTCTTTAGAAGGCGCTGGAAGGCCTTCACATCTTCGATCTTGAGTTTAATTTCCGTTTCGCGCGCCACGCCAATTCCTGTGCTTTCGAGGCTTACTTTCGCCTACATTCGACTTCCGCTAGTATAGCGAAGGTATTCGCATCATTCTGCCCGGGCGGCTTCCCGCCCGCGCAAACATTCCGGATCGCCCTGCGGTCCTTGCCTAAAAGAAACTTGTGAAACCTGAGTCTGAGAAGCTATCGCCAGCGATTTCTGAGGAAACCGCACCCGACGCAACGCCTGCCCCGCCTGTGGCCCGGCGGGAACCCATGGAGCACCTCCTTCATGGTGACCGCCGCGTGGACCATTACGACTGGCTTCGGCATAAAGACTGCCCGGAAGTGCTAGCGTACCTGGAAGCCGAAAACGGTTACACCGACGCGGTTCTGAAGCTTAGCGAGGGTTTCCAGGAAAAGCTCTATCAGGAAATGCTTGGGCGAATCCAGCAAACCGACCTGTCGGTACCGTATCGCCTGCGCGGCTATTTCTACTTTACGCGCACGGAGGAGGGCAAGCAGTATCCCTATCACTACCGCAGGCGGGAGGAAGAAGGTGCACGGGTGGAACTTCTTCTTGACCTAAACAAGCTTGCCGAAGGGCATGGGTTTCTCGGGTTGGATGCCTTTGAGTTGAGTGATGACAATCAGTTGCTCGCGTATTCCACGGACACCACGGGCTTTCGTCAATTCACTCTCTGTGTAAAGGACTTGCGTACGGGCGAGTTGCTCCCTGAGCGCATCGAACGCGTCACTAGCGTTGCCTGGGCTGCTGATAACAAGACGCTTTTCTATACTATCGAAGACGAAACGACCAAGCGCTCTCACCGGACCTACCGGCACATGCTCGGAGCGAGCAATCCCGACACTTTACTTTACGAAGAAACCGATGAGCGTTTTCACGTCGAAATTGGACGCACACGGAGCGGTGGATACCTGCTGCTCACCTCGGCGAGCCACACGGCCAGCGAAGTCCGTCTTCTGCGGGCGGATGATCCGTTTGCCGAGTTCCGGTTGATTACGCCGCGCGAGGAGAATCACGAATACTACGCTGACCATCATCCCGGCGCGCTGCCCGGCGCCAGCGAAGAAGTCTTCTTCATTCGAACGAATTCGGGCGGACGTACCTTTCGGCTGGTTGCCGCGCCCGTCCGCAATCCTGGCCAAGAATCCTGGCGTGAAATCGTTCGGAATCGGCCGGAAGTCATGGTTGCGGGCGTCGCCGCTTTCCAGAACCATCTGGTCTTGTTCGAGCGGGAAGGTGGGCTGCCTTATCTGCGCATCGTGGACTTGTCTGGAATCGCAAGCCAAGGAAACGCCCTGGCCGCTTCGCATCGCATCGAATTCTCGGAAGCTGCTTACAACGCGTCTCTAAGCGACAATCCCGAGTTCGACGTTTTTCACGTCCGGTTTCAGTACGAATCGTTGATCACCCCGCGTTCCATTTTTGACTACGATGTCCGCACGCGCGAGCGCGTCCTTCGCAAGCAGCAGCCCGTTCTTGGCGGCTATGCTGCTTCGCAGTACTTGAGTGAGCGCCTGCACGCCACGGCCTCCGACGGCACGCGTGTTCCGATTTCGATCGTCTACCGGCGCGACACGGCGCGCGACGGAATTTCTCCGCTACTGCTTTACGGCTACGGCAGCTACGGCATCTCCATGCCCGTCAACTTCAATTCGAACCGCCTCAGCCTGCTCGATCGCGGCGTAATCTTCGCCATCGCGCACATCCGCGGCGGAGGAGAACTGGGAAAGCCCTGGCACGACGCCGGCCGTATGAAGCAAAAGCAAAACACGTTCACCGATTTCATAGCGTGCGCTGAAAGCTTGATCGCACAGCGATACACTTCTTCGGAAAAGCTCGCGATCCAAGGTGGCAGCGCGGGCGGACTACTCATGGGGGCAGTCACAAACATGCGACCCGAGCTTTTCCAGATCGTCATCAGCCAGGTGCCGTTTGTCGATGTCCTGAACACGATGCTGGACGCTTCGTTACCGCTCACCGTTGGCGAATACGAGGAGTGGGGGAATCCGCAAATTGCCGAGGACTACTTCACGATGAAAAAATATTGTCCCTACACGAATCTCGAGCAAAAAGCCTATCCCGCAATGCTATTGAAAACGGCGTTGAACGACAGCCAGGTGATGTACTGGGAGCCCGCCAAATATGTGGCAAAGTTGCGCACGCTCAAGACCGATTCGAACCCTTTGCTCTTGAAGATCAACATGGGCGCGGGCCACGGCGGCGCTTCTGGCCGCTACGATTACTTGCGCGAGATTGCCTTGGACTACGCTTTTCTGCTGACTCAGCTTGGCATTCGCTCGTGACCAAAGGCAGGAATGAACACGACGGTTGCGCTCCGCCACTCTGCTTGGCAAAATGCACCATCGCCCCGCGCGGTTTGGTGTGGATTTTCGGCACGGAAAATTTCAACAGGCCATCGAAGAATTCGATTTGCGTTTTCTGAAACAAGCACTTACAACTAAAAACTAAGAACCCTCGAATGTCCGAGCCGGCCACACCCTTGATGCAGCAATATCACACGATTAAAGCGCGTTATCCGCACGCACTGCTGCTTTTCCGCCTGGGCGATTTCTACGAACTCTTTTACGAAGACGCCATGATTGCCTCGCGCGAGCTGCAAATCACCCTCACATCGCGCAATCGAGAAAAAGGCCAGCCCATTCCCATGTGTGGCGTTCCCTACCACGCCGCGGAAGCTTACGTCGCGCGATTAATTCGCGCTGGCTTCAAAATTGCCATTTGCGATCAGATGGAACAGCCCGGCCCGGGCAAAAAGCTCGTTCGCCGCGAAGTCGTGCGCGTCATTACGCCCGGCACCGCCACGGATCTCGGCGTCCTTGACGTTCGTGAAAACAATTTTCTTGCTGCGGTCGCGCCGCATCCTTCCGGTTCGCCCATCGGGCTCGCGTTTGTCGATCTTTCTACCGGCGAGTTCCAGGCCACGGAATTTTCCGGTCCTCGCGCTGAGGAAGCGCTGCGCGACGAACTCCAGCTACTTCACCCGCGCGAGACTCTTCTTCCCCGCCCGCAACAGCTTTTCGAAACGGCGAAGACTTCCCTTCTCGAAGGCACGGGCGGCATTGAATCGCGCCTGGAAGACTGGACTTTTCAGCGCGACTATGGCGAGCGCATCCTGCGTGAACAGTTTGGCGTGGCGGAACTTACCGGCTTTGGCCTCGATGATCATCCGCAAGCGCTCTCCGCCGCAGGTGCCATCATTCATTACCTGCGCGAAAACGCGGCGCGCGGTGATCGCTCCGGTGAAGCCCGCGAAATGCCCGACGCTCCCAGCGTCGAAGCTCTAGGCCATCTCGATCGTGTCCGCTACTACGAACATCATGACACGCTCCTCCTTGATCCCGTTTCGGTCCGCAATCTCGAACTGCTCAATCCTATTTTTTCCGAAGAGCCCGGCCGCTCGTCAGGCCCTACAACCTTAGTCGCAGCTCTCGACGTCACCGTCACGGCCATGGGCGCGCGCCTGCTGCGCTCCTGGCTCCTGCGCCCGCTGATTGACCGCGACACCATCGAGGCGCGCCTCGCTGCGGTGACTCATTTGGTTCAGCAAACAGTCGTGCGCGGAGAAATCCGCAAAGAGCTGCGCGGGATCCTCGATCTCGAGCGCCTCACCAGCCGCATCACCTTGGGTCTCGCGACTCCCCGCGAACTCGTGGCGCTGCGCAAATCGCTCGGCCAGCTTCCGGTGCTGAAAAACTTCGTCACGCCGCCACCCGTGGGGGGAAGTGACCTCCTTCGCCGTCTCCACGACGAAATCGACGAACTAGCCGACGTCCGCGACCGCCTCGAACGCGCCATTTCTGATGATCCTCCCGTCCTGGCCACAGATCCGGGCATCATTCGAGGCGGCTATCACCCTGAACTCGACGAGCTACGGACATTGAGCAAAGACAGCAAGCAAATCATCGCCGCCATGGAAGAGCGCGAGCGCAAGCGCACCGGCATCGGCTCGCTGAAAATCCGGTTCAACCAGGTTTTTGGCTACTACATCGAGATTTCCAAGCCCAACCTGCATCTCGCGCCCGCCGATTACGAGCGCAAACAAACGCTGGTCAACGCCGAGCGCTTTACATCGCTCGAACTAAAACAATACGAACGCAAAATCCTGGCCGCGGACGAACGCATTCTGGAAATCGAGCGCCAGCTCTTCATTGACGTCCGTTCGTCTGTTGCGGCCAAGGCCGCTCGTTTGCGCCGCACGGCTTCGGCCGTTGCTCAGCTTGACGTTCTGACCGCGTTTGGCAAGCTTGCGGCCGACCGCGGCTACGCGTGTCCCGAATTCAATTCCATCGGCGAATTGCTCATCATCGGCGGCCGCCATCCAGTTATCGAAGAGCTTTTGCGCCAGCGCGGCGAGCGTTTTGTCCCCAACGATCTCTGCTTCGAGCCGGGACGCCAACAACTGCTTCTCATCACCGGCCCGAACATGGGCGGCAAGTCCACCTATCTTCGCCAGGCTGCGCTGATTATTCTTATGGCGCAGATGGGTTCGTTTGTTCCCGCACGCCAGGCGAAGCTCCCGATCACCGACCGCATCTTCACCCGCATTGGCGCTAGCGACAACCTTGCCCGCGGTCGCTCCACTTTTCTTGTCGAGATGAGCGAGGTCGCCGCCATCCTTAATTACGCCACGCCTTCCAGTCTCGTCCTCCTTGACGAAGTTGGCCGCGGCACGGCCACCTTTGATGGCCTCTCCATCGCGTGGGCGGTCGTCGAGCATCTGCAGAAGCACACTCGAGCGCGCACGCTCTTCGCCACGCACTATCACGAACTCACCGAACTAGCGGATCTGCTTTCCGGCGTGAAAAACGTTCACGTCTCCGTCAAGGAGACGCCCAGCGAAATTATTTTTCTGCGCCGCGTCGAGCCCGGCAGCGCCGACAAAAGCTACGGCATCGAGGTTGCCCGCCTTGCTGGCCTTCCGCGGAGCGTCATCGAGCGCGCCCGGGAAGTCCTGAAGCGCCACGAACAGAGCGAGCATCAACTCAGCGAAACGCTTTCTCCCGGGGTGTCAGGCGAAGGCCCCGGAAGCAACGGCCATCAACAA
Source organism: Candidatus Acidiferrum sp. (assembly GCA_035262885.1). Taxonomy (GTDB): domain Bacteria; phylum Acidobacteriota; class Terriglobia; order Acidiferrales; family UBA7541; genus Acidiferrum. Next base: position 6,126 of record DATFRZ010000003.1, read on the forward strand.
ATCCTTTTCACGCCGCTCGACCGCGCCGTCCTCGACAAGCTCCGCGACGCCGACCTCGATCAATTGAAACCCCTCGACGCCCTCAACCTCCTCGCCGAATTAAAGAAACAGATCTCTTGATTTCTCCGTGTCCTCTGGGCCCTCTGTGTTAAAACTTTCCTGCAATGACTTCCAAGCCGCTCATGGTCGTCGGCCTCATGTCCGGCACTTCTGCCGACGGTATTGACGTTGCTCTAGCTGGCGTCTCCGGGGCGCCGCCAGATCTAAGCGCCAAGTTGCTCGGCCACACTTCGTTTCAATTTCCTGCCACGTTGCGCAAGGAAATTCTTCGCGTAGCCGAGCAACAACCGATTTCCGCTGGAGAACTGAGCCAGTTGAATTTCCGCCTTGGGTACATTTACGCCGACGCGGTCCTTGCTTCCTGCAAAAGATTCAAGATCGCCCCTAAGCGCATCGACCTCATTGGCAATCACGGCCAAACGATCTTCCATCAAGGTCAGCCCGCGCCCTATCTCAGTAAGCCGACCGGCTCTACTCTTCAAATCGGTGAAGGCTCCGTCATCGCGGCCCGCACCGGCATAACCACCGTCTCCGATTTTCGTCCCGCTGACATGGCACTGGGCGGCCAAGGCGCTCCCCTCGTTCCTTACGTCGACTACCTTCTTTATCGCCATCCCAAACTCGGTCGCGTCTCCCTCAACCTAGGCGGCATCGCCAACATCACCGTCATCCCCGCCAACGCGAAGCCTTCGCAAGTTTTCGCCTTCGACACTGGCCCGGGCAACATGCTGATCGACGCCCTGGTCCAGCATTTCACACACGGCCACAAGCTCTTTGACAAAGACGCCCGCCTTGCTCGCTCGGGCCGCTCGATTCCCGGTCTTCTCAACGAATTAATGAGTGATCCTTACCTGAAACTCTCGCCGCCCAAATCTACCGGCCGCGAATACTATGGCCGCGCTTATGTGCAAAGAGTCGTAGTCTTAGGGCGTCGCCATCACGCCAAGCCCGCCGATCTCGTCCGCGCTGCTACCATTTTCACCGCCCTCTCTGTGGTGGACGCCCTCCACCGCTTCGTTCCCCGCAAATACAAAATCCTCCAGCTCATCGTCTCCGGCGGCGGCGCCCGCAATCCGCTCATCCTCGCCCAACTTTCCGCGGCTCTCCCCGAAGCCGAAGTGCTGCCGTCCTCGGACTTCGGCATCCCCGCAGACGCCAAAGAGGCTTTCGCCTTCGCTCTTCTCGCGTACGAAACGTTTCATCAGCGCCCGGCGAATCTTCCTTCCGCCACTGGCGCGCGCGCGCCCGCCATCCTCGGTAAAATCTCTTATGCCCCGCCCCGCTGACGCCTTGAAGATCTTGTCATTGCGAGGCCGCGTTTGCTGAGGCCGAGGAATCCCTTTCTTCTCTGCACTCTCTGGTCGCCGAACTCTGGGCCCTCTCTGTTAAAATCTCTTTCTCTCTCCCGCCCGCCCACCACTCGTTGACCCGAGCGTCGTTTGCGAGGGGCCACTGGTCACCTTTCTGGTCGCCTCAATCGCATGTTTCGTCGCGGTCTGCTCTCAACCCAACCGCGATCCACCAACTCTCACCATTCCTCATCGAATGCAATCCCACCAACCTCGGCACACGCTTCGCCGCCGACTCGCAATCCCAGCGCCTCGACGGCCTTCCTCGCCGCCCTTCATCCTGTCGACCACTAGCCGCACCGTTTTTGTGTGTCATTCCGAGCGAAGCGAGGAAATTCTGGCTTGATGTCACGTTACCGAGCCCCGTGCGAGCAACACAAAATGCCGATGCAGGACCTTCCGCCAATCATGCGCCACTCATCCCTTATCTCCGTCCCTAATCCCTTCCTCACCTTTCTTTCATCGCCTTCTCAATCTCCCCCACCGGGACCGCACCCTCGCGCCCAATCTTCCACGCATCTCCATTCAACTCCACGATCGTGGATGGCAGCGTCGCGCCCGTCTCTCCCGCATCCAACACGAGCGGCACACGCGAGCCGAGTTGCTTCATCACTTGCGCCGCGCTCGCGCACGAGGAAAACCCTGAGATGTTCGCGCTCGTTCCGGTCACCGGCCCGTCGAATTGCTCGATCAAGCCACGTACTACTTCGCTCCGCGGCCAGCGCAGCGCCACGCGGCCCGTCCCCGCCGTCACCTTCAGCGGAATCTTGTGCGACGCATTCACCACCAGCGTCAGCGCGCCTGGCCAAAACTTCTGCGCCAGCCGCATGAAGCTTCCCGGCGTACCTCGCGACAGCGCCACCGCCTGCTCGATCGAATTCACCAGAATCGGCAGCGCCCGCTGGTCTGGCCGCCCTTTCACGCGGTAGATTTCTTCCACGGCCGCCAGATTGAACGGGTCCGCGGCCAGCCCGTAAAACGTGTCCGTGGGAATGGCGATGACACTTCCGCGCGAGAGAAAGTCCGCCGCATACCGCAGCGTTTCGACTTCCGGGTTGATTGGATTCACGCGCAGCAGTTCAGCCGGCAATGGTTTGGCCTTTGGCGAAGACGTACCGCCACCTCGCAGCGCTCCCCTTCGCGCTGCCCGTATTTCGCCGACGCTACCACACCCGTTCTCCCCCGCGCAATACCACAGCGCTTTCAAACGCCGCATCGCGTTCGCACTAAACGCTTTCGTCGGTATAGACTCCGATGCGACGCGGGCCCTGGAACTTAGAGCCAAGAAGATCAAAAAGCCGCCCCAGGTCTTCCCGGGAGAAGACCTTGATATTCACACGGATTGCCTTCTGCATCTTCCCCGCACGGGGATAAACGATTAGGGCTCGATATTTGCCCTTGCTTGTTCCGAACAAGCGCGTTTCGGCCCTTTCGATATCGGAAAGATTGATTCTGCGAGTCCCAAAAAGTGTCTTGTAGGAAAGCTCCCCATCCACAACTCGCAGCCGAACGGAACGCAACCAAAACACCACAAGAGCCAACGATCCAGCAGGAACATACACGAAATTCCAGTCGTGAGCTGGAGTACGAATAGCTGCATAGAGTCCGAAAAGTGTCAAAGAAAAAGGAAATACCACCCAGCGCCAGGTAGCCGCTCCGATCGGCTCTTGCGTCAAGCTCGTCCATCCGCGTCTGCGGATCGTTTGACATCGCCCGAGAGTTTAGCGCCCTGTGCCAAGAATTTGCTAACCTCCAAGCTATGGCTACTCCAAGTAAACCCGCGCGAAACGTTCGCCCAAGCGACAAGTCGGCAATCCTCGCCAGTCGAGACAATCGCTGGCTCAAGGAGTTTCGCATGGCCCTCCGCGGCGGTTTGCCCACGGAATCCGGCTTCGTGGGAGTCGAAGGCGTGCGCCTCGTCGAAGAAGCGCTGCGCTCTGGCTGTCCCATCCGGGCTGTGCTCCTCAGCGAATCCGGTCAGCGCCATCACCAACGCCTCGCGCCTCTGATCGACCGCCCTGAGATGGCGTTTCCCACCCTGCGCACCACCGACCGCCTCTTCGAAGGCCTTGCCGACACCGAGCACCCGCAAGGCGTCGCCGCCCTGGTAAAACCGCGTGAAGCTTCCTTCGACGACCTTGTGAACAGCGCCGGTCCCGCGTGCGGTCAGCTGCTTGTGGTCCTCGCGGGCGTGCAGGATCCTGGCAACGTCGGAACGATCCTGCGAACGGCCGCCGCTTTTGGAGCGACAGGCGCCGCCACCGCTGCCTCCGGCGTCAGCGGCACCGCCAGCCCGTTTTCGCCGAAGGCTCTGCGCGCCTCCGCTGGGGCGGCCCTTCACCTCCCGATACTCGCAGGAATGTCCCTCCCCATTCTCCTGACACAATTCAAAATCGCCGGCATCCGCACGCTGGCCTCCAGCGTGCGCGATAAGCCCGGCTCCTCTCCTTCTGCAGGGGCGCAGGACGCTGCGCCCCATCTCGACAAGGACGCGTCTCCCCTTCTCGCCCCCTGGCAAGTGGACTGGTGCCAGCCCATGGCCCTTCTCGTCGGCAATGAAGGCGCTGGCCTCCCCGAAGAAATCGAGCGCAGCGCCGACGCACGCATTCACATTCCCATGGCCACCGGCGTTGAGTCCCTCAACGCCGCCGCGGCCGCCGCGGTCGTCTTCTACGAAGCCGCCCGCCAGCGCAACTCTCAGCACTGAACGAGTCCGCAACCTCTGCTCAGCGCCTTCAAAACCTGGCCCTGCCACTCGGTTCCTTTGCCGTTCTGGTTGCGATGACGATCGTTCTAACCTGTCACGTCGCGGGCACAATCGAACTTACCCTTCGATTCTTTGCTTCTGCGTTGGGTTTGGCGCCATGCCAATTCTGCAGTTCTGGCCTTCCGAGATTGTGGTTCCTTTTGCAGTCTAGCTGCTCTTCTGGCCATGGCGTTAATGGTGTGGATCTTACCTCACATGCCAGACAGGCGTCTCAGCAGCCTTTCTTATGTGGGCCTGCATCCAAGTCAGCATATATTTTTGAGGATTTACCTCCAGACCCACGACTGGTCTAAACTGAACGCTTGCTATGAGCCTCTTCTCCAAACTGCCGGCCTCCGCCGCGAACGCCGACGTCCTAACGGCCAACCAGCCGCTCGCCGAGCGCATGCGTCCCCGCACTCTCGACGAATTCATCGGCCAGGAAAAACTCCTCGGCCCCGGGAAGCCGCTGCGCCTGCAAATCGAAAACGACAACATCGGCTCGATGCTCTTCTGGGGACCTCCCGGCTGCGGCAAAACCACGCTCGCACGTCTCATCGCCCGCCTCACACACGCCGACTTCGTCTCTTTCAGCGCGGTCCTTGCCGGCATCAAGGAAATAAAAGACGTCATGGCCGCGGCCGAATACAAAGTGCGCTCCGGTTACCGCACCATCGTTTTCGTCGACGAGGTCCATCGCTTCAACAAAGCGCAGCAGGACGCTTTTCTCCCTCACGTTGAAGCCGGCCACATTACGTTCATTGGCGCGACCACGGAGAATCCCTCCTTCGAGGTCATCTCCCCCCTTCTTTCCCGCACCAAAGTTTACGTCCTCGAACCGCTCGCCACGCCTCAAATCGTCGAACTCCTTCGCCGCGCCCTCGCCGACAACGAACGCGGCTTCGGAAACGAATCCGTTGAAGTTTCCGAGGACGTTCTCTTTCGCATCGCCTCTTTTGCCAACGGTGATGCCCGCGCCGCCTACAACACCCTCGAACTCGCCGTCAAAAGCACGCGTCCCGAGAAAAATGCTTCGCGAGTCATCACTTCCGAACTTCTCGAAGACATTCTCCAGCGCAAACTCCTTCGCTACGACAAAGCCGGTGAAGAGCACTTCAACCTCATCTCCGCGCTCCACAAATCCGTACGTAACTCCGATCCCGACGCCGCGCTCTACTGGCTCGCGCGCATGATCGAATCTGGCGAAGATCCTCTTTACATCGCACGCCGCATGGTGCGTATGGCCAGCGAAGACGTCGGCCTCGCCGAGCCTGGCGCGCTCGCCATCACCATCGCCGCCAAAGACGCTTTCCACTTCATCGGCCCGCCCGAAGGCTATCTCGCGCTCGCGCAAGCCGCCGTCTATCTTTCACTCGCGCCCAAATCCAACGCACTCGAAACGGCCTACATCGAGGTCACCGAAGACGTGCACAAAACCGAAGCCGAGCCCGTCCCGCTGCATCTTCGCAACGCACCCACCGGCCTCATGAAGAATCTCGGCTACGACGCAGGCTACAAGTACGCACACAATTTCGAGGAAAAAGTCACCGACATGTCCTGCCTTCCCGAGAATCTGGCCGGCCGTACTTACTACCATCCCACCGACCAGGGCCTCGAGCAGCGTCTCCGACTTCGCCTCGACGAAATTCGTAAGCTAAAATCTCGTTCTGCGCCCGGCTCCTAAGGTGAACCCATGAATAGAACTCTCGCGCCATTGCTCGTAGGTTTGTGCATCGCGGTATCCGCCGCTGGACAAAACAATCGTCCCAGGCCGCCTATCCTCGGCATTTCGCATGTCCGTTTTCATGTCACAAGCCTGGAGACAGCGGTGCATTTTTACCGAGACCTCCTCGGAATGGTGCCCGGCAACACTCTATGCAAGAACGAACACTTGTCG
>DATFRZ010000004.1:0-20626 GCA_035262885.1 Candidatus Acidiferrum sp.
ATAGCGAGTAAACGTCGTAGCGGCCATGCTCTCGCAGCAGGATCAGGGAGCCGTCAGGCGCTACCGTGAAAGGCCATGGAGCTACGCGGAACGGTACTTCCAGAATCTTTTCTTCCGTCCCGTCGGGAACGCGCACGCGGAAGATCCAATTGATTCCCCATCTCACGAAATAAACGTACTGTGAATCAGCCGACCAGGTAGGCCAAGCCGCCGGGCCCGCGATTTCCTTACGCTTGCCGGACTTGAGGTCGACCAGTAGTAGTCGGTCAGTGGAAGCATCGTTCGCCAGCATGTAACGGCCATCCGGAGACCAAGCCGGGCCGAACAGGCCGTCGGTACCCGGAATTTTCTCACTGCGCCCCAACTGGCGATCAAAGAGAAAAAGTGCGGGATTCTCCGCCTCGTAGGCTCGACTGTAGATGAGTGCATCACGACCCGGCATCCAGCTCGGACTTGACTGAGATAACGACTCCACCGGGAAGGGTTCCGGATTGCCGCCCTCCACGGGAATCACGAAATTCTTAGCCAATTGCCCGTGTTGGATGCCAAGAAAAGCAATCCGCCCACCGTCTGCGGACCAGATCGGCACCAAGACTCTGAGGGGAGGGAATGTAAGCTGAACTGGCTCCGTACCGTCGCTGCGGGCCCGCCATAATGTGCCTTCCGGGTAGGCAACATACGCCAGCCACCGACGATCGCGGCTAAATGAAAGATGGGCGATAGACCGGCCACCGAGAAAGGGCACAAAATCTTTCCCTCCGGCATCGTAGCGAACAAGTTCACCGCCTGGTTGGACTCCGATGGCAAAGATGCTCTTGCCGCCGCGACCGGGAACCGGTTGGTCATAGTTCACGGGCCCGAAAGTTAGTTGCACCGGATCGCGATTGGCGGGCCGCCACCATTCAGACTTGTCTTGCAATGCCCAAAGGTTGGAGATGCCGTCACGATCCGACTCAAACACGAAGTAACGCCCGTCCAGGGTCCAGTCACCGCAGCATGCCATCGCATTTGCGGGCCACTTAAAGCGCAGCTCATGGAGGTCGTGGCCATCCACGCCAACCTCCCAAAGCGATTGCTTTGTCTGGAAAACCAGAGAGCCTCCAGTCCCCGCGCTAACAAGGGTAAAACGGAGTTTGCGGTCGTCCGGCGACCACCGTATGTGGTCAAGCTGTGCCGAAACTTGCGGCGCGCTAGTGGGCCAGCGCACGTGGTCCGCCTGCGCGGAAACCTCAGGCGCGGTGGCCAACAGACGCGATGATGTTCCGTCCGTCTTTGCCAGGAAAAGCTGTTTGCCTCGGACATAAGCGAAGGAGCTGCCGTCGTGGGACCAGGCGATATCGTCGGCCAAAAGGTCGCCGACGCGGCGCGGTGAGCCACCTGCCACAGGTATTCTCCAGACCGTGGGTTGTCCTGCCATGAAAGAGATCGCCACGAACTCCGTGCCATCGGGCGAGAGGCCACGAACGCGAAATTGTCCTGCGGGAATGCCGACGGGCGTATCCTGATCGCCGTTCAGCAGCACCTGCCTGAGCTGCCAGTCTGTGGCCAGCGGGCCATTCCACTGGTAATAAACGCGTGGACCATCGGTATAGAGGGGCTCTCCAGGCCGGGCGCCACCATTCTTAGTGAGTTGCACGATGCTGCTGACATGCGGCAATGGCATCGCCGGTCGAAAGCGATATGCGACCAGCAAAACGACGCACGCAGCGATTCCCATGATCGCGCCGAGCGGGGCTGGGCTCCGCCAACGCCCCTTCCCCGTCTCGACCAGGGGTGCGAGCATCGCCGAGTCTGAGAGTGATTCGAGCGCAAAAGCCAAGTCCGATGCTGATTGAAATCGTTGCTCACGGTTCTTTTCAAGACAGCGGTTCACCACCCGCTGCAATGCCGGCGGCATGGTCGGAATAAGCTGCGAAATGGCAGGCGGGTCTTCGCTGAGGATCGCGCTCATGGTGTCAGCTGCGGTCGCCTTTTTGAACGCACGCTGGCCACACAGCATTTCGTAGAGGATCGCACCGAAAGCGAAGAAATCGGTGCGATAGTCCGCATCCTGGCCACGCACCTGCTCCGGCGACATATAGCCCACGGTGCCCATCACTAATCCCATTTCTGTTGCGGGACCGGCATCGCCGGAGTGGAGAGAATCGGAGAGTTTCGCTAATCCGAAGTCAAGAATTTTGACGTGCCCGTCTTTTGTCACAAACAAATTCTCAGGCTTCAGATCGCGATGCGTGATGCCTTTGCCGTGCGCGGCAGCCAGACCGCGTGCGATCTGTACTCCATAGTCGATCGCATTGCGCCACGGCAACGGTCCGCCTTTTATCAGCTCGCGCACCGTATGGCCTTCGAGCAACTCCGAAACCACATAGGGCGTGCCGTTGTAAAAGCCCATCTGGTGCACCGCGAGAATGTGGGGATGATTCAGCGCGGCCGCGGCCCGCGCCTCTTGTCCAAAGCGCCGAAGGCGATCGGGATCATTGGTCAGGAAAGAAGGCAATACTTTGATGGCAACGTTTCTCGCCAGGCGCAAGTCTCGCGCCTGATAAACCTCGCCCATCCCGCCGGAGCCGATGAGCTTATGGATTTCGTAGTCGCCAATTCTTGTCCCCGCCTTCAGCGTTACCGCATCAACCAGCGATTTCGCCGCGCCTGCAAGCGCTTCCGAGATGCGCCGCTCTGAAGCCCCGTCGTGCGTGAGCAGCGACTCGACCTCCCGGCGTACTTCCGCGTCGTCGGCGCAGGCGCTGTCAAGGAAACGCACCCGCTCCTCAGGGCTCAGATCCACCGCTTCCAGGAAGAGACTCTGTACTCGCTGCCACTTTTGACTCATGGTATCTACCCGGTTAGAGGGGTTAGTAGGTTAGCTTTCTTTCTCTAGAGCTCCGCCGAACTCTTGGTTCAACTCGCGAAGGAGCCACGCTTGAGCCACGCGGAGGTGCCGGCGCACTTCAGTCACCGGAATGTTCAGAACCTCAGCTGACTCCTCCGCCGTCAGGCCGCCGAAAAACCGCATCTCTATCAATTGCCCTTTCAAAGCGTCGGTCCGCGCCAATTCGGTCAGTGCTTCGTCTACAGCGAGAATCAAGGGCGGACGATCGGCCGATGCTATGTCCATCCGCTCCAATGACAATTTTGCGGCTTTCCCGCCGCGTTTCTCGGCATCGCGGACGCGAGCATGATCAATCAGGATTTGGCGCATGATGTGCGCGGCCACGCCCAGGAAATGAGCGCGGCTGCGAAAGTCACCTTGATCCTGTTTGACGAGCTTCATGTACGCTTGGTGCACAAGCGCCGTCGGTTGTAGCGTGTGTCCCACCTTTTCGTTGTGCATGTAACTTCGCGCCAGCTTTCTTAGCTCGGGATAAAGGAGAGGCACCAAGCGGTCGATCGCGCTCTTGTCCCCAGATGCGAATCTGTGCAGGAGCATCGTGATGGGTTCGTCGTCCGGCAAGTGGCTTGCCCCTCACTTAACCCGAAAGTGGGTTCCCAGAGAGTACCCCAACGACTAGCACCGGGAAAAGAGGTAGCATCGCCCCGCGAGATCCTTGCTCCAGCGCAGCCTCCGCTGAAATAGCTCGACGCCATGACCGACGGCGGTCTCGGCGTCGCCTTCATCTCTCCTTTCAACAACGACCGCTACTTTTTCCCGCGGCGCCCCATACGGGTTTCACCCATTGGCGTCAGCCGCTTCTTCACCGAGCGCGGCCTCGAAGTTCTCGCAAGCGAACTACTCTGGATCTGGCTCCCCTCCGTGCTCTTGGCAGCTTTGGCGTGGTCGTGGCACTGCCGTCGCTCCGCCTGAACCCCCGTGACTAATGGATTTTCGCTCGACGGCGCGGCATCGGTAGTGTTCCGTCACCGATACTCAAGAGCGTTCACCCCAGCGTTCGTGCCTACGCTTTGGACACCTGGACACTGCACGCGAAGCGCAGAATGGTATCCTCGCATCACCCGGTCCGAAGGAGTTACAGCATGAAGCCAAAACACCTCCTTGCTGTGGGTGTCCTCCTCGTCGGCCTCACAGCTGGCGCCCCACTCACCGCAGCGCAGGAACCCGCGTCTCTGCGAAGCATCGAACAACAGAGGCCCAAGGACCGCATCGACGCACTCGAATCGCGCCAGAAAGCTGATGAGGAGAAGGCCGACCGCGCCACCTTTGAGAAAGACCGCATCGACAAAATCCAGCAACACTACGAGGACTACTACCAGAAGGTCCACACCACAGAAATGCGGGTTCTAGAAGCGGTCACGGCCATCTTCGCACTGTTCATTGCTTTCGCCGGTCTCTTCGGATTCAGGGTATTCGACCAGCGCATCCGGCATGAGTTCAGCCAGGCGACCAACCGACTAGAAAGGAAGTTTGAGGCGGAGGTCAAGACCCTCAAAGACTCCAACGCCGCCCAGCTGAACCAACTCGAGGACGACCTCAATTCGCGCACTTACTACAACCTTTACTTCGCCCAAGGCGAAGCGGCAGGTGCCGACGGGCGACACGGCGACGCTCTAGATTCGTTCCGCAGGGCCCTGAAGACTTACAAGTCCTGCAAAACCCGCGGCCTCCTAGCACCAGCCCACGGAGGACGAGTTCTCCGAAATATCTTTGCGGCCATCCAGAAGCTACACAAAGACAAGTTCACAGATGAAGCCCAGAAAGAGCTGGCCGACAGACTCTACGACGACCTCAAGAACGAGCTGGCCCTCGCAGCCCTTGAAGTCAGCGGGCTCCCGCCTCTCGTCCGCGAAAGAATAGCTGCTCAGCTCGCTCCCGAAGAAACGTACCCGACCACCGCAGCCGACACCACAGCCCACTCTCATGGCCCGCTCAAAGTATTCCGCAACAACGAGCAAATCGGTCAGATCCCGCCGAGCCAGGCATTTCGATGCGGGGGCCAAATCCCCAGCACACCACCCCTAGAGCTGCTTTGCGAGCTCCATGCGAAAAAGCGGGGCTTCACCTGGTAGGAAACCCCTTTCGGAGTGAAAGGATTACTTCACGTCCCAGGAAGGTGGTGGGCCAACGACCTACGTACAACTTGAAACAACTTAGAACTAACCGCTCGGAGGAGACGCTTCACTTCTTGGCAAGGGGCTTGTCGTCGTTGTCCACGCCGAAGTCCCAGACAAAGAGATTCATGCCGTCGGGGAGGATTTCGGCCAGAGCGTACTCGCCGGGAGGGAGCGGCTCGCCGAGGGTGAAGCGGTACACGGTGGGAGCAATCTCCCAGCGCTGCAGGGACATGGTGTTGCGCTTCTCCTGGACCTGGTCGCCCATGTAAGTCGTGATGGACTCCAACTGACGCTTGCCGCCTTTAACCGTGGCGCGCACCAACTCAACTTCAGGGCCGGACTCGCCCGGGCGGCTACTTTTCACGATGGGGCTGTCGCGCTCGGGGTCGGGAGGCGCTTCGCGCAGGTAAAACTCGACGTTCGTGCTGGACACGCGAACTTTGGCGCGCGTGCCGGGAATGTCCACGTTGCGCTTGCCCGGAACGATCGGGATCGGCACCAGCACTTGTTTCAGAAAATTCTTCTTGTCGGCCCGGACCTCGGCTCCGGCCTGCTCGAGTTGCGACACGTGCTTGCCGTCGATGACGAACATGCCCTCGCCCGGCGGCAGGAAGACGCCCGGAGCGACTTGCAGGCTGGCGTCCACGTCCATGACGGTGTCCATGCGGTTCGCTTCTTCCTGCGTGTGGACCTTTTTGGCGAACGCTTCGTCCTCGGACTTTTCGGAGGCTTCGGCTTTGGCGGTGGCGTCCCAGTCGACTAGGGCAGCGGGAATCTCTTCCCATTGGCTGCGCTCGACGCTGTAGTAGCGGACGCGGTCACCATTGCGCTCGTAGCTGCGGGCCATCTGGAAGGTGCCATCTTTCAGCATGAGCTTTTTGCCCCGCGGCAAGGCGTATTTGCCTTTTTGGGACGCCTTGTCCCGGTTTTGGGACGAAGTGGGAGTTTCAGATTCTTGGGAGGGGGGAGTGCTCGCGCCCGATTGCGCTTGCGCCGTAACGGCGGCGCGTGCCGACGCGGGCCCTGTGGCGGTCGCCAGCAACAAGAAAAGGCACAGGCTTGCCAGGGAGGTCATGGCTTTCTGGGAAATGGGATGCATAGGAATCAGCCGCGGTTTGCCCTCAAAAGGCCAGCATACGCTCCGTGTTCTATGGTCGCAAGCCATCGGTCAAGGTTCATCCAGGGTGTTTGCAGCGCAGAGGAGTTAGCGAAGGCAGAAGGAAAGAGAAGGCAGAAAAAGAAGGCGGAACGAGAAGGCGAAAGAGGTGGTCTGAAAACACGAAAGGCTCTCCAGAAATGCTAGAGAGCCGCAAAAAATACGGTAATTGCGGTGTCCCCGCCTAACGCCGGGGCGTTAGTGGGTGCACTTAGGAAACAGAGTCACCAAAACCATCAGGTCGGAAAGCGTAAAGAGCCACTGATCCGCCTTGATGCCGGCCGCCTCGGCGGCGCGTGCAATGAATCCTAGGTGACGGGTCTTGGCGAAATTGTGGACATGCTCCACGCAGATGCCCGTCAGGCTGGAAACCTCTGAATCTGTGAAGATCTTTTGACTCGACTTGACCGTGACCATGACCTTACTCCTCGGATCTGGACCCAATTTTACGTTCTCACCTCAAATTAGATGCCGTGAGCATCGTATTTGTTCCTGCACATTAAGAGCAATAGTGGTTCCGTTCCGAAAATTAAAAACCTTCCGGCTAGTACTTTTCCTCTAAAAGCCGCGACAAATAGGCGTTTTTGCACCTCTTTTGCCGACCTATCAGCTAGTACGAAAGGGAAGCGGGAAGAGTTCGAAATATGGGAAAGGAAAGAAATTTCTACTTTTGCGGAGTGGTTATGGTTTTCAGTAGAGCGGTCCAGATCTCTCGCATCTGTTTCGTGTGCCGAATCTGATGCGCAGCTATCACTTGGAACCACTCGCGGAGATTGAAAGTGCCAAGAAAAGGGTGAGGCATGTGATATTTTCTCAGGTCTATTCCCGCGGCTTCCTCCATGAAAACCCTGGTTTGCCGGCGAACTTCACGGAGTTGCGCGAGCATTTTGTCTTTTTCGCACACCAAGCCGGGGTCGAGAGGGATCGGCGTCTTGCGGGGGATGAGCCGAGACTCGACGAGCGCCATTGGAACGTGGAAGCGCTTCAAAAGTGGCCGGGGTTTTGGAGGGTGCCGCAGCACTCTGCCAGCGTTTTTAATGATGGCGCTCTCGACTTGGATAACGTGGCAGACGAGTTCGCCGGCGGACCAGCAGCCTTCGCCGGGGCAGGTTTTCCATTGGTCGGCCGGAATGGCGTCGGCGGCGGCCAGAAATTGCTTCTCAGCGCGAGCGAGATTTTCGTAGATGGATTGAAGCGAGGACATGACTTTCATTCTATAGCACGGGGGGCTCTGGCTTCCGCAATGAGGCGAATAAAGCGAAGCGGCCCACGGCTACAAGAACGAACAATCACGGGTGATTTCTCGCTTCGCTCGCAATGACGGAACGTAGCCTTGAACTAAACTCCAGCCCCGCCGGCTTGTTCGAAAGCGTGGGCGAGTTGGAGGACGCGAGCTTCGCCAAAGGGTGGGCCAAAAATTTGCAGGCCGACGGGCAATTTGCCTGCCCCGGCAGACTTGCCATCGATTTTGCCGCAGGGGACGGAGATGCCGGGGACACCGGCGAGAGAGCCGGTCACGGTGTAAATATCGGCGAGATACATTTGGAGCGGGTCGCTCGTGCGTTCGCCCAGCTTGAAGGGCGGAACGGGCGAAGTGGGTGTCAGGATGGCGTCCACTTTGGTGAAGGCATCGCGGAAGTCTTGCGCGATAAGCGCGCGGACCTTTTGGCCCTTCAAATAGTAAGCGTCGTAGTAGCCGGCGGAGAGGACATACGTGCCGAGGACGATGCGGCGCTTGACTTCGGGGCCGAACCCGGCGCCACGGGTTTTGCGATACATGGCGAGAAGGGAATCGTCGGGAACGCGGAGCCCGTAGCGCACGCCGTCGTAGCGCGCGAGGTTGGAGCCGGCTTCGGCCGTGGCGATGATGTAGTAAGTCGCGATGGCGTAATCCGTGTGGGGCATGCGGATTTCGACCAGTTCGCAGCCGAGTTTGCGAAAAAGCGCGCTGCCTGCTTCGATTTTTTGGCGGACGCCGGAGTCCATGCCTTCGCCGAAGTACTCTTTGGGGATACCGAGGCGCGGGCGCTTGAGAGGTTTGGCGAGTTCGGCGAGGTAGTCGGGAACGGGCGCGGTCGTCGATGTGGAATCGTGGGGATCGCGGCCAGCGATGGTTTGCAGGATTGCGGCGACGTCGCGCACTTTGCTGGCGAGGGGGCCGATGCGGTCGAGAGAAGAAGCGAAGGCAATCAGACCGTAGCGCGAGACGCGGCCGTAGCTGCCCATCATCGCGGGAATACCGCAGAAGGAGCCTGGCTGGCGGATGGAGCCGCCGGTATCCGTGCCCAGGGAAGCAACAGCGAGACCTGCGGCCACAACGGCGGCTGAGCCTCCACTCGAGCCACCTGGCACGCGATCGGCCGCGACGGGATTCTTGACGCGCCCGTAGGCGGAGTTTTCGTTGGAGCTGCCCATGGCGAATTCGTCGCAGTTCGTTTTGCCGAGGATGACCGCGCCCGCGGCTTCGAGGTGTTCAACGGCGGTGGCGTCGTAGGGTGGGAGATAGTTTTCGAGAATCTTTGAGCCACAGGTGGTTCTTGTGCCGCGCGTACTGATGACGTCTTTGATGGCGACGGGAACGCCAGCAAGAGGAGGGAGTGGTTTGTTTGCGGCGATGAGAGAGTCGATGCGGTCGGCTTGGCGGCGGGCGCGCTCGGGAGTGAGCGCGAGGTAGGCGTTCAGGTCGGGATTCTTCACTTCGATGCGCTTGTAGAAGTCGGCAAGGAGTTCGCGGGCGGAGATTTTCTTTGCCGCGAGGGCTGCTTTGACGGCGTCGATGGTCCAGGTTGTGGTCATGGCTAAGTTCGCTTTTTTCAGAACGACACGATATGCCGGCTGCCGCCAGCGAACTTCGATATCGCGCCCGTACACCTTCAATTGATTAAATCGTGCCAAGCTGGGGCGCAGCATGCTGCGCCCCTACAAATGCCAGAAAATGCGCCGGCCGGCGGTACAAAATCAACGCTCGATGACCTTGGGCACGCGGAAATAGGACGGCTCGGGGTCGGGCGCGTGAGCCAGAACGTCCTCTGCCACAGCACAGGGCACCGTCAAATCTTCGCGCAGCGTGGCGTCTGCCGACTGATCTTCGGCCAAAACCTGGGCCATTGGCTCAACCTTGGTAGTGTCCAGCTCGTTGAGCTTGCCGATGTATTCCAGAATTTCGTCAATCTGCGCGCGGTAGGTCTCCCGCTCGGCTTCCGTCAAATCCAGGTAGGCCAGCTCCGCTACTCGCATCACATCTTCTCTGGTGATTTTCATTTGACGTTCCCATCCGTCAGCGAAAGGTCGTCCTGCATTTGTAGTCTACCTATGAAGACGCAAGCGATAAAGACGCCCACGATGGGTATCATGCGGAGCCTTGCGACACCCTTCCCAACACAGGAATGTCCGAGGGAATCCTTTATCCACTCCATGGGACTGACTCCTCGGCCAACGGCGGTTCGTATCTTGTCCCCCCTCGAAACGGGGCGAGATAACCGCCGAATCCAGTCAGCGAGCCTATCCCTACCGCGATAATTAGCGACCTCACGAGCAGTTCTCATCTTGGTGAGCGTTCCTTTATCGTGAGGAAATGATTTCGGCGGTTTTGCGGGGGTATTTTTTGGCGATGTAGTTGTCCACGAGGGACTGGAAGGCGGCGGCGAGTTCGTCGTAGGTGCCTTCGAGTGTGACGTCTTTTTGGCCGTCGATGTAGACGGGGCAGCGCGGGGCTTCGCTTGTGCCGGGGAGGCTGATGCCGATGTTAGCGGCTTTGGATTCGCCGGGGCCGTTGACGATGCAGCCCATCACGGCGAGCGTCATGCTTTCGACGCCTTCATATTGCGTTTTCCAGGCGGGCATGTTGTCGCGAATGTAGCCCTGGATGCGCTCGGCTAGTTCCTGGAATGTGGTGCTGGTGGTGCGGCCGCAGCCGGGGCAGGCGGTGACGCTTGGTGCGAAGGAACGCAGGCCCAGCGCCTGGAGCAATTCGCACGCGGCATAGACTTCTTCGCGGCGGTCGCCGCCGGGGCGGGGCGTGAGCGATATGCGAATCGTGTCGCCGATTCCTTCGTAAAGCAGGACACCGAGAGAGGCCGCCGACCAGATCTGGCCTTTCATGCCCATGCCTGCTTCGGTGAGGCCGAGATGCAGAGGCTGCTCGGTTTTCGCGGAGAGGTTGCGATAAACGGTGATGAGATCGCGCGGGCGTGAAGTTTTGCAGGAAATGATGATTTGGTCGTGGCGCAGCCCGGATTCGAGCGCGAGTTCGGTGGATTCCAGCGCGGAAATCACCATACACTCGTTAATGATTTCCTCGGAGTCTTTGCCGAGATTCTTTTCGGTGTTTTCCTGCATCTTGCGCATGACCAGCTCTTGATTGAGTGAGCCTCCGTTGACGCCGATGCGGACGGGTTTGCCATTATCGCGCGCGACCTTGCAGATGGTTGAAAACTGTTCGTCGCGGCGCTGGCCTGCGCCGACGTTGCCGGGGTTGATGCGGTATTTGTCGAGCTGCTTGGCGCACTCGGGATATTTCGTCAGCAGGACGTGGCCGTTGTAATGAAAATCGCCGATGATGGGCGTCCGGCAACCCACATCGAGCATCCGCTTCTTAATTTCAGGCACGGCGGCGGCAGCTTCGGGGACGTTGACGGTCCAGCGGACGATTTCGGAGCCGGCTTCGGCTAGTTCGACAGTTTGCTTAAGAGTGGACTCGATGTCGGCGGTGTCCGTGTTGGTCATGGACTGCACGACGATGGGGGCGTTGCCGCCCACCTGGACCTGTCCGACGTTCACGCCGTTGGTCTTGCGGCGTGGATGGCGGGTGGCCGTGGCGTCAAAGCCTTCAATTTGGGTGAGCATTCATTCCTATTTTAGCCTGAATTACTTCCCAGAAGCAGCTTAACCGGGGAAGTTGCCGCGTAGGCCGAGGGCCTCAGCTTGTTCGCGCATGGCGGTGATGCAAAACTTGATGTGCCCTTCGAGCGGGATGCCGAGTTCTTCGGCGCCCTTGCGGACGTCTTCGCGGGAGACGCCTTTGGCGAAAAGTTTGTCTTTCATGCGGCGCTTCACGGAATCGACTTCAAGGTCGAGGATGCTTTTCGACGGGCGCACGTACGCGCAAGCGGTGAGAAATCCGGCCAGTTCATCGCAGGCGAAAAGCGTGTGCTCTAGCGCAGATTGGCGGGGCACGTTGCAGTAATCCGCGTGCGAGAGGATGGCGCGAACGATCTCTTCGGAGTAGCCCTGCTGACGGAGGATTTTCGCACCTTCGGAGGGATGGCCCTGGTCGGGGGAATGCTCATGGTTGGGCCATCGTTCGTAGTCGAAGTCGTGAAGCAGGGCGGCGAGGGACCAAGTTTCCTCGTCGGCGCCAGATTTGCGAGCGTAGCCGCGCACACAGGCTTCGACGGCGAGCATGTGCTTGCGAAGCGATTCGGATTGCGTATATTCGCAGAGCAGTTTCCAGGCGTCATCGCGAGTGGGCATGCTGAGGTTCTCCTCAAGGGAACAGGTAGTGTAGCGCGCAGGGCTGAGATCAGAGAACGGAGATCACCGATCAGAACCGGGGGTTCCGGACCACTTTGGACCACTGAAGCTTCGATACGCTGCGGACGTCGATTTGGTGTTGATGGAGAGCCCGCCATCTTCTCGTTCATCCTGCCGTAACAAAGTTGGGCTATGGGTGGCAATGGAGCGACTATCAACCAGGGTCGAAAAACCAAGGCTAACTCATGGAAAAGGCGTGGCATGATTCTCATGCATTTTCGCGAGCCGCAGGCTTGAAGTGACAACCGATGAGACGAATAGAGCTTGCGAACCCTCGGTATTACCTGAATCGCCACCTCCAGTGGCTGGAATTCAACCGGCGTGTGCTGGAGGAGGCCCGCGACATTGGCAATCCGCTGCTGGAACGCGTCAAGTTTCTCGCCATCTCAGCAAACAATCTGGATGAGTTCGTGGAAGTGCGCGTGTCGAGCTTCTTGCAACAGATCGAGCACGGGTCCAAGGCCATCGGTTCAGATGGATTAGCCGTCGAACAAGAACTGGAAAGAGTTTCCGAGGCGATGCAGTTGTTGGTTCGAGACCAGTATAAATGCTGGAATGAGGAGCTGATGCCTGCGCTGTCCAAGGAGTCGATTCGCGTTCTGCGAATGGGCCAACTGGACGCCAGGGGTCTGAAAGCCGCGAAGACATTTTACGACCGGCGTCTCAACCCTATGCTGACGCCGGTCACGGTGGACCCGTCACATCCGTTTCCGCACGTCCTGAACAAAGTGCTGTGTATTGCGTTCTTGCTGCGCCGCCGGAGAGGAGGCAGCGGCAAGCCCTACTTCGGAGTGGTCACTGTTCCCCGGGCATTGCCGCGGCTGCTGCGCATGCCTTCCGAGAATGCAAACGTTCATTACGTATTTCTGCAGGACGTCTTGTCGCACTATGCGGCGCGTCTTTACCGGGGCTACGAGATTCTTGCTTCGGCGGCGTTCCGGATCACGCGCAACAGCAATCTTTACCTGCAGGAGGAGGAAACGCGCAATCTCCTCGAGACCATTGATTCGCAGGTAGCGCTTCGCCGAAAAGGCGATGCGGTGAGGCTGGAAATTGAAGCCGGGGCGCACCACGAAATTGTAGAGCGCCTGGTAACGACGTTCGAGTTGGACGAGTCTCTGGTCTTTCGAGTGGACGGGCCGGTCAATCTTCAGCGGCTGTTTCACGTTTACGAAGAGACGCCGCGCCCCGATCTGAAATTTCCACCATTTACACCACGCTATGCGCGCCTCGGGCACGACGCAGATTCCATGTTCGAGCTGCTGCGGCGGCAGGACGTCTTGATGCACCACCCGTACGACTCCTATGAGGGCGTGGTGCATTTCCTGAGAACAGCAAGCCGCGACCCGCGCGTTTTGTCGATGAAGCAGACGCTGTATCGAACCAACTCGGGGTCACCGATCGCTCAGGCGCTGCTGGAAGCGGCGGACAAGAAGGAAGTTGCCGTGGTCGTGGAACTGAAGGCAAGCTTCGACGAGGCCACGAATATCCGCTGGGCGCGCAGCTTCCAGAATGCGGGCGTTCAAGTATTTCACGGGTTGGTGGGTCTGAAGGCCCACGCGAAGCTGGCGCTGATTGTTCGCAACGATCCGGATGGAAAAATCCGGAGGTACGCGCACCTCGGCACAGGCAACTACAATCCTTCGACGGCGCGTTTTTATACGGACTTGAGCCTGCTTACTTGCGATGAAGAGATAACCTCCGCGGTCCACAACGTTTTCAACTACCTCACCGCGTACTCGGAACAGCCGAGCTACAAGCCGCTCCTGCTGGCTCCGGTCGATATGGCCAAATCCTGCATTGAGCTGATTGACCGTGAGGCGCGGCACGCCAGGCGTGGCCAGCCCTCGCGGATGATCATCAAGGTCAACGCGGTGATTGATCCCGCAATCATCCAGGCACTTTATGGGGCTTCGCGAGCGGGAGTGGAAATCGATCTCATCGTTCGGGGTCAATGCACGCTTGTCCCCGGGGTCCGCGGCGTCAGCGGCCGCATCCGCGTGCGAAGCATCGTCGGGCGGTTCCTGGAGCACAGCCGCATTTTTTACTTCGAAAACGACGGCGAACCTGAGATTTACCTGGGGAGCGCGGACTGGATGCCGCGCAATCTCTACGAGCGCGTCGAAGTGCTTTTCCCGATCAAAGATCCGCAACTTCGGCAGCGAATCTGCTCGGAAATCCTGCCTGGGTATCTGCAAGATACGCGAAAGGCGCGCCTTCTTGGTCCGGACGGCAGGTACGCTTTGCCCCGCGCAGTTCGCAACGGGCGAGGATTCTCGGTGCAAGAACATTTCATGCAGCTTGCAAGCAGTTCTGCGCCGGGGGACGGTACCGCC
Organism: Candidatus Acidiferrum sp.; assembly: GCA_035262885.1. Lineage (GTDB taxonomy): Bacteria > Acidobacteriota > Terriglobia > Acidiferrales > UBA7541 > Acidiferrum. The sequence continues at coordinate 14,032 of DATFRZ010000004.1, forward strand.
GTGTTTGCGCCGCTTGAGGAGAGCGCGGTTGATGGGAAGGGCGCGCCGCACGAGCCTGAAGAGTCGGTCAGCCGAGATACTTCCAATGCGCCCGTCTAGGAGCCATAAAAGGCTCATGTAACAATACGTTTGCCATTGTTCGTGGCAAGTGTAAGGGAAGCGAAATCGTGGACAGGTGACGGTAACGGACTCATGGACAAGCGGAAATTCCTATTTGTTTCTCTCTCGGGCCTGATCGGCGACATTGCCTGGCAAGTGCTCAAGGAAGAGCACGACATACGGTATTACATTAAAGACGAAAAAGAGCGGGACATCGCCGACGGTTTCGTCCCCAAGTCGCAGGATTGGGAAAAGGACGCGGTCGAGTGGGCGGATATCGTCGTTTTTGACGACACGCTCGGCCAAGGAGCAAAAGCGCAGGCTTTGCGCGCGGCGGGCAAGCCGGTCATCGGCGGCACCGAATACACAGACCGGCTCGAGGACGATCGCTCTTTTGGCCAGGAAGAGCTGAAAAAGGCAGGAGTCAACATTATTCCGTACGAGGATTTTGACTCCTTCGATCCCGCGATCGAATTCGTCAAGAAGAATCCTGACCGCTACGTCATCAAACCGAGCGGGGAAGCGCAAAACGTCAAGCGTCGGCTGTTTGTGGGCGAGGAAGAAGACGGTGAAGATGTCATCCGCATGCTGGAAGCTTACAAAAAGGCTTTCGCCGATGAAATCAAGGTGTTTCAGCTTCAGCGCCGCATTAACGGCGTCGAGGTCGCGGTGGGGGCCTTCTTCAACGGCAAGAAATTCATCACCCCCATCAATATCAACTTCGAGCACAAGAAGCTTTTTCCAGGCGACGTCGGCCCTCCTACCGGCGAAATGGGAACCTCGATGTTTTGGAGCGAGCCTAACGCGCTTTTCGCGCGCACTCTCGAGAAGATGGAGACAAAGCTTGCCGAAGAAGGGTATGTCGGCTACATCGACCTGAATTGCATCGTCAACAATAACGGCATCTACCCCCTCGAGTTCACCTCGCGCTTCGGGTATCCCACGATTTTCATTCAGCAGGAGGGTATCCTGACACCCATCAGCGACCTATTTTGGGAACTCGCGAATGGGTGCGAGCCAAAATGGCGCACACGCAGCGGATTTCAAGTCGGTGTACGTATTGTTGTCCCGCCGTTTCCGTTTGATGATGAGCCAACGTTCGAGTCTTTCTCGAAAAACAATGCCATCGTCTTCAAACGGGGCACGCCCGACCAGGTGCATATCGAGGATGTGAAACAAGTGAACGGCCAGTGGCTTATCGCCGGCACTTCGGGGGTCGTGCTCGCCGTGGTCGGTACGGGCCAAACCATGAAGCAAGCGCAGGCCCAGGTCTACGGCCGCATCAAGAACATTCTGATACCCAACATGTACTACCGAACCGACATTGGCGACCGCTGGGCGGAAGATTCCGACAAACTTCACAATTGGGGTTATCTAAAGTAGGTCACCGGATCTCTCGCCGCGCCCATGTCGAGCAAGGCGCTTCCGCCAAAGCGATAGCGCGGAAAAAGGACAAAAAGCAACCACAAGCTGTATGGGAGCGCGTCAGTGGTCGCACAATCTTTGGCGGAAAAAGATGGACGTGGACGGGGAGACTGGACGAAAGGACAGCGAAAAAGGGGCGTAAAGAGGGAAGAAAATAGGAGCGAATCGAAAAAAAGTACAAAAATACTCTTGACAGGAAAATGCGATTCGCACGATACTCTCGTCGCGCCAGTAACTGTCTTCCCCCTGTGAGAACGTTCCGACGTTCCTCTCCTATCCGCACGCCGGAAAAAAGCGTCAGCAAGGAGCGCCGGTGTCGGCACAAGTAAATAAAGACGAGATGAACACGCTCGAGATGGACCGGGAAGTTATCCGCTGCAAGACGTGTGGACTGGTACAGTACAGGACGCGCACGGGAAATTGCCGGCGTTGCGTGCGCGCATTGCCTCAGCGGCTGGAGTTCATGATTCCTCCCTCGCCACCGGCGGAGGAAGCGGCGGCTGAGCCAGCTTCGGAGATGCTCGTCAACCAGCAAACTGTGGAGAACATCGGGCAGCGGATTCGCCAGTTGAGGGAATCGCGCTCGATGACCCAGAGCCAACTGCAATCGCGCTCGAAAGTCTCGCGCTCCTATCTCTCGAGAATTGAAAGCGGGCAAATGACGCCCAGCCTCGGCACGCTGGAGAAAATCTCGGAAGCTCTAAATGTGGGCCTGAACCGGTTCTTCATCCCGGAATCGGACGGCGAGGCGCTGCTGGAAGATCCATTCATCCAGGGATTGCGGCCGTTCCTGCGACAACTGGATTGGGAGCAATGGCAGTCGATCCTGAAGAGGCTGCAGGCCATCAGCGATCACGTTCACGCAGCGCCGGTGAACCTCCGCCCTATCGGTAACCCGGCTCGGCTTCCGCAAAGCGCGCCCGCGAATGGCCACGTGACCGGGCATATCGGAACCGGCCATTCGAATGGCGTGGGGCACGCACATGTGCATCCGCAGGGCTATGGGTTGCGGCAACCAGCCTCACCGTTCGTGGCACAAGCGAAGCCGTTTGGAACACAGGGCAAGCCTGCATTTCTGAGGCCGCTGGCAAGATAGTTTCAGTTCGAACCGCGACAAGTTTAATGCGGCGTGACCAGTTGGTTGCGCCGCATTATTTTTTGTGCATTAGCCGCCACAGAAGCGCCACACGACACACAAACGCCAGCCTAGAAAGACCGGAATACAAGTCCGCTCGGAATCTATAGAGTCCGCGAAACTCGGGCTGGAAATCCATGGCCCAAGCGAAAAATATGGTGAGGTAAACGCACCAAAGGGTCGCCAAGAAAGACAGTCCGGAGAGAAGCCCGAGGAAGGGTCTCTTCGTAGGAAGATTTCAAGCCGACCACTCGCTCGCTACTCGCGGATGACGGAGACCTTTGCTTCGGGAACTTCCAGGCGAATCAGGCGATGGCTGTTGTCGAGCAGGAGCTGGATCTCTAAGTCGGAAGAGTTAACTTTGAGGCCCTCATAGGTTTTGCCGTCGGCACTTGCGGAACCGGTGGCGAGTACTCTTACGGTACCGGGAGTCAAGTCCTGCGGAATGAGCACGGGAAAAATCTGTTCGCCGCCCTTGACCCAATCGTAGATGCGCGCGAGGACGGCATATTGGTAATAAAGATTGTTGTCCAGCACGACGATCAAGGGATTGTTGAATGAGAGGTCTTGTTGAAATGGCCGCGCGCCTTGCATTTCAAGTGTGATTCGCGCGATGCCGTTGGCGAAGATGATGTGCGCGCCGTTGGTCTTATCGGATTGGGCAGACCACTGGTAGCTGATCGGGGCCCCGTCGGCTTGTAGCGTGAGCGAGCCCGTGACCTTGCTGGGGGCGCCCTGGGGCGGCTTGATGTCAGAGGTACCCTTGGCGAGCCAGCCGCCTTCGGCAGGGGCGATGTCGAACTCTTCGTGGCCCACGGTTTGCCCGGCTAGCTTGATGGTGAACTTTCCTTTGTCCTGGATGAGGACGCCCGGCGCGACTTTTTCCTTTTTCTGGGAAGCGAAGGAAAAAGCCGCGCAAGCCACCATTCCCAATGTCAGTCCGATGTAGACGATTTTGGCATTCACGGCGTGTCGTACCCCCGTGGTTATTTTCTCTCAGGGAAGAGGTTTCTCAACGACGAGATGGGCTTGGTTTCCCCCAGCAGCAACAATGCCAAGGCGGAGGATTTGAGCCACGATTTCGGCCGGTTCGCCGGAGCTGTCCACGCGGTAGTCGGCGAGTTGGTAGGAGGACAGGCGTTGCGCGTGGAGGGCGCGAAAGCTGGCCTCGTCGCGGAAAAGCGGACGACCGGTCATGGTCATGCAGCGCGCAAGCAGGACTTCAATGGAGGAATCAAGCCAAAGAACGGGAATGCGAGCGGAGCGCAAAAACTCAGGGCAACCGGGCTGCGCGTAGGTTCCGCCACCGAGAGCGAGTATGGTTCCTTGCTTAAGCTCGGAAGCGCGGCCAAGGGCAGCGCGGAGCTGGTCGGCTTCGAGTTGGCGGAAATAGGCTTCACCCAGGCGCTCGAAAATTTGCGCTATGGGCAGGCCGGCGGCCTCTTCGATGCGATCGTCAAGATCCGCGAAACGCCAGGCAAGCTGGCGCGCCAGGAGCGTACCAACGGTGGTCTTGCCGGAACCCATGAAACCGGCGAGGCAAAGAATCGGCACACGCGGGAGGCCCCGCGAAGGAGGTGTAGTTGTCACACGAAAGAGGCGCGAAGGGCGAAAAGTCGGAACGGCGCTAGTCGCGCTTCAAGATTCGAATTGTACCACTGTAGGTGGAGAGTTCGACTTTGGCAAGGCCGGCGCCGACGGTGCCAAACAATGAACGGAAAGATTGCAAATGGCGGCGGATCGTGCCATGCGAATCGGGCTTGAAATACGCGGCGGCCTGATTGTCCACGGTGCCCATGGTGGTCTGTGCCTTCAGATCGAAGGAATCATTGCCGGAGAAACGCACTTCCACGATGCCCTTGCTGCTTTTCATGGAGTAAAGCCCGGTGCGGATAAAATCCCCATCGAACAGGATGTTGCCGAAACTGGTGCTTGCCTCCACCCGGTTGAGAGCGGGCTGGAGGAATTGCGCCCCTCCACTAACGGACTTGAAATCTACCTTGCCAGCGCATTGCGTGCAAACCAGTGAACCAGCGGTGGTTTTGACGATGATGTAGCCGGAAACTTCCTTTAGATGAACATCACCGGCCACGCTCTCAAGGGTCATGTCGCCCACGACCTGCTCCACATAAATCAGGCCGTTTTCGGTTTTGAGCTGAAGTTCAGTTTCTTCCGGCACGGTCAATTGCAGGCTGGTTTCCAGATCGATCGGCTGCGCGGAAGCGTCCAGAGTGTTTGCGGTGACGTCGATGCGGTCGCCCACCTTCTCCATGTCAAAACTGATTCTGTCGGAATTCTGACTGGCGATGACCGTGACTTCCTGGGTCTTGGTGGATTTCACTTCGATGCGGCCGTTTGCCACGTTTTGAATCACCACCATCGGCCGACCATTCACCACGAAGTGCTTTTCCGTGCGCTGGGTGGCAGCGATCGCGGTCGTGCCAGAGCCAAGCACTGCCGCGGCGCCAAGAATCAACGTCTTACTCCGTCCCATCGATCTGGTCCGCATGTTAGTCAACGCTCCTTCCGCGATCCATCATCGCGGCAAGTAACTCCGCTTTTTGCTGATAGGCGTCGGCGAGGTATTCGCGCGCCAAATCGTCCTGTGGCGCCTCTTTCAGATGGCGCTCGCAGTCAGCAATAAATCCGTCGATTTCTTGTAGATTTTGTTCGAGGGCCGCGTCCACAGGCGACCTGCTTGCAAGGTGCATGTTCCTGAGATCAACTTCTTGCTGATTCACCTGCTTTGCAATGGCCTCGATGTGCGTTGCAACCCGGGGCTCAGGAGAAGGTACAGAGGTCTGACGGAGCTGAAAGGCGCCCGCAACGGCAAGAACCGCGCCAACCGTCAAAGTAGCCAGCGCGCGGCCGCGGAACAGATGGCCGAAACCACTCCACCGCGAAACACGCTCCGCTTTCGGCGCCGCGATCGCGGCCTCTTTGATGATGCCTTCCAGTTCGAGCTGAGTACGAAGGGCGACCCAAACGCGAGAAGGCGGTTCGACTTCCGCGGGCAGTTCCTGCGCGGCTGAAACGATTGTTTCAAGATCGGCGATGTAACCCTGGCACTGGCGGCAACCCGCAACGTGTCCGCGCACTGCCTCCGGCAATGGCACCAGGCCTTCCTGCTCCAGAACCTCTTCCACGTCCCTGCACTGCATAGTGCCTCACTTCAGGCAGACCGCAACCGGCTGGCTAGCTCGCTCTGCTTCTTTCCTCATTCTTTGGCCCCTACTGCTTGAAACATTGATGGCGGAATCGCCCGCACCCCGTTTAGTGCGCTCATTGTAACTCAATCGTCGGTCGCCGTCTGCGTTCTCGCGGCGTGACGTTCCTGCCGAGCTTGGGCGCGCAACTCTTCCTGCAACAAATCCCGCAAACGCGTCCGCGCTTTGTGCAATTGCGATTTCGAATTTCCCACGGAGCATCCCATAATCTCGGCAATCTCGTTGTGCTCATATCCCTGCACATCGTGCAGGATGAACACTGTTTTGTAACCCGGCGGGAGCTGTTCGACGGCGCGCTGCAAATTCACGCGGTCGATCGAACCGGCCAGGCGCAAATCCGGGCCGCCAAAATCCCGCCGAGGCCCCCCCGACTCGTCGTCCGGTTCGGTCACCTGCTCAAGCGACGTCTCGTTACCGGACTTCTTGCGCAACTTCATGAGCACGACGTTAACCGCGAGCCGGTGCAGCCACGTCGAGAAAGCGGATTCGCCTCTAAAAGTAGCAATCTTCCGGAAAAGCTGGAGGAAGGCCTCTTGCGTGAGGTCCTCCGCCTCGGAAACATTGCTGACCATGCGCAGACACAGCGAATACACGCGGCGGCTGTGCAAACGATACAGCCGCTCGAAGGCTGCAGCATCACCCTGCTGCGCCAGCCGGATGGCTTCCGCTTCCGGCATCTCACCGGGTTCGGTTCGTCTCGCTCGGGCCA
>DATFRZ010000005.1:0-29823 GCA_035262885.1 Candidatus Acidiferrum sp.
TCTCTTTCCGCTCCCAATAGGACAGAGTTAGAAACTATGCCGGAAGAAAAGGGATTGCTGATGGTTTACACCGGGCCGGGCAAGGGGAAGACCACTTGCGCGCTAGGCACGGCGTTTCGCGCCGTGGGCCAGGGCCTGCGCGTGATGATGGTGCAGTTCATCAAGGGTTCCTGGCACTACGGCGAACTGGACGCCGCCAAACTGCTGGGTGACGACAAATTCGAGATTCGCCCGATGGGGCGCGGCTTCGTAAAAATTGGCGGAGCAGAAACCGATCCGGAAGACATCAAACTAGCCCAAGAGTGCTGGCAGGCGGGGCGCGAAGCCATTTACGGCGGCAAGTACGACCTGGTTGTTCTCGACGAGATCAACTACACCATCAGCTACAAAATGCTGGATGCGGACGAGGTCGTGGAAGCACTCAGGAACCGGCCAGAGCGCGTTCACGTGATTTGTACCGGGCGGAATGCGCATCCGAAGCTGGTAGAGCTGGCGGATCTAGTGACCGAGATGCGCGAGGTGAAACACCCTTACACCAAGGGTATACTGGCTCAGCGAGGAATTGATTACTAGACATAAGAGGTTTGAGGCTGGAACTTAGAAAGCGAGCCCACGATCGCATTCTTGGAATTCAAGGGTGGTCCGTCTCGACGGAATACTAATAACTAAGGACTAAATAGCCTTCTCCATGGCCTGGTTTAAACGCGAGAAAAAATCAATCGAGCAAACTACACCGCCCGAAGAGCGCCGCGTGCGCACCGAGGGCTTGTGGGTCAAGTGCGAGTCCTGCCGCACCATCGTATTTCGCAAGGACCTTGAGGCGAATCTTTACGTCTGCCCAAAATGCCAGTTTCATTTCAAGATGGGCGCGCGGCCGCGGCTGGAAATGCTGCTGGACGGGCGCTGGACCGAACACGACGCCGGGATGACCTCGACGGACCCGCTGAAATTCGTGGACACGAAGCCCTACACGCAGCGCCTCAAGGAGGCCCGGAAAAAACTGGGGATGAACGACGCCATCATCACGGCTGAGGGACAGTTGAATGGAACGCCAGTGGTGATGTGCGCGATGGAATTTGGATTCATCGGCGGCTCGATGGGCGCGGTGGTGGGCGAAAAAGTCACGCGCGGGGTCGAGCTTTCCATCGAAACGCGCCAGCCTTTCATTGCGGTTTCCTGCTCCGGCGGCGCGCGCATGATGGAAGGCACGGTAAGTCTGATGCAACTTGCGAAAGTTTCCGCGGCGCTGGCGCGGCTTGACGATGAAAAACTGCCCTACATTTCGGTTTTGACGGATCCCACCACTGGCGGCGTCACTGCCAGCTTCGCGATGCTGGGCGACCTCAACATCGCGGAACCCGGCGCTCTCATCGGGTTCGCCGGGCCGCGCGTGATCGAGCAAACAATTCGCCAGAAACTCCCGGAAGGCTTCCAACGTTCGGAATTTCTGCTCGAGCATGGCTTTCTCGACGCCGTCGTCCACCGCAAAGAGCTGAAAGCCTACCTTGCCACCGCGCTCGAAATGCTCATGGGTTGAGATGAATCACGACGCGGCGGTTCGGTATTTGTTGAGTCTGGGCAGAGAGCTGGCGGCGCCTACGCAGGCTGCGGCGGCGAAGTTCGACCTCGAAAACATCACCATCCTTGCAGAGCGGCTTGGCCGCCCGGACCGCGCTTACTCCAGCGCGCACATCGCGGGAACGAACGGCAAAGGCTCGACCGCGGCGTTCCTTGAATCTATCCTGCGGCATGCGGGCTTTCGCACCGGACTCTATACCTCGCCGCACCTCGAGCGAATCAACGAGCGCATGCGCATCAACGGTGAGCAAATCGGCGATACATTCTTCGCGGCAATTTTCACGCGCCTGCTAGGGCTCATCGAGGAACTACTTGCTGCGCGCAAGCTGCGTGCGCACCCCACATATTTCGAATGCGTGACCGCCATGGCATTCGAATGGTTCGCGCGCGAACGCGTGGAGTTTGGCGTTTTTGAAGTCGGCCTTGGCGGACGCCTGGACGCAACGAACATTCTTTCGCCTGTCGTTACAGTCATTACGCGCATTGATTTCGATCACGAGAATTTTCTCGGCCACTCCTTGAAGGAAATCGCCGGCGAAAAGGCGGGAATCCTTAAGCCGAATGTGCCGGTAGTCCTTACCGACCAGCGGCCTGAAGCGCGCGAAGTCATTCTGGCTCGTGCCCATCAATTACACTGTCCGGTCATTGAAACCGCGAAGGCATTTCAAATTACTCAGGAATCTTCACAGGACGGCTACTTCCGTGCGCGCGTGACGGAAATTGCCTCCGGCGATTCTTTCGAAATTGCTCCGAGCTTGCCAGGCCGCTTCCAATTGCGGAATGCCTTGAACGCCCTTGCTGCCGCCCGCTACCTGGCAAGACGAGGCTTCCGCATTTCAAGTAATGACATCATCGAAGGCATTTCCGAGACGGTTTGGCCAGGCCGGCTCGAAAAACTCCAATCCAGCCCCGACGTCTATCTCGATGGCGCGCACAACCCCGATGCGGCGCGCGAGCTTGCGCATTTCCTTGATCAGAATTTCGCGGGACGCAAAATCTGGATGATCTACGGAGCGCTTCGCGACAAGGCGGTGGACGAAGTGGCCGGACAGCTATTCCCTCATGCTGCGGAAGTCATCTTCACCGAGCCGCGTACTTCCCGCACCATCTCCGCGCCGCGACTAGCTGAAATTGCCTCTCACCACGCTTCCAGCTTCACCGTCATTTCTTCAGCCGAGCAGGCGCTCGACCAGGCGCTTGCTCAAGCCTCTCCGAACGATGCGATTTTCGTTACTGGCTCGCTTTATCTGGTTGGCCAGCTTCGCCACTACTGGAAGCAACGCGAGCAGGTCGCGGCGCCCTGAAAAAAGCCGTAAAATATCGCCTTCCATGAATAACCAACTCGACCGCAAGGACGCGAACCCCCTCGTCGGTATCATCATGGGTTCAACATCGGATTGGGAAACCATGGAGCATGCTTCGAACGTCCTGACGAGCCTTGGCGTTCCGCACGAGACACGCGTCGTTTCGGCTCACCGGACCCCCGACTTGCTTTTTGAGTATGCTTCGTCCGCGGAGCAGCGCGGGCTGGAAGTTATCATCGCGGGGGCGGGCGGCGCCGCGCATCTGCCCGGCATGACTGCGTCGAAAACCGTTCTGCCCGTACTCGGCGTTCCCGTCGAGTCGAAAGTTCTCAAGGGACTGGATTCGCTTCTCTCCATTGCGCAAATGCCAGGAGGAATCCCCGTCGGCACGCTGGCCATCGGAAAGGCCGGGGCCGTCAACGCAGCGCTGCTCGCCGCGGCCATTCTCGGCAATAAGCACCCAGGCATTCGCGAAGCTCTGCGAAAATTCCGCGCCGAGCAGACCGACCGCGTCATGGCGCAGCCTGATCCTTCCGTTTCCGCTGTGGCCATTCCTTTCACAGATTCACAGAAAGGGAAACGCCGGTGACCATCGGCATTCTCGGTGGCGGACAGCTCGGCTACATGCTCGCGCTGGCTGGTTATCCGCTCGGTTTGCATTTTCGCTTTCTCGATCCCTCCCCCGAAGCGCCCGTCGGCCGAATTGCTCAGCGCGTCACGGCGGATTATACGGATCACGGCGCACTCGAGAAATTCTCCAATGGGCTGGAACTCGTGACTTACGAATTCGAAAATGTGCCCGTGGACGCCGCGAAATTCCTGGCCAAGCGTGTTCCCGTGTACCCACCGCCCGCTGCTCTGGAAGCCGCGCAAGACCGCCTCGCCGAAAAGACGCTTTTTCGCAGTCTGGGCATCAGCACGACGGATTTTGTGTCTGTTGCGAAGCCAGAGGAGTTTGAGGCCGCAGTGAGGCAGCTTGGTCTGCCCGCCGTGCTTAAGACTTCCCACATGGGCTACGACGGCAAGGGCCAATGGACTCTCCGGACGCCCGAAGACGTTTCTAAAGCCAAGGCCGAGCTTCCCAAGGATGATCTCATCCTCGAGCGGTTTGTTCCCTTTCGGCGTGAACTCTCGGTCCTCGCAGTGCGTTCGCTTAGCGGAGAAACTGCTTTTTATCCGCTTGTCGAAAACCATCATCGCGGCGGCATTCTTCGCCTGTCTCTTGCGCCCGCTCCAGGGCTTGAGCCGCCGGTGCAGCACGCGGCCGAGGACATAGCCCGCCGAGTGCTCGAATCGCTGAAGTACGTTGGCGTCCTGGCTATCGAGTTTTTCGAGCACGAGGGCCTACTGCTGGCCAATGAGATGGCACCGCGCGTCCACAATTCCGGCCACTGGACCATCGAAGGAGCCATCACCAGCCAATTTGAAAACCATCTTCGTGCCGTTCTCGGTCTGCCGCTTGGCTCGACCGGCGCGGCGGCCCACTGCGCGATGCTGAATCTGATTGGCGACCTTCCTGACCCTTCGGAAGTCCTGGCGGTGGCCGATGCGCACCTGCACTTTTACGGAAAAGTCTCCCGGCCGGGCCGCAAGCTCGGCCATGTCACCCTTCGCGCCGCTTCTCCCGAAAGACTGGCGCTTCGCCTGTCTGCACTCCCCGCCTTCTTCCACCGCCCGGAGTTCTGTCTCGACTCAGCCCTGGTGCAGTCCGCCTCTCAGCGCGTTTGACCTTATCTACGTTTTCTCGGGCTAGCGGTTACCGCACCAAGGAACGAACCTTGACGCACGATCCGACTCAATTGGTGTAACGATATGGTTGTTTGCGGCACCATTCTAGAGGGTTAGCTCCCAGAGAGGGGTATCTCCGAGATGGCCAACTATCGATTTGGAAAGCATCCACCGAAGACGGACTATCGTACGCTGCGATTCAAAGACTATCTAAAGGCCGGGCTCGCGGCGCCACCACCTTCCTACAATGTGCTGGAAACGGTCTATCAAAACCTGAAGACCAAGGATCCCGCGAAGCTTTTCCCCATGGACGGGAACGACGCGATTGGAGACTGCACGATTGCGGCGGTGGCGCATGCCATCACCGTGTACCGCGGACTGCTGAAGACGAAGAAAATTATGACGACGGCCGCAGTGAGGAAATTGTATTACCACCTTACAGGCGGGCCGGACACCGGCTTGAACGAGCTGGATGTGCTGAATTACTGGCGAGCGAATCCGGTCGCCGCCGACGAGATTCTTGCCTACGTGAAGATCGACCCGAAAGACCACACGCACGTGCAGCAAGCGATTCAAATCTTCGGCGGCGTGTACCTGGGATTCCAGGTCCAGCAGAACTGCATTCAGGACTTCGACAATCACAAACCGTGGACGCCCGGCCCGTTGACGAATGACGGGCACGCGGTTTACGCCGTGGCGTACGATTCGAACGGAGTGACTGTTCTGACCTGGGGAAACACGCAGCAAGGCACCTGGGCCTGGTGGGACGAGTGTGTGGACGAGGCGTACGCCATCCTGCCGCCCGAGGCGCAGAAGCCCGGGTTCGCAAAGGGTTTCGATTTCGCGCAATTGCAATCGGACCTGAATGACGTTGCAAGCTGAAGCCGCCGATCGACGATCAGCAGCACGCTCGCAAGCACTTACATCTACCAGAGGGGAGCCCGTGCGGCTCCCTTTTCGTTTTTGCCGTGAACTTTTTCCGCGGCTGTCGCGCGGGTGTTGCATGGAAAGCAGGATTGGGGCAAGCTTACGCGCGTTGTGAGGAGGGTGTGATGAAAAGCGGAAGTTTCCGCGCGGCAATTCTGGTTTTGTGCGCAGGAATATTAGAGTTGGCCGCGAAGGACTATGTGCAAGGACAGAGCAACCCGCAAACGTCGGGAGCTTTGACTGTGATTCGTGCGGGAACGCTCATCGATGGGGTGAGCGAAACTCCGCGGAAGAATCAACTGATTTTTGTTCACGGACAAAAGATAGTCAGAGTCACCGGACCGGGGGAAGCCGTTCCTGCAGGCGCGAACGTGATTGATCTCTCGAATGCCACGGTGTTGCCGGGGCTTATTGATTCGCATACGCATATTTTCCTGTGGGGCGAGGACCCCAAAAAAGGCGGCTACGACGCGAATATTCTGAATGCGGGAATTGCACTGCGAGCGGCTCGCGCGACTTTTGCGGCGCGCCGGGCGCTCGAACAAGGATTCACCGCGCTGCGCGACCTGGAAACCGAAGGGGCAGGCTACGGGGACGTCGAAATCAAGCAGGCGATTGAAGAAGGAACGATTCCAGGGCCGCGGCTTTTTTGCGCGACGCGCGCCATCTCCACCACGGGCGGCTACAACCTGGAAGGCTACGCGCCGGAGCTGGACATGCCGAAAGGAGCCCAGCTGGTGGATGGCCCGGTGGAGGCCCGCAAAGCGGCGCGGCAGCAATTGGAGCATGGAGCGGATTGGATCAAGGTTTATATGACGCACAGATCGTGGGTGGATAAGGAGGGGAGGCTCGTCTCGCAGCCGACGCTGACGGTGGAGGAATTGAAGGCCATTGTTGACGAAGCGCATGGCTGGACTAAGAAAGTAGCGTGTCATGCGTACAACGGAATAGGATTGCAGCGAGCGCTTGACGGCGGATGTGATTCGATCGAACACGGGCTGGAAATGACCGATGCGCAAATCGAGCAGATGAAGCGCCAAGGTACGTGGTATTGCCCGACGCTTTCGCCGTACTACGGAGATTGGGCGCCCGCGGATACTCCCCCCGGAAAGCGTGATCGCGCGAGAGCCGCGGTACACGAAGACACGTTCAAAAGAGCGCTAAAGACCCACTTGAAGATCGTGTTTGGCACAGACATGGGCGGAATTCCGTGGACCGAGCCGATCGCGCAGGAGTTCCAGCGGATGGTGGAAATGGGCATGGCGCCGATGGATGCGATTCAGTCAGCGACTTCGCGGCCTGCAGAGATGCTGGACATGAAGGGAGAAATTGGTGTGCTCGCTACCGGTGCGTACGCGGAGGTCATCGCGGTTTCTGGCGACCCGCTGAAGTCCATCGGCGAACTGGAGCACGTGAAATTTGTGATGCACAACGGATCGGTTTTCAAGAATGAGCTGACGAAGTAGCGGGCGGCTAGAAGGAGGAAACAATGAGCGAACAGCGTTTCAAGAATCACGGAAGGTATGTGCCCTCTTACCACTTCTTCGCGTTACCTGTGTTGGGGATTAACTTTGTGTGGTCGCTGATGAGGCTGCGGTCCTTGGGATTTTCATTCGCAGGAATTTTTGGAGTGCTTCTTGCAGCCGCCCTGGTCGTGGTGGCTCTTCGAGCGCGATTGTTTGCATTGGCCGTACAGGACCGCCTGATCCGGCTGGAAGAACGGTTGCGTTACGAGCGGGTGTTGCCGGAGGAATTGCGCTGGCGCGCCGATGAGCTGACGGCGAACCAATTTGTTTCTTTGCGATTCGCCAGCGACGATGAATTGCCCGCCCTGATGAGGAAGGTCCTGGATGAAAGGGTGACAACCCGCAAAGCCATCAAGCAGTTGATCAAAAATTGGCGGCCGGATTATCTACGCGCTTGAGAACTCTTCAACTCTCGGTCCCGAGTTTCACTTTATCGAGAAACGGCTGTAATCGCGGCGCCATCGATCTCGGCGATCTCGTCAGCCGCGAGCTTTAGCTCCCCGGCACGCATGATGCCTTCGACCTGCTTGGCGTTGCGTGCACCAACAATCGCGCCGGTGATCGCCGAATGCCGCAGCACCCATGCGATGGCTACTTCGCCGGGCCCGCGGCCATAGCGCGCTCCAACCTGGCGAAGGCGTTCGACAAGCTCGAGGTTCTTGGACAGACGCGGCTCGCGGAACTCCGGATTACGGCTCCGAAAGTCGTCTGCTGGAAGCGCGGCCGCTCGCTCGCGGGTCATCGCGCCGGTGAGCAGCCCGGAAGCCATAGGAGCATAAGAGATCACGCCGATTCCGCGCTTTTGGCAATAGGGAAGAATTTCGTCTTCAATTTTGCGGCGAATCAAAGAGTAGGGCGGCTGGAGAGAAGTGACCGGGGCGATTTTTTCCGCGCGTTGGATTTGCGCCGCGTTAAAATTAGAAACGCCAATCCAGCGCACTTTGCCTTCCTTCTTGAGCGCGGCAAGGGTTTGCCAGGCGTCTTCGAAGCCGGGACCATTGTCTTCCGGCGGCCAGTGAATTTGGTAGAGATCGATGGTCTTTACTTGCAGCCGATGCAAGCTATCTTCGCACTCGCCGCGGATGGACGCGGCGCTGAATTCCTTTCTAATGTTTCCTTTTTCGTCCCAGCGCAACGCGCACTTCGTGAAAACGTAGGGCCGCGGACCGCGCCATTTTTTGAGCGCTGCCGCAACAATTTCTTCGGAATGACCCAAGCCGTACACTGCGGCCGTGTCAATCCAATTCACGCCCAGTTCGAGCGCGCGATCGATTGCCGCGACGGAATCTTTGTCGTCTTGCGGGCCCCAGGCAAATTCCCAGCCGGAGCCCCCGATAGCCCAGGCGCCAAAACCAACCGGGGTTATCTTCAAATCGGAGTTTCCGAGCCTTTGTGTTTCCATTCCAAACCTGGCACTCGCGCGCATGGGCGACCGCCGTTCCCGCGCTGCGAATTTCCCTTTCTTGGTCTCTCCTAAATTTGGATGAACAAAAAAGGGAAAAAGTTAAGGAAGCGCAAAACTGCCAGAGGATTTAGTTTGCTCGACAATAGCCACGAACTCGCGAGGTATCACGCCGATCAATACGGACTACGGAAAGGTCAACGATGAAAAACCGAGAGAGCGCCCCAACTCTGTCGGGACGCTCTCTAGAAGGGATTGCATGCGGACAAACTAGATCGCCTTCGTAGCCCCCGCGGGCACGGGAGCCGAAGAGCTCCTTGCAAACGCCTGGCTGCTGCTGGATTCCTTCTGCTCGCTCTTGTCGATCTCGATCGAGCCTTTGAAGTAGGCGCCGTCTTCGATCATGATTCGCGCGGTTGTCAGGTCGCCGTTAACCGAACCATCTTTCTTGATTTCAATTCTGTCCTTGGCGCGCAGGTTGCCCTTCACCGTGCCATACACCACCACCTCGCGGGCGATGATGTCGGCCGTGACTTTCGCCGTGGCTCCGACGATGAGTTTCCGCTCATCGAGTTGGACCAGCCCTTCGACTGAGCCATCGATCAACAGATCTTCGTTGCCGGAGATCTCTCCTTTCACGTGCAGACTTGCCCCGAGCCGCGCTGTGCCGCGGTCCGCGGTCCCGCCTAATGGACGCATTGCATCTGTACTCATTGCCGGTTTATCCTCCCAGGCCGCCGGAGTTGGTCTCGACGGCTGATTCGAAATTGGATTTCTCTGTTCCGGTTGCCCGGCTTGCGGTGCATCCGGTTTCTTATTACCCCACATCGATCCTCCCTAAGGGACAGCACGCCCCACGTAGATTTTCGCCCGGGGGGTAATGGAAACTTTAATTCCTCGCAGCGGCGCTCAGCAAACAAACTCTGAACGCATTGTTCCTGATAGTTACTAGACTTTCGGGCAGGGCTGGATGGCGCGAGGGGATTCTGCGGGAAATCCCGCGGAAAGTAAAGAACAGTTTTATACATTAACAATCAATGTGCAGGCTTGTCCGGAACCGGCTGCGTGGCGAGAAAATCCTCGGCGAAGCGGCGCGTGTACGAATCGAGGAGCTGTTGTATCCGTTCGTGGCTCGCCGATTTGAGAATGAATCCCGTGTGATGAAACTTGTTGACGCGATAGACGATTTCGTCGTCATCATAGGCTGAAGTGTCGGGACGCTCCTGGCGCGCGAGAGACAGAATCACTCCCGCGTAATCGCGCTGCGCGGTCCGAAGCTCATAAGGCTGCCGGCCTGCGCCGATTTCGAGCCTCGCCCACTCGCGCCAGAGATTGATGCCGGTAGCCGCTTCAATGACATCCGCGATGTAAGCGCCGCCAACCCGCGCGGCAATCTCGAGAAAATAGAATTTCCCATCCGCATGAGCCTTCAGGAATTCGGAGTGAGTCACGCCTCTCACCAGGCCGAGGCTCTCAATCAAATCGCGATTCATTTTCTGCAATGCCAGTGTCTCTTCCGCGTTGCGCGGAAGTGTCCGCGTCGTAAAAACACCGCCCTGATGCGACGTTTCAAGCGGCGGCGCGCCGTAACCATGGGCTTCCGAAAACACAACCTCATTCTCGGAAATCACGCTGTCCACGTGATAGACCGAGCCGGGCACAAACTGTTCCAGCAGATAAAAGGATTGCTGGTCGCCCAATTGGTCGAGCCAGGGCCAAAGCTCTTCCTGCCTGTGAATCTTCTTCATCCCAATTCCCGATGCTTGCGAACGCGGCTTGAGCAGCCACGGGCCGGGTACGCGGGACATGAATTCGCGCAGGTTGTCGTAGTTCAGAACGTGCACGAATTCCGGTCCCAGAATCCCCGTCTCTCTCCCACGAGCGCGCATCGCCAGCTTGTCTCGAAAATACCGCACCGTGGTCAAACCCATGCCGGGAATGCGGAGGTGCTCGCGCAGGGCGGAGACATTCTCCATATCAAACTCGTCCAGCGCTACGATCCGATCAATCGGCTGCGACCTCGCTGTGTAGCTCACTGCGTAGATCAGGCTCTGAAGCGGCAGCTCTTCCGGCATGGTAAACACTTCGTCGATGCATTCGAACGGCCAGTCGGCGTGACGCAGCTTCTCGACCGTCAACAGCAACACGCGGCAACCCATGCCCTTGCACGTGCGGATAAACTCCTGCCCCTTTTCGTAGGAACTGATGCAAAGAATGGTGAGAGGCCGGCCGTCTGTCATGAGTACCTCTGGCGGCTTCAACTAGAGCGCGGATTATACAGCGCCGGGCGCGGCTGGATATAAAAATTGCAAAAAAGGACCCACTCGCTTGGCCCAGGCTAACTCGTTATGTTCCGCGCCTTCGACGCGCTCGTAGTGCAGGTCGTACTCGAGTCGCCAGCCTGTTTCGAGCAACACGTCGCGAAATCGCTCGACGTCTTGCACAATGCGCGGCCCTTCCCGTGTGCCAATGTCCAGCCACATGCGCGGGCGCGGCCCGACGTGCATGGATTTCACGAAACGTAGGATCACCAACTGGTTCCACCAAACCGAAGGCGACAGCGCGGCAATAATTCCAAAGATAGTGCGATGCTGGAGCCCCAGATAAAGCGACACGAGTCCACCGAGAGACGAGCCGCCGATGCCCGTGTGCTGTGGTCCCGGAAGCGTCCGATATTCGCGTTCCACAAAAGGCTTCACTTCCTCGATAAGAAATTTCGCGTAGCGATCGGCGCGCCCGCCGCCAAGCTTCGGCACATGCGTAGGGGTATATTCTCGGATCCGCGCTCTTGTGTTGTACATGCCGACAATGATGAGCGGCTCGACGGTTCGAGCGTTGATGGACTCGTCCGCTGTCTGCCCGACGTGCCAGTCTTGTCCGGGAATAAAAGAAGTCGCGCCGTCAAAAAGATTCTGTCCGTCATGAAGATAAAGAACAGGAAAACGC
This sequence comes from Candidatus Acidiferrum sp., assembly GCA_035262885.1. Taxonomy (GTDB): domain Bacteria; phylum Acidobacteriota; class Terriglobia; order Acidiferrales; family UBA7541; genus Acidiferrum. Next base: position 11,412 of record DATFRZ010000005.1, read on the forward strand.
CGCACCGGCTGGTCGGCATAGCCGGGCGGCGTGTAGACGATAAGGTCGCGCTGATTGCGCAGGAACCGCGACCGAAACCGTTCGTGTTTGCGAAGCTGTCCGGAACTCACGGTGCGATCGTCACCAGGAGGTCCTTCGCTTCCACCTGCTGGCCGGGTGCCACCCATAGTTTCGCAATTTGCCCCGAAAGCGGCGCATAGATATTGGACTGCATTTTCATCGCTTCGAGAGTGAGAAGTTTCGCGCCGCGTTCCACCGCATGATTGGCTTGCACTGCCACGCTACTGATAACGCCCGCAGTGGGTGCGCCAACCTGGCCGGGATCGCTAGGATCCGCTTTGGGATGCGTGCGCCCCGTGAGGCGCAGCGATTTGTCTCGCACGGTGATTTCGCGCGGCTGTCCGTTGAGTTCAAAAAAAAGCGTGCGCGTGCCGTCAGGATGCGGCTCGCTGAACGTTAAGAATTTGATGATCAGCGTTTTTCCAGACTCAATGTCCACGCTGATTTCTTCGCCGGACTTGAGTCCATAGAAAAATGCCGGCGTTGGCAGGACGCTGACATCGGAATACGTCTGCCGAAACCGGTCGAACTTCGCAAAGACTTCCGGGTACAGCAGATAGCTCAGCAGGTCGTCGTGCCGAACAGCGTGACCTGTTTTTTCTTCCAGATGTTTTTTTTCTTGCTCGAAATCCGCTGGCGGCAAGTTCGCGCTCGGACGGCCTTTCAAAGGCGCGCGGCCATTCAGAATGATCTTTTGAAGCTTCCTTGGCCAGCCGCCGGGTGGCACTCCTAGAGACCCGGAAAACATTTCCACCACCGAATTTGGAAATGGCATATCGTGTTTTCCGTCAAGCGCAAGAACATCCTCCGGGGCCATCTCCTTGGCCATCAGGAACAGCGTCATGTCGCCAACTACTTTGCTCGAAGGTGTGACCTTCACGATGTCGCCGAAAAGCTGATTCACCTCGGCGTACCTTTTCTCCACTTCGCGCCAGCGATGTCCCAGACCCAAAGCCGTGGCTTGTTCGCGCAGGTTGGTGTACTGGCCGCCGGGAATTTCGTGCTGATAGATCCGCGCCGAACCCGCCTTCGGGCCGGAGTCGAATGGCAAATAGTAGGTGCGAACCGTCTCCCAATAATCGGAGCACTCGTTGAGCGCTTCAATGTCGAGTTGCGTATCGCGCGGCGTGTGGCGCAGCGCTTCGACAATGGAATTGAGATTCGGCTGGCTCGTTCCGCCACTGACCGCCGCAACTGCCGCGTCCGCGACATCCACGCCGGCGTCCGCGCCTTTCAGAACCGAGCCTGAGCTGATGCCACTGGTATCGTGGGTGTGGAAGTGAATCGGAACGCCAACCTCTTGCCGCAGCGTTTTCACCAATTCGACCGCCGCATACGGCTTGCACAATCCGGCCATATCCTTGATGGCCAGAAAGTGCGTCCCCAGTTTCTCGAGCTGCTTCGCCAGCGCGACGTAGTATTTGAGCGAGTACTTCGGCCGCCCTTTGTCGAGAATGTCGCCTGTGTAACAAACCGCCGCTTCGCAAACCGCGCCCGTTTCCAAAGCCGCATCGATGGCCACGCGCATATTGTCAATGGAATTGAGCGAATCAAAGATGCGGAAAATGTCGATTCCCTGGGCGTGCGCTTCGCGAACGAATTCGACAATGACGTTGTCCGGGTACGACGTGTAACCGACCGCGTTCGCACCGCGCAGCAGCATCTGAAAACAGATATTCGGGATGCGCTCACGCAAAACGCGCAAGCGGTGCCACGGATCTTCGTGCAGGAAGCGCATCGCGGTGTCGAAGGTAGCGCCCCCCCACATTTCCAGGCTGAACAAATTCGGCAGTCTTTGCGCCACAGCCTCGGCCGTTGCGAGCAAATCATGGGTGCGCACGCGCGTCGCCATCAACGATTGATGCGCGTCGCGGAAGGTCGTATCCGTGATGAGTAAACGTTTCTCTTTTCGCGCCCATTCCGCAAGTTTCTTCGCTCCCAGCTTTTTCAGAAGCTGCCGCGTTCCGTGCGGCGGGACCATGCCCGGCGCGGCGGGCGCAACCGCAGTTTCCAGTTCTCTGGGAATCTGCTTCCCTTTCACTTCCGAGTTGCCGTTCAGGATCACGTCCCCAAGGTAGGAAAGCAACTTCGTTGCGCGGTCGGCCCTGCTGGGCAGACGGAAAAGCTCCGGCGAATCGTCGAGGAACGAGGTCGTAACTTCCCCTCCCCGGAACTTGGGGTGATTTACGACGTTTTCCACGAACGGAATGTTCGTTTTCACGCCGCGAATGCGAAACTCGCGCAGTGCCCGGTCCATCCGCTGGCACGCTTCCGGCAGGTTTGCGCCCCACGCAGTGGTTTTGACGAGGAGCGAGTCGTAATACGGCGTGAGCGTTGCTCCGGCGTAAGCCGTTCCACCATCCAGGCGAATCCCAAATCCGGCCGGCGACCGATACGTCGAAATTTTTCCGTAGTCCGGCGCGAAATTGTTGGCGGGATCCTCGGTCGTCACGCGGCACTGCAACGCGGCGCCATACAACGGTATGCATTCCTGCTTCGGCAGGGCCAGTGGCGCTTCATGGAGCTCGTGGCCCTGCGCGATCAGAATCTGAGAGCGCACCAAGTCGATGCCCGTCACCATTTCCGTGACGGTATGCTCCACCTGAATGCGCGGATTCACTTCGATGAAGAACCACTTCTTCGAATCCACGTCGTACAAGAACTCCACGGTGCCTGCATTGCGATACTTTGCCTTGCGCGCTAGTTGTACGGCGGCGTCGCAAAGTTCGGAGCGAATGCCTCGGTCCAGATTGGCCGCAGGCGCGACCTCCACAACCTTCTGATGACGCCGCTGCACGGAACAATCGCGCTCGTAAAGATGCAGCAAGTTGCCGTGGTGATCGCCGAGAATCTGCACCTCGAGATGCCGGGCGCGAGGCAAGTATTTTTCCAGGAACACCGAAGCATCGCCAAAAGCCGACTTCGCTTCGCCCTGCGCTTCCTCGAGCAGCGCATCGAGTTGCGCCGCGTCCTGCACCACGCGCATTCCGCGGCCTCCACCCCCCATCGCCGCTTTCACAATCACCGGATAACCGATTTCCTTCGCAATTTGTTGTGCTTCCGCTGCGGACTTGACCGGCTTTTCCGTCCCCGGCAAAACCGGCACTCCCGCCGAAGAAGCGAGCCTTCGCGCGGCCGTCTTGTCGCCGAGCAATTCCAGAAGATTTGGCGGCGGGCCGATGAAGGCAATGTCGGCCCTCTCGCAAGCGCACGCCATCGCCGGATTCTCGGAAAGAAACCCGTACCCTGGATGAATCGCGTCCACTTCCTTTTCTTTGGCCAAAGCAATAATCCCGGCAATGTCCAGATAGGCTTCGACCGGACCTTTTCCGACTCCGACCTGATAAGCTTCGTCTGCCTTGAAGCGATGCAGCGCCAGCCGGTCTTCTTGCGAATAGATGGCCACGGTGCGCAAGCCAAGTTCATTGGCCGCGCGGAAGATGCGAATAGCAATTTCGCTGCGGTTTGCGGCCAGCAGCTTATGAATTGGCTTAACGTTCTTCATCTTTCAGGCGCGAGGCCTCCAGCAAAATTCTATATTGTCCCGCAGGAACCCGGCGAGTCTGGAACAGTTTTTTTCGATGCGCCGAATGCAAAGTCTTTATGGTCGGGAGTTCTGTTGCGGCCGTAGGGACGCAGCATGCTCCGCCCTATCTCGGCCATCGGGGCAAATGAACTGCAGTCCTACTGGTAAAGGAACACTTTGTTCCGGTCTTCTCAGGAATCCAATACAGGAGTTGCTTCGTCACGGGCGACACCGCATCGGCCCTCGAGGTAAGCGGTGCGACCGGTGCCGTCTGCAACCGCAAGAGTTCGGTTTGCACTCTAGCCCAGGCCTTGGCGTTGCGTTTTGTCGTATACGGCGCATCCGGGTCCGCGTAGAAGCGCAAAAGCTCTGCTTTCGCCTCGGCGCTGATGCTCGCAAACTTCGTTTGCGCCAACTTGTCGAGTAGGGTAGCGTGCGCGTCATCGTTCAGGCGGTACTTCCCGGGCCCGGTGTGCTCTCCGACGTCGAAATTGTCATTTTCCAGTTGCAGACTGCCTTCCCCGGTCTCGGTCAGCAGCTTGCGATAGCGGCCAAGCGTGGCATTGAAGCTGGCCTCGAACATATGTTCGGTCAGCGGCGTTGGGGTGCGGAACTGAAGGACTTTCAGCGGGCCAAATTTCGGGATCAACTTATAGAGAAACGCCAGAAAGATTTCACCCGGAGTGGGCTTTTTGTAATTTTTGCCCCATTCCTTCTCGTAATTCGACTTCGACAAATTGTAAAGGAATCTTTTCTTGGTGGCGTCCGGTATGTCGTCTTTAATCTCATCCTTCTTCAGGTGCCAGGCAATCCGCGTGGCTTTGGGAATCAGTTTGCTCACATCCCGCCGGTAAGAATTCAAAGCCTTTTCCTCATCGACGAGCACATTCTTCAGCTCCAGCCCGTAGGTTTCGCGAAAGGCCTGATCGAGAACACGCTGAGCCACTTCAAACCCGATGAAATCATGATAGCCGTCAGGAGCGTAGCGCTCCTTCGCAATCTCCAGCACGTCGAAACCGAATTCGGTCTTTACGTGGGCGAGCTTGCCGTCCTCATAAGTAACGCTGTCGCCGTATTTCTTGCCCAGCCCAGGATACAGTACCGCCACCGCCCGGTTTGTTCCGATGCGATGACCCTCATTGTCAGCGGCGTAGTGCGCCAGCGCGCCGAGCGCGAAGGCATACTCAGTCAAGTCCTGCGCGTCTCGCAGAAGTGCCTGCACGAAGTCCCCGCTGCGCACGTAATGTGTCAGGTCGCTGAAGAATGGGCTGCCGTAAGGGTAGTAGCCCATATCCTGAATAATCGATCCGCCATACGCAAAAGCTTGCGCCGCGCTCAAGTCTTCTTCCGTGGCTTGCGGATATTTTTTCAAAAGCAGAGGTTTGATGTGGCTCTCCCAGGCTGCGTCAATGATCGCTTCATGGGAAAGCACGGCGTAGCCTTGAACGCCAGCGGGCCACACCAGGATGGTCGCCAGCAGAACAACGGCCATGGGGCGAATCTTGCTGAGGAATCGGCTGTTCATGTGCACTTGGCCTAAACGGAGTAACAACCGCGACGCGCTCTAGAATAATGCAATTAGGGAGATTTGAGAGGAGAGGAAAGGGAATCAGGAGCACAACGCGGTTCCTACAAAATTGCGCCGTACAAGACCTGCACGATTCACGAATCACCGGTCACAAGTCACGAGTCGCTCAGTATTTCCTCAAAACGCCAATCACCCGGCCCTGAATCTTCACGTCGTTCGCGGCCACGATGATGGGGGCCATTTCCGAATTGGCAGGTTGCAGCCGCACTTTGCCCGGAGTGTCGCGATAAAAGCGTTTCAGCGTCGCTTCTTCGCCGCCAACCAGCGCCACGACAATGTCGCCCGCATTCGCCACTTGTGTCTGTTCGCAAACCACGAAGTCGCCATCCATGATGTGGTCCTCGATCATGGAACTCCCTTTGACCAGCAAAACATAGGAATTGCCGCCACGCGCGAAATCGCCTAGCGAAAGCGTCTCGCGCTCTTCGATGGCTTCCAAGGGCCGGCCTGCCGCAATGCGCCCCACCAGCGGAAGTTCCTGGACCTTCCGTTCAATCACCTGTTCCTTCACGGGCTTAGGCAACTGCACAATTTCGATCGAGCGGCTCTGATTGTACCCGCGACGGATGAATCCTTTCTTCTCGAGCGTGGTGATGTGCTTGTGCACCGTGGCCAATGAAGTGAGCCTCATGCCCTTGCCGATTTCTTCGAAGCTCGGCGCATAGCCGTGCTTGGTTTCGAACGCCACGAGATAATCCAGAACTTCTTTTTGCCGCTTGGTTAGGGGCATGGGCGCGCCTCCACTCTCCAGAATGGTTTCCACAGGCACTTTAGGCGAAAAGAAAGCGAACGTCAAGCACAAAAAGGGTTTGCGGGTTTGCCGGGTTTGCAGGCGATCGCCTCCCCCCCAGCATGCCCTTTCCCGGTCTCGCCTGCCCCTGCCCCTAAGCAGATTCGCTCTGCTGAAAATTCATTTCTTCTCCGCAACGGGAATCCATTCTTCACCTGATTGCTGACCACCAATAGCCGTTTTAAGTTACTTCGTTGCAGACCCGTTAGGCGCCGAGCTGGTTACAGAGCGACTCCCGAGGTTGTCTGCATTGAGGGCAGGGCTATCCCCGTCGATTCTTTTCTTGGTGGCGGTATCGCTTGCAAAAAGATTTCAGTAAAGACCCCAGCGAGCCGGCGTTCTCGCCCGCGCGTTCCTCGGCTTCTGCCCTGAACAAGAACCTTCGGCGCAGTGAAAGAGTGTTTCTGAATTTGCGCGTCCGTATCTCCGCGGCCGAATCCGCTGAAGATTTCCCGGGCGAAGGCCAAACGGTTGACGTCAGTCAGCATGGTGCCGCGATCAAGGTCGATCGGGATCTAGATGTCGGTGAAGCTATCAAAGTCCGGCGCGTAGGAGTCAATAAAGAGGCTTGGGCTCGAGTGGTCGCCAGTTACAAGGATCACGGCTCCAATTCCCGCGTGTTCGGCATCGTTTTGACGGACTGCAACGTCAATCTCCGGGACATCGTCTTTCCCAAAACAGGCGGATCAGGATAAAGCCGTGCTGCGGGCCTTGCTTCGGTGCGTGGCTTGCTCCTTGAAGTCGCTTACCTCAATGAATTCGAATCCGATCTCTTTCTCCATCACCATAGTGTGGCTCGCCTTGCGGACAATGCGGCGGCTGGACCACGTGGATTCGGCAATTCCCGGAGAGTCCTGAAGGCATGGAAGAGTCTGGGGTGCCGGATGCGGGGAGACAAAATCACTATCACCGTTCCCACGAACGGCTCCGCGCCGAAACCGTGGGATGCATCCGCAATTCCACATTGGGAAATGATGTCGTGCTCGTTTCCGACGTAGGTCGCGGAGGGTTGAGCTTTTTCAGCGCGAACCTTTGCCCGGAAGGGGCGACCCTCAATGGCGGGTCCCTATACATCCAAAGCGCCAAGTGTTTTTTCCCTTGTTAAAATCGTGGGAGCGCGAAAGGGAGAAGACCGCAATTTGACGGAATGTCGAGCCACCTACCTCCCGTGACTTGACCCTGTGGAACGTGCGCCGGACCACGCATCGAAAAGCCTTCGGGGAGAAGGGAACCACATCCACTAGGCGCTTGGCGAGATCGCCTGCGCCTTCCCCTATTGAGCCCCGGGTCTTTTCTTCTCAGACACATCCATGAGCCTCGTGGCGACGCTGCTTCCTCTCTCAGCGAGCCACTGTGGTATCCTTTATCCGTCGGCTCTCGGCGGTCTGCCAGCGAAGCCATCCTTTTCCGCGCCGCCTCATCCTGAATTTCGAGCCACACTCCCAGGGGGAGATCAAGGAAAGTGGAGGCTTAGGCCAGGAAATGTCTACGCTCGCGGAAGTTCCACCAACAACCAAGTCGAAGCGCGAAGTCATTGAACGCGCGGTCATTCGCTTCGCCGGGGACTCCGGCGACGGCATGCAGATTACCGGCAGCCAGTTCACCAATACCGTCGCGCTCTACGGAAACGACATCGCTACGTTCCCCGACTATCCCGCCGAAATCCGGGCCCCTGCCGGAACCATCCCTGGCGTCAGCGGCTTCCAACTGCACTTCTCTTCCAATGAGGTCTTTACCCCTGGCGACGCCATAGACGCGCTCATCGCCATGAACCCCGCCGCCTTGAAGGTGAACATCGGCGACCTAAAAGCCAATGGCATTCTGATCGTTAACAGCGACAGCTTCAAAGAGTCCGATCTGCGCAAGGCCCAAATCAGCGTCAGCCCCCTTGAGGACCATTCCCTCGACAAGTACCGCGTCTTTCCGGTCGAACTACAGCGCCTGACCCGCGCCGCGCTCCAGCACCTGGGTATTGACGCCAAAGCCATGGACCGCTGCAAGAACTTCTTCGCTCTCGGCATGTGCTATTGGCTCTATAACCGCTCGACCGACCCCACCAATCGTTGGATTGAGCAGAAGTTCAACAGGAAACCGCTCTTGATGGAAGCCAACAAATTGGCTTTGAAGGCCGGCTATTCCTACTGCGAAGCCACCGAAGCCTTTCAAATCAGTTACGAAATTCCGCCGGCGCAATTGACTCCGGGAGTCTACCGGAACGTCAGCGGGAACCAGGCTCTGGCAATGGGCTTCGTCGCCGCCGCCCAGAAGTCGGGCTTGAACCTATACCTGGGCAGCTACCCGATCACCCCGGCTTCCGACATTCTTCACGAACTCTCGCAGTACAAGCACTTTGGCGTCATCACTTTCCAAGCGGAGGACGAGATCGCCGCCATCACCTCGGCCATTGGCGCCTCCTACGCCGGCTGTCTCGCCATCACCACCACTTCCGGCCCGGGCATGGCCCTGAAAACGGAAGCCCTCGGCCTTGCAGTGGCCACGGAAATCCCGCTGGTCATTTGTGACATTCAGCGCGGCGGTCCCTCGACTGGCTTGCCTACGAAGACCGAGCAAGCAGACCTTCTCCAAGCGCTCTTTGGCCGGAATTCGGAGGCGCCCATCCCGGTACTCGCGGCGGCCACTCCCGGCGACTGCTTTTGGGTTGCTCTCGAAGCCTCGCGCATCGCGCTGAAGTACATGATTCCCGTGATTGTTCTTTCCGACGGCTACCTGGCCAACGGCGCCGAGCCCTGGCGCATCCCGAAGGCCGAAGACATTCCGCCCATTCCCGTCAAATTCGCAACCGATCCCGTCGGCTTCATGCCCTACAAACGCGACCCGCAGACCCTGGCGCGCCCCTGGGCGCTCCCGGGCACTCCCGGACTCGAGCACCGCATTGGCGGTCTCGAAAAGCAAGACGGCACCGGCAACGTGAATTACGAGCCGCTCAACCACGAGAACATGGTTCGCGTTCGCGCCGCAAAAGTCGCGGCCATTGTCGAGGACGTCCCCAATGTACTGCCCGAAGGCGATCCCTCCGGCGACCTGCTTGTCGTTTCCTGGGGCTCGACGGCAGGCTCGATCACCGCGGCCGTCAAATCAGCTCGCACCCGAGGATGCAAGATTGGCCATCTCCATTTGCGCTACCTGAATCCGCTGCCCGGAAATGTTGGAGAGATTCTGAAGCGCTACAAGAAAGTCCTTGTGCCGGAACTCAACATGGGTCAGCTCCTTTGGGTTCTTCGCGCAAAATATCTTGTGGACGCCGTCGGCTTGAACAAAATTCAAGGCCGTCCATTCAAGCAAGCTGAACTCGAACAAAAGTTTGATGAAATGCTGGGAATACAGGGGAACCATCGATGAGCACCGCAACGCTTCCTCCACCGCTGACGAAGAAGGATTTTCAGACCGACCAGGAAGTGCGCTGGTGTCCCGGCTGCGGCGACTACGCCATTCTCTCCGCAGTGCAATCGGTTTTTCCTGAGCTTGGCATTCGCAAAGAGAATTTCGTGGTAGTCTCGGGCATCGGTTGCTCCAGCCGTTTCCCCTATTACATGAACACCTACGGTTTCCACACCATCCATGGCCGCGCCCCGGCCGTCGCCACCGGGATCAAAATTGCCAATCCCGACCTGGAAGTTTGGGTCGCCACGGGCGATGGCGACGCTCTAGCGATCGGCGGAAATCATACGATTCACTTGCTGCGCAGGAACGTCGGCGTCAAAGTGCTCCTGTTCAACAATCGCATCTACGGCCTGACCAAAGGACAGTACTCGCCGACTTCCGAGTTTCAGAAAGTCACCAAGTCTACTCCCTACGGGACCGCGGACCGCCCGTTCAATCCGGTTGCGCTGGCCACCGGTTCGGAAGCCACCTTCGTGGCGCGCTCGGTCGACGTGTTCCAAACGCATTTAAAGGACACACTGAGGCACGCCGCCGCCCACCGAGGCACGGCCTTTATTGAAATCCTGCAAAATTGCAACATTTTCAATGACGGCGCATGGTTCTCGCTCACGGAAAAGGATGCGCGCAGCGAACATGTCCTTCAGTTGGAGCACGGCAAACCGTTGGTGTACGGCAAGAATCGCGACAAAGGGATTCGCCGGAACTCCGATGGCGACATCGAAGTCGTGCAGCTCGGCAAGGGCGTCACCGAAAGCGATCTCGTCGTTCACGACGCCCATCATCCGCGCCCGTCGTACGCCTTCTTGCTTTCGCACATGGAGCATCGCCCCGGCTTCCCGACGCCCATTGGCGTTTTCCGCGCATGGGACGATTTGCCGCGCTACGAAGATGTGATGAAAGACCAGATTGAGGAAGTCATCGCCAAGAAGGGCCCTGGCGATCTGAACAAGCTCCTCCGCGCGGGCGACGTCTGGGAAGTGAAATAGCCTCAAAGTCACTCTTCGCTCGGCAAAGATTTGAGAAAATGAGCGTCGCGGCTTCCAACGAGTGGCGCTCACTTCACATGGTCCTTGCACTCACCTATCCCCCTCTCCCACGTCGCGAAAAGGCTGTTGTTTGTCGGTGGTTCCCCCTAAGCGTTGATCCTAACCAGTAAATCTGTCGCTTTTCGCCTGGCACGACATGGTGCGACATTGCCGCCGTTTTCCCCAATGGCGTTCCTTGTCGCTTGAGCGCTTTGCCCGCGCATCGTAGCCTGCGCTCACCGGGCGAATTCCCCGGAATTTTTCGGGAGTCAAAGGTCATGATAAAGATTGCGCTTCTGGTTCTCACGGTTTTTTCTTCGGCGCTAACGGCAAGCGCTCAGGAAGCTCCGCGCGGCGATTTCTCCGTGGGCTATTCTTATCTCCAGGAAGGCTTCTCCGGGGGAGCCAATACGCACGGCGGAAGCGTTTCTGGCGCCGCTTATTTCAACGATTGGCTCGGTGTTGTCGGGGATTTCGGCGTGTATCACCTCTCGAAGTCCGGTACCACCGCCAATACACTCACCTTCCTGGCTGGCCCGCGCCTGTCGGCGAATCGCGGCAGAAGCATCTCGCCCTTTGTTCAGGCTTTAGTGGGCGCAGATCGCCTCACTGTTCCAGGTTTCGGCAGCGCGCATGGATTCTCCTGGAGCACCGGTGGAGGCGTGGACCTCGCCGTCTCGCGTCACATGGTCATCCGCCCGCAGCTTGACTACCTCGGCCTGCGCTTCTCCGACAGCACCACGCAGACGGCGCGCGCCTCGATCAGCGTGGTGTTCCGCTTCGGCGGCCGGTAAAGAATCCGGAGGGCGTCGTGACTTACGAGCGCTTTCACGCCACTTTCGTGGGAGTTGTCGCCACGCTGGTGGGCTCCATTGTCGTCGCCGAGCTGGCGGGATACTGGCTGCACCGGCTGCTGCACAGCGACAAGTTCCCAGCTTTCAGCCGGGGTCATTTGATCCATCATTTCCTGATCTATGGTCCACGGCAACCCACGCGTGCAGCGGAATATCACGACGCCACGGACAGCCGCTTCTCCGTGGGCAATGTCGGCCTCGAATGGCTTGCGCCTTCGGCGATCATGCTTCTGTTTTGTTGGGGAGTAATGCTGCTCCTTGGCGTGTCGCGAACGTATCAAGCCCTGGCGCTTTGCACATTACTCGGCTGGCCAATGCTGATGTTCACGACCGGATGCATCTTGAGGACTTTTGGATGACCCGAGTGCCTCTCCTGAAGACTTGGTTTCTGAACGCGCGCCGACTCCACGACATTCATCATCACAGCGTGAACGACGAAGGCTTCACCGACACCAATTTCGGAATTGGGCTTTATTTCATCGACCGTTTCTTCCGCACGCTCGCCAAGCGTCATAGGCCCTTCAACTGGGAGGGGCCACCGCGCCGCGATCGAGGGCTACGGATTGGACGAGAGGGAACTCGTTTCCCTGCGCCGCTGCAGCGAAGGCCTGTTCTACAAACCCGACAACGACCGCGCCGCGGCCAAGAGCCAGGCCCTTTTCCTGGCTAAAACCCTGGTCCCTTGGAACGCAGATCCGCAATCCGGTCGCTGAGCGAAATGGCCTGCGCGTCTCTGCTCGACGCCAAGCTCGTTATAGCCAATCCACTCGAGCTCTGTTATCGTGTCTTCCTATTCCCTGCGATGCATGAAACCGCTCGCGATTTGTTGCATCAAATCAGAACCAGCAATCAGGGGTTCAGGTCGTGAACGAAGCCGCAAACTTAGGGACTTTTGCTCTGGTCGGGGACGCCGACCCTGTACGGCCTTCGTCTGAGTCCATAACGTCCGAGCTGGTCGGAACGCTGGGCCTCCTCTATGAAGTCAGCCGCGAGTTGAGCGCAATCCTCGACCGCGAAGAGCTTCTCCGCCGTATCGCACAGAAGGTCAAAGCCCTCGTGCACTTCGACGTCTTCAGCGTCATGCTCTGGAACGAGCAAAAGCAGCAACTGGAGACCATTTTTGCGCTCAAGTATTCAGACACTATTCCGCTGGGCACGTGTCTCGGTCTGGACCAGGGGCTCACGGGTGCCGCCGCAAACGAACGCCGCGTCGTGCGCGTGGCCGATGTCCGCACGGATTCGCGCTACATCGCTTGCCAGCACGGCGTCGAAGTGCGCTCGGAATTGGTTGTGCCTCTTCTCCTCCAGGATCGTCTGATTGGCGTGCTCGACCTGGAAAGCACGAAACCACATTCCTTCACTTCCTGTCACGAGCAAATGCTCCAGACACTTGGCACTTACATTGCGGTTGCTCTCGAAAACGCGCGCCTCTTTGAACAGGTCCGCGAAAACGAACGCCGCCTTCAAAGCGACCTTGGTACGGCGCAGGAGATTCAGCGGCAGCTTCTTCCCACCGGCGCCCGAGAAGTCCCGGGCCTTGAGCTGGCGGCAGCTTACGTTCCCGCTCGCGAATTGGGCGGAGATTTCTACGATTTTCTTCCGTATGGCGAAGGCCGCCTGGCCATCGCATTAGGCGATGTTTCCGGTAAAGGCACCGCGGCAGCGCTTTATGGTTCGCTGGCCATTGGCACAATTCGCGAAATCGTAGTGCAGCGCGACTGCGATCCTGCCTGCATGCTCGCGCTCCTGAATCAGCGCCTGGTCAACACGCGCCTCGACGCGCGGTTCATTGCTATGTTGTTTGGCGTTTACGATGCAGCGCACCGCCGCCTTACGCTTTCGAACGCCGGTGCGCCCTATCCCCTTCTTGTGCGTGATGGCCACGTGATTCCCGCGCGCCTGGAGGGTGTTCCGCTGGGCCTGCTGCCGGACACGCAATACGACGAATCCGTCCTTGACCTTTTGCCTGACGACGTGGTGATTTTCGCCTCTGACGGTATTCTGGAATCGCAAAATACGGAAGAGGAAGAATTCGGATTGCAGCGTTTGACCTCGGTCCTAAGCGCGGTCTCGCCAGAGGACTCCGCCCAGACGATCGCCGAGCGAATCCTCGCCGAGACCGACGATCACAGCGGCGCAGGCACGGCTCCGCACGACGACCGCACCCTTGTCGTTCTGCGCGTTACCGATGAGGCGGGCTCCGACTTCTCGAAACTCCCGGTCATCTACTGAAGGTTTACAGTTCCGAAGGGCAACCGAAACCACGCAGCACTGCGCTCTTCGGTACAACTGTGCTTTCTTGGTTTGCCCAAACGCGCGACTGCTCATCCTGAGGCCACGCCTTTTTGCGGCCCGAGCCTGCCTGCGGCAGGCAGGGACCTCCGCTTAAGCGCTGGGCCCGAGGCTGTTTTTGGGGAGATCCTAGCGCGTGGTGTCCGCATTCGAATCCGCCGCATTTGCCTGCAGCAATTCCGGATTCTTCAGCAACGGCAGCCACTTTTCCCGCAATGCCGCGAAGTTCGGCCAATTCTTCTTTGACACCGGATCCGAAGGAGGCAATCCCAGCCTCTCGAAATTCTTGTACTGCCCTCTTCGCAAAATTCGGAAGTCCAGATGCGGCCCGGTCGCCAGGCCCGTGCTTCCTACCAGCCCGATGGTTTTCCCGATCTCCACGTGCTCGCCCGAATGCACGAACATGCGCGACAAGTGCAGATACATCGTTTCGTAACCGTTCGAATGCGCGATGCGTACCATGTTTCCTTCGCCGCCCCTACGTCCTGCAAAAATCACGCGCCCGCTTCCGATGGTCTGCACTGGCGTGCCCACCGGAGCGCCATAGTCCGTTCCCATGTGCGGCCGGTAAATTTTCAAGATGGGATGGAATCGCGACCGGCTGAAATGCGACGTCACCGGCGCGCCAAATTTCAGTGGTGAGCGCAAAAACGCCTTCTGCAAGGACTTTCCGTCCGCTGCGTAATACCCTGGACGGCCCTCGGGATCGTGAAACAGCAGCGCCTGATACCTCCGCCCCAGGTTTTCGTACTCTGCCGCAAAGATCTTTCCATACCCTGCCGTTTCCCCGTTCATGTATTTCTTTTTTTCCAGCAGGATGCGAAACGAGTCGCCTTGCCGCGGATCGGTGTAAAAATCCAAGTCGTAGCTGAAAATCTGCGCCAGCCGCAGCGCCAATTCCGGCGACTCTCCCGCGTCCTCCACAGCATTAAACAGCGAATCTTCCACCCGGCCGCTCACTGCCACAACTTCCGTTTTCGAGGGAATTTCGTCGACCCTCGCCCTAAACCCGTTCTCTTCCGGAACGATCTTCAACATTCGGTCTGAATCAATTTTGTAATCAATTTCCCGTAGCGCGCCTTCCACCGACCTTCCCACGGTGATGGTGTTTCCGGCGCGAAGCTGGCGCAGGTTGAACGCACGCTGCGCGGCCGCCGACGCGCTCGCCGCCTCCTCCGCGCTCAATCCAAATTTTTGAAGGGCCACCTTGAAGTTCTCTCCCGCGGAAACCTTTTCGTTGTGCGGCAGAATGGTCTGCTCTCGGATGCGTTTTCCCTCGTCCTGCGCCAACTGCACCTGGCGCTCGTACTCATCTCCCGCGGCCAGCCGCCGCTCGAACACATACCCCAGCGTAACCGCGCCTGCGATGCACTCACACAAAACCAATATGACGAACCCTCGATTCACTATTCCCCCGAAGCTGGTTGTTATTGATCCCGGAAACCCGCCAAGTTACATAAACACTTCCCGCCGCAAAGAGTTTTGCGGCCTAACGCCACCCTTCTTTTGTCGCAATCCTGCCCCCGCGTCAAACATTCAGTAAGAACCGTGCGCCCAATCCTCCAACAACTCCTCGGTAAGCAGCGTTTCTCAGGGGGCAGTATTTGTTCAGCGCAGGCGTACAACAAAAACGCTGCGGAGGCCTTCCGCAGCGTGATGCCTTACTCTCAATTGTATCAACAACATTCGCTAGTTTCCGGTGTGGATCGCCACTTGCGAGCCTGACGCCGCAAAATAATTCTGTTCGCGCAGCTTGCGGTACATGATGCCCGCAACTTGCGCCGCTGTTGGTCCCTTCACGCGTCGCGTATTCCCGCGCAAGAGCACCGCCAGCGCGATCTTCGGATGCGTTTCATCCGCGTAGGTGATGAACCAGCCGATTTTCGAAGGCGTGGTGTGATCGTCGCACGTTCCTGTCTTGCCGATCGGCAGCTCGTCGCCGCCCCGGTCGTAGCTCGAGCGGCCCGTGCCATACAGCACCGCCGCAAGCATCCCTTCGCGGATTTCGGGCAGGATCGGCGCGATGTTCAATTCGCGCTTCACCTTGGGCGCAAAATTCTGGAGCTCTTCCTGGCTGTGCGGATACTGCAAATAGTAAAGCGTTCCGCCATTGGCAAAAGCCGCGGAAAGCGCCGCAAGCTGCAAGGGCGTCACTTGAATGCCTTCGCCGTAGCTCGACATCCGCGCTACGCCGCCGTGCGCTGGCGGCGTCATGGGAAACGACCCCGGATGCTCTTCCGGCAGGTTGTAACCGGCAAGCTCGCCGAGGCCCAGCAGCCGGCCATACTTCGAAACCGTGGCAAAACCCATGCGCGACCCGAGCTGCTCGAAAAACTCGTTGTTCGAACGTGCCATCGCTTCGGTCAAATTCATGTATTTCCGGCGGCTCACTCGCAGCATCGTATCAGGCGTAATCACATTTTCTTCGAGCGCCGCAAGCGCTATGGTCGGCTTTATGGTCGAGCAAGGGATGTAGCCGTCGCTAAACGCCAGCTTTTGATTGACCACCGTCAGGATACGGCCCGTGTTCGGGTCCACCGCGACCACCGCGCCGTTGTATCGCCCGAGCGCAGCAACCGCCGCCGACCGCACCACGGGATCGTCATAGGTGCTGTCATCCGTGCTCGTAGAATCGGCAAACGTGGGAACGCCAGGATAGCGATTCACATAGCGATGCGCGCGCGAACGCGTCGCCCCTGCTCCAGCCGGCATCGCCGGCACTGGTAGCGCGCACAGCGCCGTCAACAAAATTGCGATACTGCTCTTTCCGTACTGCTTCACCGTTCCCACCCTCACAAACAAGGCCGCTATGCCGACTTCGCGTCCAACCCCGGATTGCCCCACCGCCTTTCGCGCCGGGGCCGAACTTTTACCTCAAGCTTTTATTCAGCGTCAACAAACATTGCCAGAAATTCGCTGGACCTGTTCGTTCTTGCCACGGGCCAGGAGGCTTGCCTTCGACCGCCCGGGCATCACGAGCACCCCAACAGCCAATCGGAGCGCCGTTGATTCGATGCGACTTAACGTCACCTTGGCGCCTCCGTGCTCAAACACTGCACCGAAAAGGAACACGCGGTCTCGGGTTGCGACATCCATTGTATGAAGTTTCCGGCTGGTACCGCAATAGCAGATTAGCTCTAGTACGCCCTTATGTGCTTTGTTTTCAACTCACTGCCCGCCCGGCCAGCCCCTGCCCCTCCGCCCGGCCAGCCCTTCCAGAGGTGTGTATTGGTTGGCCTTTTCCAATCTCATGTTGATACGATTCTGCAGCATACAGCACGGCCATAGGCTTTGGTGTATACGCCAGTCGAATTTGCTGCGAACCATTCCCCGGGGTCAAGCCACCGACATCCCGGAGCGAGCCAGGGTTCAAAACAAAGAGAGAGGCGCGTTTGTTCGCACCCTGTTTGATTGCTCCGTACCGTAAACTGCAAACTGTGAGGGCTTAGCCGACTTTCGCCTATCGGGCGGGCCGCGTTTTTGCCGCGTCCGCACCGGCCGTTGCCGCCGCTTTCACCGGCGGCTTTTCGCCATGGGCGGGTGTCGTAACCGCGTGGCCATTTGCTCCCGAAGACCCGCTGGAATTGCCCGGCTGCGGAAGCTCCATCTTCTTGCGCAGCGCGTTTTCCAGCTTCTCGCGAATGTCCTTGTTTTCCTTCAGGAACACGCGCGCATTCTCGCGACCCTGCCCCATGCGCTCTCCGCCGAAGCTGAACCATGTCCCGGCCTTCTCAAGCAAGCCCTTGTCCACGCCAAGATCGATCAAATCGCCTTCGCGCGAAATCCCTTCGCCATACAAAATATCGAACTCCGCCTCTCGGAACGGCGCCGCCACTTTGTTCTTCACCACTTTGCCGCGCGTCCGCGAACCCACCACCTTGTCGCCTTCCTTGATCGACTGCACGCGCCGGATGTCCACGCGCATGGACGCATAAAATTTCAGCGCTCGCCCGCCCGTGGTCGTCTCAGGATTCCCGAACATCACGCCGATCTTTTCGCGAATCTGGTTGATGAAAATCAGACAAGTGCGCGACTTCGAAACAATCGCCGTCAGCTTTCGCAGCGCCTGCGACATCAGCCGCGCCTGCAAACCCATTTGCGGCTCGCCCATTTCGCCTTCCAACTCGGCCTTTGGCACCAACGCCGCAACTGAGTCCACCACCACCACGTCCACTCCGCCCGAACGGATTAGCGTCTCCGCAATCTCCAGCGCCTGCTCGCCGTTGTCCGGCTGCGACACAAGCAGATTGTCCACATCCACGCCCAGTTTCCGCGCGTACACCGGATCGAGCGCGTGCTCCGCGTCAATGAACGCCGCCTGCCCGCCGAGCTTTTGCGCCTCGGCGATCACGTGCAGCGTCAGCGTCGTCTTGCCGCCCGACTCCGGCCCGTAAATCTCAATCACACGCCCGCGCGGGAAGCCGCCCACTCCCAGCGCCGCGTCCAGCGATAGGCATCCGCTCGGGATCACGCTCACGGGCACCAATACGTCCTTGCTGCCCAGCCGCATGATCGAACCCTTGCCGTACGACTTCTCAATCTGCGATATCGCCGCCTCCAGCAACTTCTGTTTCTCGTCTGCCATCTCACACCTCGGTCGAGGAAATTAGGAAATCTTTACAGCGGAGCCGATGGCCTTAACCAAAACGCCCAAGCCGAACCTCGTACTTGCGCTAACGCCAGGTCCGTTATTTCGAGCCTGCTACGCCTTTCGCCTTGATCGCTTCTCGGGCCATGTCAACCAAAACGTGTCATTTCCGAGCTTGTAGCTCGGCCTTGAGGCCTGAGGAATCCTGAGTCTCTTCGTCATGAATGCACGCCCAGGCCGTGCGTCAAGACTACCGCCCGCAACCGTGCGTCACTTCATGATCCGCA
>DATFRZ010000006.1:0-30124 GCA_035262885.1 Candidatus Acidiferrum sp.
TTCTGCTTGATCGAATAGGCCCGTACCGTGTTGTCATTCGAGTCTGGAACGTAGCGGTACAAGCCACCATCATAGAAGAAAAGTCGGACGTTTGGTCGATGGAAAACTTCGACCCTTCCATGCATAGGGCTTTTTTCTAGCAAACTTGTTCAACTAACGGTGAGTTTGCCTCTTTTCTGTCGTACACTCGACGTATCAAATTTACGCAAGGACTCGTCGATGACCACTCCCGCTCATTCGGTCCCCGCTTCGCAGCTCGCCCGCAGCGCGCGCAGCGACGAAATCGTCGCCAAGCACAGGAAATACCTGTGGCCCTCGGTGACCAACTACTTCGAGCGGCCGCTGGTCGCCGACCGCGGCGAGATGCAATACCTCTGGGACGTCGACGGCAACAAATATCTCGACTTCTTCGGTGGCATCCTCACCGTTTCCGTCGGCCACTGCAATCCCAAAGTTTCCGGCAAAGTTGCCGGGCAGGTGCACCGTCTGCAGCACACCTCCACGCTCTATCCCAATGAACACATCGTCGCGCTCGCCGAAAAAGTTGCGCAGATTACTCCCGGCAATCTGAAGCAAAGCTTCTTCACCAACTCCGGCACGGAAGCCAACGAAGCCGCGATTCTCCTCGCACGCATGTCCACGGGAAATTTCGACGTCGTCGCGCTGCGGCACGCTTACTCCGGCGGCTCCGCTCTGGCGAAAGGCGTCACCGCGCACTCGAACTATCGCAAAGGCGGAGTGATTGGCGTAGGCATTTCGCATGCCGTGAATGCCTACTGCTACCGCTGCCCTCTGCACTTGAAGTATCCCGATTGTGAAGTCGCGTGCGCGGGTGACGTCGAGAATCTCATTCAAACCGGAACAAGCGGAAACATCGCCGCATTCATCGCCGAGCCGATTCAGGGCGTCGGCGGCTTCATCACTCCGCCCAAGGAATATTTCAAAATCGTCTTCAAAATCGTGAAGCAATATGGCGCGCTGTTCATCACCGACGAAGTGCAAACCGGCTGGGGCCGCACCGGCAAGAAATGGTTCGGCATTGAACAGTGGGAAGTCTTGCCGGATATGATCACCAGCGCGAAAGGCATGGCCAATGGCGTGCCCATCGGCCTCACAGTCACCACGCCGGAAATCGCCCGCAGCTTTCAAGGCGCAAACATCGCGACGTTTGGCGGAAATCCCGTCACCAGCGTTGCCGCCAAAGCCACCATCGAACTGATCGAGGAAGAGAATCTGCTTGAGAACGCGCACGTGGTCGGCAACTATTTCCGCAGCAAGCTCGAAGAGCTGCAGCAAAAGCATACGCTTATCGGCGACGTGCGTGGCATGGGCTTGATGCAAGCTCTCGAACTCGTGAAAGATCGCAAGACCAAAGAGCCTGCTCCCGAAGCTACCACGCAGGTGATGGAGCGCGCCCGCCAAAACGGCCTGCTCATCGGCAAAGGCGGTCTCTACGGCAACGTTCTCCGCTTGGCCCCCATGCTCAACACCACCAAGCCCGACGTCGACGAAGCCATCCGCCTCCTCGACAACTCCTTCTCCGAGGTAAAGCGGTGAGCCTCATTTGGTCCATCCTCATCCCGATCTGTTTGAGTCTCTTAGTTCTCATGCCCATGAGTCTCTTGCGGTCAGTTGCAAGATGGTGGGGATCAGAAACAAAGTTTGATCCTCGATGGGGAAGTTCACTAGCTTTTGGAGCTTTCAGTTTGGGGGGACTAGCGGCACTGCTCTGGTTTGCTTTGGCTCTGTGGGCAGTGGCGATCAGGCCATTTCCCTCCTACGACCGGTTCCTGATCCGCTGTTATGGTGTGGGCCTGCTTCTCGTCCTGGGCCTTCGCGGCAAGGGAAGACGGAGATGGCCCGCGTGGCTCATTTCGCTTGCGATGGTGTTCATGTGGTTCGTCACGGCGTCAATGGAATGAGGCTCCATCGCACGGCTTTCGGGCTCGGAGCTTTGCTGACTGTTCTCAGTCTCGGTCACGGTCTTCAGGCAGCACAGAGGTCAGTATGGAAATCGGTGGAATTTGCGATTGTAAAATTCAATGATGAAGCACCGAAATCGTGGAGCATGTATCACACGGAGAAGAAGGGACTATTGCTGGTGCGCCTCTGGAAGCGCTATTTGCTGGTGAGCGTGAAGGACGAGGAGGTCTACGAGATCGATCCGCAAACAGTGAAGCCAGCGGGCGACAATGTCGAATGGTCGCTCGCAGACAAGCCCAGCGAACCGCTCGAAACTCCAGAATGGAAGACGCGCGACATCGGCCCGATGCAGCAAGTGTCATTCCGCCTCGGCAAAGGCGGCTCCGTCCTGCAACTGCAAATCCCGCTGAAGATGAACGGCCAGCCAGCCTACTGAATTCTTTTGTAGAGGCGCAGCTTGCTGCGCCCGAGCTGCCCAGACTTTGAAAGATTGGGGAGGAACTTGAGACCAGAGAAAGTGATTGGCTTTCATCGGCGGTAGATGCCGTAGTACCACGGAATGCCCAAGGCGCCCGGTTCGACGGCGACGACGACTTGGTCGCCGGGCTTGAAGCGGTCGTAGTCGTCGGAATCCACCGCCAGACGCTCGTATTTTCCCGGGTTGCGCCAGGAACGCACGACCAGACGGCGCATGCGAAGAACGACTCCCGGCATGTTGTAGCGACTGTAGACCGTCGCATTGATATCGATCAGGTTCTTTTGCGAATCGAGCCTTCCGTTCACGAAGAGAGTAGCGGCGAGAATCCACGGCAAGAGGATGAACCCCGCGAAGATGTGCTTCAACACTTCGAGTTCCTGGCGTTTGCGCGCGCGGCGCTCGAGCACCACGGCAATCGCCAGCACCACGAAGAAGATCACGCCAAAAAATATCAGCATCAGATCGAGGTCGAGCGGCGGATAAATCTGACTGATATATGGAAACATGAGCGACCCGGCAAGGAAAATGCCAGTGCGCTTCATAAATCGCCGGCGAAACATCACTTCCGCCGCCGCGGAAGTGAGCCCGCACGCGGGACACTGATCCGCGGTGCGCGGTGAACCGCAGTCAAGGCAGCGTGTCATACTCATCTTATTTCGTAGCGCGATGCCTCCGTTCAAACAAGCACGCTCGCGGATCCTTGCGCGTCGTGCTCCCCACACGCGATCCCATCGCGATTGTATTCGAGTGCAGGGACTCAACCGAATGCGCGCACACGGTTTCGCGACACAGGGTCCAGTTTAGTATAAGCCGCTTCAAACGCCGGGGGGAGCGAGGGATGAAAGAAGATCTCTGTAAACTTTCTGGCTTTCGGACTCGGCTAGGGCCACGGAGACGCCCATGCCACGGCCGGGCTCGACGCGTTTCACCAGGCAATTGAGTCTGACGGGCTGAGGAAGATGCAGTCGCGCAGTGAAGCCGGCGCCCACCCACAGCGTATCGGGCACTTCGATGAACATTCCGTTCGAACTGATGTCGCGCGTGTTGCCGCGCAGGACGGCAGAGCCCCATTCGATCTCGAGGCCGGCGCGAAACGCGTAGCGCGGCGCCCAGCGGCGTTCCAAGCGCCGGGATGGTTGATTCGCCGAGCTCATTTCGTGGCTGGCACCCCCTGGCAGGGATAACGGGCTGCGGCGCCGAGGACAAATCGCCGGACGGACGTTCTAAGCATACGATAAACACTGGCACAAGACCTACGACACCAGAGGGTGGCGTATTGTTCCCGGCAATCATGGCCGAAGGGTTAAGTTATTCGAAGAGGGAGCCGCTTGGTGACTCGTGATTCGTAACGAGTAACCGTGAAAGAAGCCAAGAAAGGCGGATGCCCGCCCTTTTACGTGAAAATGTCATGAGTCTTTGGACGGGCGGGAACCCCTGGAAGAACCAGAGCTAAGACGGCGTTGCACTTCGGCTTGGATGTAGCGGCGCAAGGTTTCGGGAACCACGCCGGGCGCGGCGAGTTCGCGGAGGTCGGAAACGGTGAGTTGTGGCAGGTAGGAAAGAATCGCGGCCAGGGGCGCGGAAGGCTGGCGCAGAAGCGCGATGCGAATGCTATAAGAGATAGACCACCTGCGATGACGAATGATGGCGGGAACCACGGGGGAGGGAAGTTTTTCGCGCGAGAGAGCTTTCAGGACTTGCGCTTCGGTCAAGTAGGGATTGTCAAGGACCACGGAGAGCACTTGCGGATGACCCTCTGTCAGTAGCGCGCCAGCAACGCGAGCAGGGCCGCGGCGCGCCAGAGTGATTTTCTGGCCAAGCGGAATTTGCGGAAGGCGCGCAAGAAGTTGCTCTTCGGCGTTGCGTTTCAGCTCGGCTGGAACGGCCGGCGAAAGGGCGAGTTGGACCAAATCCATCAGATAGAGGTCGCGAACCAGCCGCAGAGTAGCGAGGCGCGGGCCACGCGGGTGAAAGCAAAGCCCCTTTTTGACGCGGTAGCTTTTGAGCAGAGGCTTGCGCTTGCCCACTTCTTCGAGGACTGCGCCGGGAAGATCTTTACGTTCGAGGAGGAGGCACAAGTGCGCCTCGTCGAGCGCGGGATTGTCGAGCAGCGCGAGGAGAACATCGGCGGAGGAATGGCGTAAGAACGCAGCAAGTTCATCGGCCGTGGCGACGGCGGCGCGTTCTCGGTCCTTCGCAACACGTTCAGGGGCAGCAGGTTCGGGTGCCACGGACTCGGGCATGAATTAACTTTCGGGGATTTGCAGCGATCCCGTCAAGGCGTCGCACGCGAGGAGCGCTGCCGATTCGGCAACTGGCCGAGGGAGCGGGCCAATCCGCGCCTTCGGAAACAGCCTCCCAACAAGCGCGTCAAAGTTTTGATTTAGAAGTGGGCTGCCATCAAACACTCCGCCGGTTTTTGCGAGAAAGAAACTCGTATTCTGCAACCGGAGTTGGCGAACTACTTCCTGGACTTGATCTAACAGACTAAATGCGGCCATCGACAAGATAGCACGGGCCGCCAGGTCGCCTGATTCGGCTGCTTTCGCAACGAGGGGGAATATTTTGGGAAAGACGACCGTGGGCTGCTCGCGAGCGAGGTCGACGAATTCGGGCCACGTGCAATCGAAGGTGTGAAGGATTTCATCCGTCAACGGAAACTTTTCCTTGTTCAGGAATTTTTGGAAGCAACGGCCAACAGCCTCTCGGCCAATGTCGCTGGCGCTGCCCGGATCGCCGATGATTGGCCCGAATCCGCCAGCGCGAGCCAGCTTCAAGAGTGCGGTCCTTCCCAGGACGGCGGACCCTGTTCCGGCAATCACGACGACGCCGGGTATTTCGCCTGTCGCAGCCAGTGTGAGCGGCAGGTCGCTGGTGATCACCATCGAAGCGTTGGGAAAGCTGGGTTGAAGAAGGGATTTGATTTCCATCTGGACGGTTGGCTCGCCTGCACCAGAGATCCCCGCAAGAACAAAAGCGACACTGGCAGGTTGCTTTTCCGCGGAGCGCAGCGCCTGCATGCCCGCTTCTGCAAGCGCCGCGGCGGAGGTTTTCGCGCCAACATTGACAGCATTGGAGGCGCCGGAGCGGGAGCGCGCGAGCATTGCGCCCGTTTCGTCCATGAGGACGCATTCGGTTTTAGTGCCGCCGCCGTCCAAGCCAAGCACATAGCGCATGAGTAAAGCATAAAGGAGAACCGCAAGGTTTTGGGCGAATCGTGACGGACGATGCGCAATCTGTTGCGCGCGGAGTCTGGTAAGATGCTCGCCAAAATGGCGGAGCCCCAGTCGTTCGTTGGACGACCATCTCCCACGACCGCGTCGGGGAAAAGCTGGGCGGCGATGGCAACCTATAGATGGCCGCTCGTGGGCGTACTAGCTGAGTTGCAATGAAACAAACAATCAGTCTACTGCTTACGGCGATCACGCTTACGGCTCTTGTAGCGGCGCAGCTGAATCTCGCCTCCCAGCAAAGGCTGGCGCAACGAAGGTTCCAACCCGAGGATCTTTTTCGCGTCCGGCGAGTCAACGCGATCGCATGGTCACCTGATGGGCTCTACGCCACAATCGAATTGACCCGGCCGGGTCGCAGGCTAGGCAGTGAAATATCCAACGACATCGCATTGCTCAACGTGAGAAGCCGCGCCCTCCGTACCCTGAACTCAAGCGCGGCCGCATACCTTGGCTTCTTCGACGCAAGATGGTCGCCAAGGGGAAGGAGACTCGCATTTCTTTCGGCCGACCCGAACGCATCGGTTCGAGTTTGGATTTGGACGGCTGGCGAGAATGCGGCATCCCCGTTGCGGGAGTTAGATATACGCGCTGGTTTTTTCGACGACCAGGCGATGGCGTGGGTAAACGAGGATGACATCGCATTGCTTGCTTGGGACATAGGAGCAAGGAAAAGCGGGACCCTCTACACGGAAATTTTGCTCGGCCCTAATGCAGCGGCCGAATGGAAGCGCGCAGTAGATGGGCGATCAGCATCCGTGTCGGTACTGGAATCGGGGCATTACACTGAGCGGGAGGAACCATCGGGGCGTCTCGTTGTTGTCAATGTCAAGACCAGGGCCACCAGAACGCTGGCGCGCGGACGAATCCACAATCTAAGCGTCTCTTCCGATGGGCGTTTTGTGAAATTCAATCAGGAGGACCCCGGTGTTCCCGGCCAAGCGGTCTCATCCTATTCTGCGCTGGCGTCGCCCGATGTAGACACAGCTTACATGGCTGTCAACCGAGGGACCGCCGTTCACGTGATCGAAGAGCAATCCGGACAAGAGGTTGCGGCGTCCTTGATGCCAGGGCCAACGCCGAAGCCGACTCCGAAGGCTGACCCGAATGCAACACCTCCCCGGGCTGAGGCGACCCTGCTCTCCGCCGCGCCTGTCGGAGGCGCGGCGCTCTACAGGGCGAACGCTTCCGATGGATCGCATTTGTGGCTCTGTGGCGGGAGCGCACAGTCCAAATCTTCATGCACAGAGATCTGGCATGCGAATGAATGGATGCGAGAGATCAAGACCGGCAAAGCGGAATTGGTTCCTTATAAGGCAGCCGATGGCGCTGCGCTGACAGCGTGGCTGTTACTCCCGCCGGACTATTCAGAAGGCACGAAGCTACCCATGGTCACAATTGTTTACCCTGGCGCGAGGTACGGTGCCAAGGAGCCGTCTGATTTTTCGGTTTACACGACATATTTTTGGGCGCATCCGCAGCTCTTCGCAGCCCTCGGCTACGCAGTACTGTTGCCAAGCATGCCACCCGCCAAGAACCAGTCCGACAAACTCAAGGCTTTGCCCGATGGCGTGCTTCCAGCAGTGGATGCTGTCATTGCGCGTGGTATAGCCGATCCCGAGCGGATAGGTGTGGCCGGCCAAAGCGATGGAGGCTTTGCAACTCTTGGGTTAATTACGGAAACAAATCGGTTTCGCTCGGCAATTGAGAGTGCGGGCTTCTCGGATCTCGTAAGTCTCTACGGAACGTTTTACGGCCAGTACCGTTATGGTGATGCAGGACCTCCGGAAAGAGGCCAAGTGCTGCGAATGCTGCAAATGGAGAAAGGCTACGCCGGTCTCGGGGGCCCACCGTGGGTCGATGCCGATTCTTATCGCGCGGGAAGTGCAGTTCTGAGGGCGGACAAAGTAGAGACGCCACTGATGCTGATTCACGGCGATGTCGACTTTATTCCGATTCAACAGGACGAAGAGTTCTTTACCGCCCTATTGAGACAGGACAAGCGCGCGGAGTTCGTACGGTACCAAGGTGAAGGGCACACGATCTCCAACCGCACAAACGTGCTGGATCTGTGGAAACGAGTGGCCGAGTGGCTTGCGGAGACGATGCCACCACGCAAGTAGTCGCTGCCGTACCTCCGACTCTCCGCTACGCGGAGCTGGCTAACTGCCTCCTTCTGATGTGGTACTCAAAGCAGAGAACGTCTTAAAAACGGCAGGTCTCGACATCCGTGCGGCGAAACATTTATCGCATTTTCTCACCGTGAGGAAAGTTTGACATGAAAGGAACGCGCTTTCGGTATTTTAGTGGCCATCAAACACCCCTGTATCTAGGCCCGTTTCACGTTTTCACCATTACACGAGTGTCTTAGGTTGAGGAGTTTCGTTCCGAATAAGGGACGGTGCGGAGGAAATCGCGCTTTTCCGTGCAACGAACGCTCCGGTTTAGGACACTACAAGATAGGCGAGATCCCGAGCGATGCGCTTAACCCAGCAAATGCGCTACCCACCCCGGACTTCATCAGTGCCAGTTAAGCGCCCGGTTCGTTTGAGAAACAAGTCGGGGCGCGGCGAACCGCAGCCGCAGATTGAGCTTCTGTTCGACAGTTTTGCGGCAGCGGCACTTGGCGCGCGGTCGACGACGCATCCTCAAAGGCACTTGCTCTATCGAGCGGAGCCGCTCGAGCTTGATCTTCGTATCGAGAAACGTCGGGAATCCAACCGGCTGATGATCACTGGGCAATTGCTGGACACGAGCTTTCCTGCCTTCTTTCGCCGCGGTGTCAGGGTCACGCTTTGGAACTTCCGCCAGAATTTCGTCACCCTCAGGACCAACGCGTTGGGCGAATTTCTCGGCGAGATCAAAGACTCCGGGGAACTGATGGTTTCGTTGAAGATCCAACTGAGAGAGATTGTCATTTCCATTCGAAACGTGCTCGGCTGGCCCTCCTTGCATTCCTGACCTGCGCCTTCGTTAATTAATGACTTGAATTGGCTCGGTGGCGGCTGGACTTGCGGACGCTTTCCAATCAGCTTGCATCCTGAAAACCTGATCGTCTGGCTTCAGATTTGCCCACAGCGTGGGGGATCGCGGCTTTTGGAGTGCGGGAGCCGCGGCACTCCCCAAAAGAACCCAGGACGGCCTCGGAGACTGCTTCGCGATTTCGATTTCGGCGCAACGATTCCCCTTGACAGTCTAGGAGAGAGGCGGTAGATTCCTAGGCTATCTAGGAGAGACCGCTTTGATGGACAAAAAACAGATGGAGCTCCTGCAGGGCACGCTGGACATGCTGATTCTCAAGGCCGTGTCCCTGGGACCTTTGCACGGTTATGGAGTCTTGCTGCGCATCCAGCAGATTTCGAAGGATCGCCTGGAGATTCAACAAGGCTCGCTGTATCCCGCGCTGTATCGCCTGGAACATCAGGGGTGGATTACCAGCGAGTGGGGCGAGTCGGAGAACAAGCGCAAGGCGAAATACTACCGGCTAACGGCGGCGGGCAAACGCAAACTACAGACAGAAGCCGAGAAGTGGAACCGCATGGCCGACGTCATTGCTGGAATTCTGCAAAGCACACCTGGGGAAGTATGAGGATGTGGAGCCGAGTTCGTTGGTGGTTGCGAGCGCTCCTGAAACGTTCGCGGATGGAGCGCGAGATGGATGCGGAGCTACGATTTCACATCGAGTCGTTCGCTGAGGATTTGGTGCGCAGTGGGGTGCCGTGCGAAGAGGCGCTGCGGCGGGCGCGCATTGAATTTGGGGGCATCGAGCGCGCGAAGGAAGAATGCCGCGACGCGCGGGGAGTGAGCTTCCTTGACAGCGTCCTCCAAGATTTGCGCTTCGCCTTGCGCATGCTGCGCAAGAATCCCGGGTTTACTGCTGTAGGGGTGCTGACGCTGGGCATCGGCATCGGCGCCAATGCTGCGATTTTCAGTGTGGCGCAAGGTTTTCTCCTTAAGCCACTGGCCCTACCCCAGGAGGATCGCCTGGTAGCCGTTGGCGAGCTGCAAGCAAATGACCGGAACGATACCATCCGTGTTTCACCGGCAAACTATCTCGACTGGGTATCGCAAAGTCATTCCTTCGATCATGTTTCCGCGTTCGACTGGGGGAGTGTGAATCTAAACGCAGGGAGCGTGCCTTTTACAGCCCAGGGGATTCGAGTTTCAGCAGGATTCTTTGAAGCCCTCGGAGCGAAACCTCTCTTGGGCCGAATCTTCTTGCCGGACGAAGATCAACCCGGACATGAAAAGGAACTTATTCTCACGCGGGGCCTGTGGGAGCGCGAGTTTGGCAGCGATGCGAATGCTATTGGAAAAACAGTTCGGATCGACGGAAGCGCCTACACGGTCGTGGGCGTAATGGACAAAGGCTGCAAATTCCCGCAGAGCGTCGAGCTTTGGCTGCCGCTTGCACTCGAACCCCAAGCGCGGCGGAATCGCCAGGACCGGCTCTTGCAGGTGATGGCCCACCTCAAACCTGGAATAGCGCGGGAACAGGCCTTTGCGGAGATGAAAACCATCTCTGGGCGACTCTCCCGGCAGTATCCCGAGGCCAACCGCAATTGGACGGTGCAGGTCATTCCCTTGCGCGACTACGCCGTATTTCACGGCAGCGCACCGTTCATGTTTTTGCTCATGGGAACGGCCGGCCTCGTGCTCCTCATCGCCTGTGCCAATGTGGCGAATCTGCTCCTCGCGCGGGCGACGGGGCGACGCAAGGAGATCGCCGTGCGAGCTGCACTTGGCGCCGGCCGGTGGCGGGTCGCGCGCCAGTTGCTCTGTGAAAGCCTGGTCCTCGGGCTGCTGGGCTCAATCGTCGGCCTCTTGCTGGCAAAGTGGGCCATCTATTTATTTCTGGCGAACATGCCACCGGAGCTCGAGCGCTTCGTCGCCGGATGGGATCAGATTCGCTTGGACGCAATGGTTTTCCTATTCGCTATGGTAGTGGCCGCGACCGCGGGAATCCTTGCCGGTCTTGCGCCAGCACTTCAAAGTCGGAGGCCAGACTTAAACGCTGTGCTAAAGGAAGGGGTGAAGAACAGTTCCGATGGCGGTTCCCGCCACCGTGTGCGCAGCGCTATCGTGGTCGCTCAAGTGTCGCTGGCCCTGATTCTTATGATTGGCTCGGGGCTGATGGTAAAGGGCTTTCGTACTCTCCTCGATACCAATCGCCGCTTCCAGCCGGAGAGCCTGCTCGCTTTGCGGCTTGTCCTACCGGATTCTCCCACCTACAAGGACCCGCACCGCCGCGCCGCATTCTATGACCAAACCCTTCAAGAGCTTTCCGCGCTCCCCGGGGTCCGCTCGGCAACGCTGGTCACAGGTTTTCCCTTTTCCGGTTTGATGAACGACGGGACTTTCAGCATCGAGGGCCAGCCAGTCACCGATGCGGGCGCTCAGCGATTTGCCGTCATGAAAGATATCAGCGCGAACTACTTTGAGACCATGGGCGTGGCTCTCCGGGAAGGCCGACCTTTCAACGATCTTGACGGCGCGGAGTCACGTCTCGTTGCTATCGTCAGCGAACGATTCGCTCGGCTGTACTTCCCAAGCGAAAGCCCGCTAGGCCATCGCATCAAGACGGGCGCGGAGAGCAGTTCCGAATCGTGGTTAACCATTGTCGGGGTTGTGAGAGATATCAAATACAATTGGTCAGCCTCAATGCCGGAGCCCGTAGTTTACCGGCCGTACCGTCAGGCGCCGCCGTACTATGTGGCTTTGGGCTTGCGTACCGAAGGGGATCCCGCCTCATTGGTTTCCGCCGCTCGTTTGGCCGTGACCCGCGTGAGCCGCGACCAGCCCATCTTTAATACCGAGAGCTTGGACCGGGTAATCCGCGACAACACGCTCCCCATTGCCTACGTTGCTGCCATGATGGCGGCCGCCGGCTTGCTTGCGTTGTTACTTGCTTCGATCGGCGTGTACGGAGTCATGGCCTACTCTGTCGTGGAACGCACACATGAAATCGGTGTGCGCATAGTAGTCGGCGCTGGTTACAGGGACGTCGTGCGCCTGGTCCTTCGGCGTGGTGTTCTGCTCATGGTCCTGGGATTTGCAACTGGGCTGCCGTGCGCCTACGGACTGGCCCGGCTGGAAGCGAACTTGCTCGCTGGCATCAGCGCAAGTGACTTCTGGGCGTTTTCCTGGGTGACGGCCGTACTGGCCGTGGCGTCGCTACTGGCTTGCTATATCCCAGCAAGGCGGGCCATGAAGGTGGACCCAATGGTTGCGTTGAAGTACGAGTGAGGAGAAATGAGGGTGTGGAGCCGAATTCGTTCTCTGATTAGCTCGGTGATGCGGCGGTCGCGGATGGAGCGCGAGATGGATGCGGAGCTGCGGTTCCACATCGAGGCGTTCACAGAGGATTTGGCTCGCAGAGGTGTGCCGAGGGAGGAAGCTCGGCGGCGAGCGCGGATAGAGTTTGGCGCCGTCGAGCGCACGAAGGAAGAATGCCGTGAAGCACGCGGGGTGTCTCTCCTCGACGGACTGACACAGGACTTTCAATACGCGGCGCGGACCCTGCGGAAGAATCCTGGCTTCACGGCGATCGCCGTTCTTACTTTGGCGCTAGGGATCGCCGTCAACGCGACGATGTTCAGCCTTGTAAGCGCGTTTCTGCTGCGGCGACCGCCCGGGCGCGAACCAAGCCGCGTCGCAGTGATCTCTGGCGTCAACCCGGTGCAAAGTTTTCAATCTGACCTCAACGGCGTCTCTGCGCCCAACTACCTCGCATGGCGCGAAGCAAATCACGTGTTTGTAGAGATGGCCGCTGCCGACGACTATCGTACCGTGAATCTAACAACCCAGGGTCTGGACACAACCGTCCAGCCCACCACAGTGGACACCATGGGCAGGCCGGAGGCGCTGCGCTCTGCCGCGGTAACGCCCAATTATTTCAGCGTTTTCGGCGTCTCCCCGCAACTGGGGCGCACCTTCGCAGACGGAGAAGACCAGCCCGGGCATGAGCATGTCGCCATCCTAAGCCACGAACTGTGGGAAGGACGCTTCGCGTCCGACGCCGCAATCATCGGTCATGCGATCCGGCTCAACCGAGAGAACTATACAGTGATCGGCGTGATGCCTGCCAATTTCAGGTTGCTGGGCTTCGCACCGCAGTTGTGGACGCCGCTCGTTCTGACTGCCGCGGGTCAAAGGGAGGCTGCGCGCAAAGATCGCGCCCTTTACCTTTATGCGAGGTTGAAGCCAGGCGTGAGTGTCGAGCGGGCGCGCGCAGAGATGGTCACGCTGGGGCGCCGCGCCGAAGAAGACTTTCCGGCGATCGAAAAAGGCTGGGGCGTTGGGGTGCGCACGCTGCCAGAGTTCCTGCTTCAGAATTTCAGCATTCGGGCCGGGCTTGCGGTGATGATGACCACGGTGGGCTTTGTTCTGATGATTGCATGCGCCAACGTAGCCGGCCTGCTGCTGGCGCGGGCTGCCGGACGCCGCAAGGAGCTGGCGATTCGCATTTCTCTCGGAGCAGGGCATTTGCGCATTGTCCGACAATTGTTGACCGAAGGGTTGGTGATTGCCCTGCTCGGCGGCGGTGTGGGCCTCCTATGGTCTTATTGGGGAATCAACTTTGTGCGGGCAAACATGAGCTTCAACGAATACGTGAGTGCAGTCCCTATCGGCCTGGATTGGAACGTTGTGTTCTTCGCATTAGCGATTTCTGTGGCCTCCGCAGTCCTGTGTGGTTTGGTTCCAGCGCTGAACGCGTCGCGAACCGACATCAACACGAGCCTCAAGGATGAGAGCCGCGGCGCCACCGCTGGTCGTTCGCAAAGCCGCTTGCGGACCGTTATGGTCACCGGCGAAATTGCGATGGCCTTGTTTCTCCTGGTCGGATGTGGCCTGCTGATCCGGGGACTTTCCGTCATCCACCATCAGAACCTAGGTTTCCGGCCGGACCACCTCCTAACCGCCAGTGTGACGCTCGATAGCGCACAGTACAAAGATGCTTCCCAGCAAGCCGCCTTCGTGCGGAATGTGATGTTGCGACTCCGACAGATTCCGAGCGCCGAGGCGGTGGCCGCTGCATCGGACTTGCCGGCGACCGGCCCCGGCAAGGTCACCTTGTTAATCAAAGGCCAGCCGGAATTCGCCGCGAACCAGCGCCCTAACGCACTCGATTCTGTGATTACTCCAGAGTTCTTTCATGCGGCGGGCGTTCCGCTTCTGCGCGGCAGAGTGTTTACAGAGACGGACAATTCCGGCGCGCCACGCGTCGTGCTGGTCAACCAAGAGTTTGTGCATCGCCATTTGCAGGACCAGGAGCCACTTGGAAAACAGATCCGGCTCGATGTAATCGGCGCCACTCCGGAATGGAGCGAGATCGTCGGCGTTGTCGGCAACACGAAGTCTTTTTCCGAAGCGACTCGTGAGGAGCCGCAAGTCTACGAAGCGATGCTGCAGCGGCCGGTGTCTTCGTTTTCACTCATAATTCGCGCGAGTTCCGATCCGAACAACTTGGCGGCGGCAATGCGCAACGCGGTGGCGCAGGTGGACGCGGAGCTTCCTCTGACGACGGTTATGAGCATGTCCGCCGTGCTTGAACGCCAGGCAGGCGGTGATCCCCTTTTCGAGCGTCTGCTGGGCACGTTTGCCCTGCTTGCGCTGATCCTTGCGGCTATCGGGGTTTACGGGCTGGTCGCCTATTCCGTAGGCCAGCGAACGCATGAAATCGGCATCCGCATGGCTCTTGGAGCGGGAAGACCGGATGTGCTGGGACTCGTTTTGTGGCAAGGGTTGAGAATGACTGCGATCGGAGCGGCTGTCGGCGTTTTAACGGCGATCCCGCTGCCGAAATTGTTTGAGGCCATGTTCTACGACTTGCACATTCAGCAGCCAAGCCTCTATTTCATCGTACCGATGGCCATGGCCGTGGTTACCATGCTGGCGACCTACGTTCCCGCGCGGCGGGCGATGCGCGTGGACCCGATCGTGGCCCTGCGGTATGAATGAACGCGCAGGCAAAATAGCGAGCTGAATCTTCCGGGAACAATTCTTGCAAGGCGTGCGTACCTCCCCTAGACGGCCTGGTGCAACGGGTCCGTCTTACCTTAAGGGACGAACCATGAACAGTCTCTGGCAAGACGTGCGCTATGGGCTTCGCGTGTTTTGGAAAAATCCGGGATTCAGCGCGGTTGCGGTGTTGACTCTGGCGCTGGGCATCGGCGCGAACAGCGCCTTGTTTTCGGTGGTGAATGGCGTGCTCTTGAATCCGCTGCCGTTTCCGAACGCTAACGAGCTCGTTGCGGTCTACTCCAGAACAGGGACCTTCCAGGAAAGCTCTATCTCCTACCCGAACTTCCTCGACTGGCAAAAACACAACCACTCCTTTGCCTACTTAGCTGCCTTCCGGTCCGACGATTTCAACCTGACCGGCGTGGGAGAACCTGAGCGATTGCACGCGCACATGATTTCCGCGGAGTTTTTCCCGGCTCTCGGTCTCAAGCCCTTGCAAGGCCGCAACTTCCGCCCTGAGGAAGACGTACCCGGCGCTGGCCCGGTGGCCATCCTCGGGGACGGAACTTGGAAGCGCAAATTTGGATCGTCGCCGGAAGTTCTGGGAAGAAGTATCACGCTCAACGCCAAGGTTTACACCGTCGTTGGTGTTGCTCAAGGCCATATCACCGGGTTGAGCCCCACTGATATTTTTGTGCCCATCGGCCAGTGGAATGATCCTACATTCCGCGACCGGCGTATCGCCATGGGGATGAACTCCATCGGGCGGCTGAAGCCTGGCGTCAGCATCGAACAGGCGCGCGCGGACATGGATCGTGTTGCTGAGAACCTTGCAGCGGCTTATCCGGAAGCCGACAAAGGCTCCGGCATCGCCCTGGTGCCGCTCAAGACGGACGTCGTTGGCGACGTTCGAGGAATCTTGCTTGTTCTGCTCGGTGCGGTCAGCTTTGTTCTTCTGATTGCGTGCGCTAATGTCGCCAACTTGCTTCTCGCACGCTCCACGGGCCGCGCCCGCGAATTTGCCATTCGTTCTGCGCTGGGTGCCGGCCCCTTTCGCGTAGTTCGCCAGTTGCTGACCGAGAGCATGCTGCTCGGAATCGCAGGGGGCTGTATCGGACTTGGGCTCGCAATTCTAGGCACGAAGGTAATCCTTGCTGCGCTGCCGGGAACGCTTCCGCGCGTGGAAGAAATCTCTCTCGATGGAAACGTGCTTTTTTACACGTTTGGCATTTCCCTGCTTACCGGAATTGCGTTCGGGCTGGTTCCTGCGATCAAAGCCATGCGGCCTGACCTGCACGACACATTAAAAGAAGGCGGCCGAGGCGCAAGTGGGGCTCGCCACCGAACGCAGAGCGTCTTTGTCGCTTTCGAAATGGCCATGGCCGTGGTTCTGCTTATCGGGGCAGGGCTGATGATTCGTACTCTCGTGGCGCTTTGGAACGTCAATCCGGGTTTCGACGCGCGCAATGTTCTTACGTTTCAGATTTCTTCCACCGCCAGTCCGAGTGTAACCGCAGATCAGCTTCGGGCAAAATACCGCGCGACCCTGGCGCAACTGCAAATCATTCCCGGAATTGAAGGAGTCTCACTGATGGGCGGCTCTTTGCCGATGACTGGGGATTCGGAAGTGCCTTTCTGGCGCGAAGGCCAGCCGAAACCGCAACACGAAAATGACATGACTTTCGCCTTGTTCTATTTGGTGAACACGGACTATCAGCGAGCCATGAGGATTCCGGTAGTACGCGGTCGTTCTTTTACCGAGCAGGATAATGAGCATTCGCCGACCGTGGCTTTGATCGATGCGAATCTCGCGCGTAAATTCTTTCCCAACGAGGACCCTATTGGCAAACGGATCAACCTAGGTCTGCTCGAGATGCAGCCGGAAATAGTCGGAGTAGTTGGGCATGTTCAGCACTGGGGGCTGGGCGCGCGCGAGCACGAAGGCCTCGAAGCCCAGCTCTATCTTCCCGTCTGGCAGATTCCGGATAAGTTCTGGCCGCTACTTGCTAACGGCGGGCAATATATTGCCCGGACCGCGGGATCGCCTATTGGCCTGGCAGGGGCAATTCGCCAGGCCGCCGAAAAAGTGGACGCGAGCGCGGTCGTCTATGATGTGCGCCCAATGGAAGAAATCGTCGCGCGTTCCATTTCCACGCAACGGCTAACCATGCTTCTCCTGAGCGTGTTTTCCGCGCTTGCACTCGTGCTTTCTGCCATCGGGATATACGGTGTGATTTCCTACTTGACTGGCCAGCGCACGCACGAGATTGGCGTTCGTGTGGCGCTGGGCGCCTCGAGCGAGGATGTGTTGCGCATGGTTTTGGGACAAGGCATGAGAATGACGTTGATCGGAGTTGCTGTCGGCATCGCGGCCGCATCCGGGTTGACGCGGCTGATTATCAAAATGATTTACGGCGTTGGCGCAACCGATCCGCTTACGTTTGTGGGAGTCGCCGTTTTGTTGTCCGGCGTAGCGCTATGTGCCTGCTACATTCCGGCGCGGCGCGCGACGCGCGTGGATCCCATCGTCGCGCTGCGCTACGAATGAACATTGCCCGCAAACCGAACCCAAGAGAAAGAAAAGCTGGAGTGAAGCCCTGCGGCTCGTATAATCTCTCGCGTCCCTTCGCGTTGCCCCAGGGGAAACATGCGGATTCATTCAGCGAATCTCTTGAGCGCGGTGACCATTTTCCTGAGCGCGCTTCTTCTCTTCCAGGTGGAACCACTGATCGGAAAAATCATTCTTCCCTGGTTTGGAGGCGTCGCGGCGGTCTGGACGGTCTGCCTGCTGTTTTTTCAAGTGATCCTTTTGCTTGGCTATCTCTATGCGCACTTCCTTACACGGCGTCTTGGCCGACGCGCGCAGGGATGGATTCATGCGGTTCTTCTTGCCGCAAGCCTGTTGGTCTTGCCGATTCTGCCGAGAGATTCCTGGAAGCCCCCCGGGCCTGAGCATCCGACTTTGCGCATTTTAGAAGTGCTTGCCCTCGCCGTAGGATTGCCGTTCTTTGTGCTTTCCGCGACCAGCCCCCTCTTGCAGTCCTGGTGGGCAAGTGGGAGAAGGGACGCGGGCGTCTATCGCTTTTACGCGCTTTCGAATGCCGGCTCGCTCCTGGGCCTTTTGCTTTATCCCACCGTGATTGAGCCAAGGCTATCCGTTTGGCGTCAGGGCTGGAGCTGGTCGTTTGCCTACGCCGCTTTTGCAGTCGCGTGTGGAGCCATTGCCGTTTCGCAGCGAAAGGGGGCCAGCACGGCTCCCGAGCAAACAATCTCCGCGCCACCCGGCTGGAACACGCGAGCGCTCTGGATCGCACTTCCCGCATGTAGTTCGGCGCTTCTGCTTGCCATAACCAATCACATCACGCAAAACATCGCCGCGGTTCCATTTCTTTGGATCATTCCCTTGAGCCTGTACATGCTGAGTTTCATTCTGTGTTTTGGGAGCTGCTTGTACCATCGAATGGTTTTTTTGCGGTTGCTGGGAGTGTTTCTCGGCTGCATGGCTTATGGTCTGTCTCCCTCTCTCAGCTCGCTTCCCCTATGGATTCTGATTTCGCTCTTCTGCGTTGGCCTGTTCTCTTGCTGCATGTTCTGCCACGGAGAGCTAGCGCGGCTGAAGCCCGATCCCTCGCATCTTACTTCCTTTTATTTTTGGAGTTCGCTGGGCAGCGTAGCCGGCGCGGCATTTGTCGCGATTCTCGCGCCGCGGGTTTTCTCTGGCTTTTATGAATTGCACCTGGCCCTGGGCGCTTGCGCCCTGCTCGCAGTGGTGGTCCATCGCAACGATCCCGCAAGCCCATTCCGACAGCCCAACTGGCGCCTTGCACTTCGCGTGCTTTACGGTTTGGCCGCTACGATCATCGTGGCCCTCTTTCTGCTGGCCCGCGACGAACCCGCCTCTGCAAATCGAATAGTTCGCAATTTCTACGGAGTGTTGCGAGTGAGCGACGAAGCTGCTCCCAACGTGGTGCTGTTGAAAGACGATGAGCAATCCCGTCCGACAAACGATTTGCGATTCCGCCGGCTCATGAACGGAACCATCACACACGGGTTACAGTTCTTGGCTCCGGCGCGGCGCGATCAACCTGCTTCGTATTACGGGCCCAACTCCGGAATTGCCTTGGCATTCACGGCTCTGGCATCGCGCGGTCAGCGGCGCGTCGGTGTGATTGGCCTCGGCATCGGCACGGTTGCCGCGTATGGTCATGCAGGTGATAAACTCACGTTTTACGAAATCAATCCCCTGGTCGCGAAAATCGCGCAGCAAGACTTCACTTTCTTGCGTGATTCGAAAGCGCAGATTTCCTTCGAGTTAGGCGATGCACGCTTGGGTTTAGAACGCCAGCCGCCCCAGCACCTCGACCTGCTTGCCGTGGACGCCTTCTCGAGCGATTCCATTCCCGTTCATCTCTTGACGCTCGAGGCATTTGAATTGTACTTCCGCTATCTCAAACCGGACGGCATTCTTGCTGTGCACATTTCGAACAGGCATTTGTATTTGGAACCTGTGGTGGCCGCCGCGGCGGAGAAACTCGGCAAAGACGCGGTGGTCATCGAGAGCCCGAGTGACCGCGAGAACGAAATCTACCTTGCCCGATGGGTCTTGCTCGCCAACCGCGGCTTTCTCCAGCAATTTCCCAACGTTGAGGAAGCGGGAGAGCCCGCAACGCCGCTCGCACGCGTGAAGCTCTGGACCGATACTTACAGCAGCCTGTTTGCGGTGTTGAAGTAGCGCTGCCGAGCCGAAACACTTCGAGAAAAAAGCGCGAAGAATTTGTCAGACCTCCCTATAATCTCTGCGCGATGCGCATCCATCCGCTCGACCTGACGATCGTCATCGTTTACCTTCTTGGCATCACCGCGCTTGGCATGCGCTTTCGGCGTCTGCAGCAGGCGGGCGCACCTGACACGCAAGCCGCCGGCCGTGAATATTTTCTCGGTGGACGAACCGCGCCATGGTGGGCTCTCGCCTTCTCCATCGTTGCTACGGAAACCTCCACACTCACCATCATTGGCACGCCTGCGATTTCTTACGCCGGAAACCTCACCTTTATTCAATTGGTGTTTGGCTATCTCATCGGGCGCGCGCTGATTGTCGTTCTCCTCCTCCCCGGTTATTTTCGCGGAGAATTGTTCACCGCCTACGAACTCATCGAGAAGCGCTTTGGCGAAAAAATGCGCGCCGTCGCCGCCAGCACTTTTCTCATCACACGCGCCATTGCAGAAGGCGTGCGCGTTTCCGCGATTGCGCTCGTCGTGAGCGTCGTACTCGGTACATCGGAGCGCCTCGCCGTATTCATCGTAATCTCGCTAACCGTGCTCTACACGTTCGAAGGCGGCATGAAAGCGGTGATCTGGACCGACGTCGCGCAACTGCTTGTTTACATGACCGGCAGCGCGATAACGCTTATTGTGCTGCTCCAGCGCATTCCCGGCGGCTGGAGCGAGCTCACACAAGTCGCAACCGCGGCGGGCCACAAACTCCAATTCCTCGATTTTTCCTGGAATCTCACCACGAAATACACCTTTTGGTCGGGAGTGATTGGCGGCTCGTTCCTCACCATGGCGACCCACGGGACGGATCAGACGATTGTCCAGCGCCTCCTCGCTGCAAAAACGCAGCGCGACAGCAGCCGCGCTCTACTGACGAGTGGCGGCATCGTGCTCGTTCAGTTCACGGTGTTCTTGCTGATTGGCGTGCTCCTCTTCGTTTTCGCACAACACTCTCCGCTGCTTGCCGCGGGCGACAGAACCGACCGCGTCCTGCCGCTCTTCCTCGTGCGGGAAATGCCGGTGGGACTGGCCGGCCTGCTGCTCGCGTCCATTGTGGCCGTGGCCATGTCCAACGCGAGCGGCTCCCTCAACTCGCTTGCCGCTTCGAGCGTACTTGATTTCGCAAAACTCCGCGGGAAGACCACCGATGCGCACCAGTTGTTGCGCCTGTCTCGCGCAATGACGCTGCTGTGGGGCCTGGTACTGATGGGCTTTGGGCTCGTGAAATGGGGGCCTCTGCTCGAAGCGGGCCTCACCGTTGCCTCTCTTCCCTTCGGCAGTTTGCTCGGGCTGTTTCTAGTAGGAACTTTTGATCGCCGGGCCAATGCGCGGGGCGTCCTGGTCGGAATGTTTGCCGGCCTTGCGACTGTCCTGAGCGTATTTCAGTTCACCAAAGTGGCCTTTACATGGTATTTCCTTATCGGCGCGGTCGTGACGCTTATCATTGGATCCCTGGCGAGCCGCTTCACGTTGCGTGCACAACCTGCGGCGCAGAAGTTCTGACCAACGGCAAAGGCGAAGCGGAGGAACATGGGTGAAAAAAAACTGGAGCTGGTGAAGGGGCTGGGAGCCTGGGCGGCCATGGCCATGGTTGTGGGCCACATCATCGGCACAGGTGTTTTTCTCGTGCCCAGTGCCATGACACGCGCGACCGGCTCCGTGGGGCTGGTGTTCCTTGTTTGGATTGTGGGCGGCATTCTTTCTCTCTTCGGTGCGCTGACTATTGCCGAGCTCGGCGCGGCCATGCCCGAAGCCGGCGGCGCCTATGTTTATCTCAGGCGCGGCTTAGGGCCGGTGTGGGGCTTTCTCTTCGGCTGGATGAACAATCTGGTCGGCAAGCCCGCTTCTATCGCCACCATCGCCTCAGGTTTTCTAATTTTCCTAGGCTTCTTTGTTCCCGCGCTTTACACACCCATCTTCACACTGCATCTGACCGTTCCGTTCACCGGGCATCCCTCAGAGTTTGCCTTCACCTGGGCGCAACCCGTTGCCGCCGCCGCCATCGCTTTCATGAGTCTTATCAACTATCTCGGGGTGCGCCTGGCGGGACGCGTTCAAGTCGTGCTCACCGCCGTTAAGATCGGCGCAATTCTGGCCGTCGTGGTTTTGGGTTTTCTCTTCGCAGGAAAAAGGCCACCCGGTGGGCAACCATTGTTTCCTTCTTCCTTCCATATGAGCCTGCTGACCGGATTTCTCACCGCCATGGTCAGCGCGCTTTGGGCGTATGACGGGTGGATGGATTTAACGTTCGCTGGCTCGGAAATTATCGAGCCACAAAAAAACATTCCGCGCGCGCTCGTCGGCGGCACCGTGACCGTCGGTGTGATCTATTTGCTCGCCAATGCCGTTTATTTCCGGGTGCTCCCCATAGAGGCTGTAGCCGCTGCAAAAAACGTCGCTTCGGAAACGGTGCGCGTCTTCGCAGGAGCTCGGGCGGCGGCGTGGATCACCGCGGCCATGGTCCTGTCCGGCTTCACCACGCTCAATTCCTCGGTTCTCACCGGTTCGCGCGTACCATACGCGATGGCGCGAGATGGACTGTTCTTTCGCTTAGCCGACGGAATCAATTCGCGCTTCCGCACGCCCGGCGGAGCTATCGCTTTTCAGGCGGTTATCGCTTGCCTAATGGTTCTGACCGGCCAGTTCGACGATCTCTACTCGCTGTTCATCTTCGCGCAGTGGATTTTCTACGGGTTGTCGGTTGCTTCAGTCTATGGCTCGCGCCGCAAGGAACCTAACCTGCCACGGCCCTACCGCGCGTGGGGCTATCCGGTAGTGCCCGCGATTTTTGTGGTTGGCGCCTTCGCGCTGACCCTGAATTTGTTTCTCCAGCGCCCAGTCCGCTCGTCCATTGGGCTGCTGCTGATTCTCGCAGGGCTTCCCTTCTACCGCTACTGGACCCGAGAAAAATCAGCGGCCGGCGAGGCCGCGTTGAGCTAACCGGCGCGAAATCAGAACGTAGGCTTGTACGCCGATCAACAGGCAGGCGCCGGGCACGAGAACCCAGCCGGCCACTACCCCGAGCCGACCGAATGGCTCGTTGATTAGGTTGTCGAAAACGGAACGCGCATTCGCCTCAAGTCCGTGTTCGAGGAATCCCATATACGGTAGAACAAGGAGGAGAACGACGAAAAACGCCAGAGCCGGGAAGATTCCCGAAACAATAATCGCAGGGCGAGTGCCGCCCGCGCGGCCGGAGAGGTAGGCGCCGAGCGCGCCCACAAACGGCAACAGCATCAGCCAAACCGTGTAAACCGGGAACGCGTATTCCTGTCCATGAGGGCCGTGCAAAAAGAAGAAATGGGGATTCAATCCAAGCAGCTCTAGTTCTGGGACCATAATCATCGCTACCAGCAAAGTCACCAAGCTCGGTAACCACAAACGCCTAGTACGATGGGTCATCGTGTTCTCCTTTTTTCGAGCCAGCTGAATTTGTTGCTGCAATTTGTCCCAGTCGCCAACCCGCGCCCAGGTTTGGCTCAATGCCCTTTGCTCGGGTACGCCTTGCCTACGAAGAGATTCGTAGAGTTCTTGCAAATGCCCGGCCAACTCCGCGTGAAGTTCGTCTTTCTCCGCGGCATCGAGCGCAAGGCCAGCGAGGCGTCGCCGCACGAATTCCTGCCAATCTGGCATATTTCGCTCGCTAACGAATCGTCGCGTTCGGCGACGCCGACCGCTGTCCAAACAACAGTTGCCTGAGTAACCCGCCGGCCAAAAGAGCTACTCCAGGAAACAGGAGCCACCCCACCCCATCCTTCAAGAGAGTGGCTCCTACCTTGCTAAAATCGCCCTGACTTCCACGCACCCATTCGATGATCATGCCTATCGGAAACATCGAGAGAAACGCCCCCGTAAGCGCGGGCACGGGAAAACAGCTGGCAAGAAGCGCGGTTCCCCGCGAGCCGCCTGCCCGGGACGAAACGTAAGCTCCGAAAGCTCCCAAGAAAGGAAGCAACAGCAGCCATGGCACAAAGAAGAAAATGGTGTTTGGAGCGGTCGAAGCAATGTGGGGCTGCCATCCGGATTTCTGCAACGTGGCGAGAGCGACCACGGAAAGGATCAGCGTGAGGAACCCGGGAATCCACAGCTGTTGTGTGCGTTTCTTCATCGGTTGTTCCCTCCTCTTGGCAGCGTCAATCTTGAGGCGCAACTCCTGCCAGTCTGAAACTTGCTCGATAGTTCGATGGGAGGCTTCCTTTTCAGTTAGGCCTTGCTGAAGGAATCTTCCGTATGACTCTTCGAGGTGAGCGGCGAGCTCCATCTGAACG
Organism: Candidatus Acidiferrum sp.; assembly: GCA_035262885.1. Lineage (GTDB taxonomy): Bacteria > Acidobacteriota > Terriglobia > Acidiferrales > UBA7541 > Acidiferrum. The sequence goes on from DATFRZ010000006.1 coordinate 23,637, forward strand.
TCTTCCCTCTCAGCGGCATCAAGCTCCAGGCCCGTGAGGCGCTGACGAACGAGTTCTTGCCAATCAGGCATGCTCCACCTTCGTGAGCCGTTGCAAAGCCCGGAAGAGTTCCGCCCACTCGCGCCGGAGCGGCGACAGCTTTTGCTTCCCCGCGGGCGTTAGCCGGTAGCAGCGGCGTTTGCGGCCGTTCGCGCTCGTTTCCCAGCTCCCGCGAATCCAGCGCTGCTGCTCCATGCGGTAAAGCATTGGATACAGGGCCGCCAGGGTAAACCGCAGCGCGCCGTTCGTTTGTTGCTCGATGCGCCGCGCCAATTCATAGCCGTGCAGCGGGCCGTCCTGCAAAACGCTAAGCACCGCCAGTTCCGCCGTGCCCCGCTTGATCCCTGAGCCAATCATAGCTTTCCCCCTTACATATAGGAATCTTATATATCAAACGGAATTTGTCAACCGCTCTCAAGTTCAAGTGTGTTTTTCGAGGAACAAGATTGGCCGGAGAGAGGCTTTCTTGGCGAAAGACGCCACTGTAGGGTGCAGCATGCCGCGCCCCAGCTTGCCAAAGCCTACTATGCGGAAGCGGTATACGCGGCGGTTTTGCGAGGTGGAATTTGCATAATTGCTTTTTCAGCTTCGCGTGACACGGAAACCGACGGCTGAATGATTTTTGCGAAAATCTCCATGCCGGTAACCAGCCGCGGTCCGGGGCGCGAAAAATAGCTGTTCGCTTCAAGCGCGTAAACTTGGTTGTTTCTTACCGCGGGGATCGCGTTCCACTGACCAGGCAACTCCAGCGACTCGTATTCGTCGCGCGCTTGCCCTGCGGTGTACCCGCAGGGCGCAATCAGCACAATCTCCGGTTCGGCTTCGACAACTTCCTGCAAAGGAACCCGGAACGACGCTTTGCCCACACTTCCAAGCGCGTCTTCGCCGCCGACGCAGCGAATCATCTCGGGAACCCAGTGGCCACCAGCGTAGATCGGCTCCAGCCACTCCAGAAACGCCACCCGCGGCCGCCGCCGTGAAAAATCCAACTGCTGCTCCAAAGCTCCCTGCCGCTGGCCAATCTCGTCCACAAGCCGCTCTGCTTGCGTGCCGCGGCAAGTTGCTTCCCCAACCAGAAGAATGTCCCGCCAAACATCGCGCAGGTCCTGCGGGTTTAGACAAAGCACTTCCGGGCGCCGGTCAAAACGTGTAAGCACAGTCGCCAGATCATCGGGCGACGCAGCGCAAACATGGCACAAATCCTGAGTGATGATCAAATCAGGATGGAGTTCTTCGAGCTTCTGCGCGTCCACGGCATACAAGCTTTCTCCGCGCGAAACGTATTCGCGAACTAACCGATCGATCTCGGCTGGAGAAGCTCCGCGCGGCAATCGGGAATGAATGACCACCGGCTTGCTGGGTGCCTGCGGGGGGAAATCACATTCGTGGCTAACGCCCACGACTTCGCGAGCCAGGCCCAGAGCAAAAAGGATCTCTGTCGCTGAGGGTAGCAGTGAAACGATGCGCATCAGGTGCCACTCTAACACAATTCCAGGCACCTGCAATCAGGCAAAGGTGGCAAGAAAAGTGCCTAAGTTCCAAAGGCTGGATCACTTGTAGAGAAAATACTTGCGGCGCGTTTGATCGAAAGCCTTGAGCGAATCGGACCAGCTCGCAATGATTTGCTCCGGAGGCACGCCGTCTTGCACTTGCTGCACCGTGCCCGCATTTCCCACAAGGCCAATGAGCTTGGCGGTATCAAAGTCCTTCGGATAAAGCTTCTGTAGAATTTCCGCGATTTCCAGGCCTAGGCGCATTGTGCGCGCCGTGAAGCGATCCGTGACCCGAATCGATACGCCGTTGCAACGCTGCCCGCTGTAAGGCCCGCCGATGGGAATGAAGGATTGCGATGCGAAGTGCAGTCCAGGGAGATTTCGCGCATTCAGCGCCGAAGCAACGTCGTCGCCGCTCATCCACGGCGCGCCAAACTGCTCGAACGGCGTTTGCGTGCCCCGGCCAACCGAAACCCCCGAGCTCTGCAGGATTTCAATTCCCGGATAAAGCACGGAACCCTTCGCGGTACGAAGCGCCGGCGAAGGGGGAATCCACTTGATTCCGGTGCTTTCAAAAAAATAATTGCGGTGCCAGTTCCGCATCGTAATCACCTGGAGATCAGCCCCAATGTGATTCTCCGAGTTAAAAAACTGCGCGAGTTCTCCAATGGTCAGCCCATAACGCACCGGCAACGGAAAATAGGCCACAAAACTAGTCTTGTCGGGGTCGAGCATCGGGCCTTCGACGATTTCCCCGCCCATGGGATTGGGGCGATCCAAAACGAAAAAGGACATCTTGCGCTTCGCAGCCTCTTCCATGCAATACGCCATGGTCACTGTGTAGGTGTAGAAGCGTACTCCCGCGTCCTGAATATCAAAAACCAGCGCGTCGATGCCTTTCAGCATCTCATCCGTTGGACGGCGCGTGTCCCCGTACAAGCTGTAAACGGGAAGACTCGTCGTGGGATCTTTCGACGAGGCAACTTTTTCATCGGCGCGCCCCGCAAGCCCATGCTCCGGGCTGAAGAGCGCGACGAGCGTCACACCTGGCGCCTTTGCGAGTAGGTCGATGTTCCTGCGGCCCTCTGCATCCGCTCCCGTATGATTCGTAATCAGGCCAATGTGCTTGCCGCGCAGCGGCGCAAACTTCTCGACCTGCAAAACATCGAGCCCGGTCTGCACGCGAACCGCGCGCCCGGAGCCCTTTGGAAACGGCCGCGCATGCAACGCGCTTGGAGAGCTTGATAGGACCAATAAGGCAATTGGGGCGAATGTGGCAAGCGCGCGTTTCGTGGCGGTCAATCGTTCCTCCTGCGCAAAAACCATACAATGATATTCTGGAACGCGCTCGCCCCGGCTGCGTTGAGGCTATCTTGTGCGTGTGCTATGTATAAATGCAGACTGCGGGCTGCGCGGGGGGATTGTAACTGATGGAAGGACGCCGCGTCCGCATTCTGTCCGTGATTTTCGTCGTATTTCTCATCCTTATGGCCCAAAAAGCTCGCAGCCAAAACAACGCTACAAACGAGAAGGAACCTGCTCCACAAAAGACCAGCGCCGGGCCGAAAAACGCTGCGAAGACTTTGTCTCCCGCCGCGAGCGCCTGGGTCGAGTCCGCGCTGCGCAAGATGACCGCGGAGGAAAAGATTGGACAGCTTCTTTTCACCACTTACCACGGGAGTTTCACGGCTACCGACTCCGACGCGTACCGACAGCTCCTGCATGCTGTGCAGGATTTGCATGTCGGCGGATTCATCGTCATCACGCATGGCTCACCGCTGGGGGTCGTGAAGAGTCAGGCGTACCCGACCGCTGTGCTTGCCAATCAGCTACAGGCGAAATCCAAGTTGCCCCTGCTTATCGGTGCCGATTTCGAACGCGGTACCGCCATGCGCTACGACGAAGGCACTTCGTTTCCTACCGCGATGGCCGTGGCCGCAGCGGGTAATCCCAAAGATGCGTACACCATGGGAAAAATTACTGCGCTCGAAGCGCGCGCCACCGGTGTGAATTGGGTTTACGCGCCGGATTCCGACGTGAACAACAATCCCGGCAATCCGATCGTCAACACACGCTCGTTTGGAGAAGATCCGCATCGTGTCGCGGAATTTGTTTCCGCGTTCGTGAAGGGCGTCGAAGACCATGGCGGGCTGGCCACGGCGAAGCATTTTCCGGGACACGGCGACACGGCCGCCGATTCGCACATTGATTTGCCGGTGATTCATGCGAACCGTGAGCGCCTGGAACATCTGGAGCTTGTTCCCTTTCGCGCAGCGGTTTCTACTGGCGTGAGCAGTATTATGACCGGGCATCTTTCCGTACCGGCGCTAGAACCTGATCCGAATACGCCGGCCACTTTGTCGCACAACATTCTTACCGGTTTGTTGCGCAATGAACTCAAATATCATGGACTGATCGTCACTGATGCGATGGACATGGGCGGCATCGCCGTGCGTTTTGCGCCGGGAGAAGCCGCAGTGCGCGCGGTTGCAGCCGGAGCAGACTGTTTGCTGATGCCGCCGGTGCCGGATGCCGCGTTCGAAGCCCTGCAAGGCGCGGTGAAATCGGGACGGATTTCCAAGGACCGGCTGGATGAATCCGTGCGGCGGATTCTGCAGGTGAAGGCGCGCCTTGGGTTGAATGAAAAGCGTCTCGTGGATGTGAATGCACTGAACCACAAGTTTGGAAGCGTCGCGTGGCAGAAAGAGGCCCAGGAAATTTCAGATCGCGGCGTGACGTTGCTTCGCGACACGCCGCATCGCTTGCCCCTTGATGGAACGAAACCTTCGCGCGCATTGCTGTTGGCGTTTTATGCGGATCCGGAGCCATATCCAGGAGAAGATCTCGAGGGCGAATTGCGCGCGCGCTTTGATTCCGTCACTACACTTCGCGCGGACACGCGATTCGTGAATGCGAGCCTTCTGAAGCTGCCTTCGCCGGATTCTTACGACATCGCTATTATTGCGTTCTTTGTGCGCGTAAGCGATCGCAAGGGAAACGTAGATGTCCCCGCGGAACAGGCCGTGCTGGCAGAACAAGTTTACAAAACCCGGAAGCCCGTGATTACCGTCGCATTGGGGAGCCCCTATTTGATCGAAAGATTCCCGCAGGCGGAGACGTGGCTGGCCGCGTTTGGCATCAGCGATGTCGCGCAAATTTCTGTGGCGCGCGCGCTGTTTGGAGAAACTCCCGTGCGCGGGCACCTGCCAGTGACGGTCCCGGGAGTGAACCTGAAATCAGGGTTCGGGATCGAAGTGCCGGCGAATCCGATGACGCTGCGGCCAATGGATGCGCGCGAAGACTCACAGTTGCGGCCCGCCTACGAGGTGGTCGAGCGGGCAGTTAAAGACAAGGCGACTCCAGGAGCGACACTCGCAGTCGGATTTCGCGGAAAGGTTGCGATTCACGCGTTTGGGAAACTGAATTACGAAGCGAAGTCACCGGCGGTCAAGGCGACGACCATGTACGACATAGCATCGCTGACGAAGGTTGTGGCGACGACAACCCTGGTTGCGAAATTAGCGGAAGGTGATTTCGCCGTCCCGCTGGACCTTGATGCAAAAATCGAAAGATATTTGCCCGAGTGGGCGAGCGGGCCGCGGCCGGAATGGCGGGATCGCGTGACGGTGCGGCATTTGCTGACCCACACTTCGGGATTGCCTCCGTTCAAGGAATACTGGCGCACCTCGAAGAGCAAGCAGGACACGCTGACGAAGATCTTTGCAGAACCGCTCGAGTACGAGCCGGGAACGAAGGAGGTTTATTCCGACCTGGGAATTATTTTGATGGCCGCGATTATCGAGCGACTGACGGGACGAAAGCTCGACGATTTGGCGAACAGTTTTATTTTTTCGCCGTTGGGAATGAAAAACTCGATGTACCGGCCGCCGAAGAAGCTTTGGCCAACGATTGCGCCTACGGAAATCGACAACAATTACAGGCATCGCCTGATCCAGGGTGAAGTGCATGACGAAAACGCGTTCGCCATCGGCGGCGTTTCGGGGCACGCGGGAGTTTTCAGCACCGCTCCGGATTTGGCGGCGTTTTGCCAGATGCTCCTGAACGGTGGCGTATACGCGCACCAGAGATTTTTGCGTCGCGCGACGGTGGCCCAGTTCACCACGCCGCAGCAGCTTTCGGGCGGGACGCGCACGCTCGGCTGGGCCGTGCCGACGCCAGGCGGACTGAGCGGAAACTACTTTTCCATACACAGCTACGGGCACACAGGATTCACCGGAACCTCGATTTGGATCGACCCCGACCGGCAAGTGTTCGTGGTGTTCCTGACGAATCGCGTGCACCCAACGCGCGAGAACCAGAAGATTCAGCAAGTGCGCCGCGATTTGCACGACGCCGTGATGCAAGCCCTCGGATTCGCCACCGCCGCAGCCCGCTGAAGCGGTGGCCAGTTGCGATCGGCCACTTTTTGGTCGTTAATGAGCAGCGCTGTTCGCAGGCTCCTTTAGCAGAGTTTGGATCTCACGTTCAAACGCGGCTTTGTCCACCACGCCCGAATGAATGTCCGCGATTTTGCCGTTGCGATCGATGAGCACGCTTACGGGCATTCCCTTGTCAATGCCGAATGGCTTCGCTGATTCCATGGTTCCAAGAACAATGCGGTAATTGATTTTGTGCTCTTGGAGGTAGGGCTTGACGGATTTCCAGCCGTCATCGTCCAGGGAAGCGCCGACAACGGTCAAGCCGGTCTTGTTGTATTTGTCCTGAAACTCCATGAACCAGGGGATTTCCTCCTTACAGCCTTCGCACCAAGTGGCCCAGAAATCAAGCAGGACCACGCGGCCTTTGTAAGCGGAGAGATTAACGGGGGCGCCCTTACTGTCGGTGAGAGCGACTTCCGGAAGGGACTTTCGAGCATCGGGCGGAGTCAGATCGGCTGGGGTAGTGGCCGGTAAACCAATGGCTATGGTGAGAATGATTCCTATGGCGGTTTGACGA
>DATFRZ010000007.1:0-17921 GCA_035262885.1 Candidatus Acidiferrum sp.
GCGCGCGCTCAAAAAATGATCCGCGAACTCCGCAGGCTAGGGTACCGCGTCGAACCCACTGCCCCCCAGCCAGCTATGGCAACCTAGGCGGACGATTTTCGACCCTGCCGACAACTCGACCCTTACGCAGTAGTCGGAAACAGCCGCTGAATGCCACGTTAGCCTGGATTTATGCGATCCAATGTATCAGGATTTGGTCGTATGCTATGCCCATGGTCCATAAACTCTTCGCTGTCGCTACAGTCTTGCTGACGACGACGGCGTTGATTGCCGCCCAAAGTACAGCTCCCAGCGCACGTCCACGCACGTCCGACCTGGGGCTGAAGGTCGGCGTCCTGCCGGCCGGGCCGCTCGACGCAATTACCGATGTTGCGGGTGTCGCAGTCGGACAGACGACAATTATTCGTGGCGACAAAATCCGCACGGGCGTGACCGCTGTTCTGCCACACTCCGGCAACCTCTATCGCGAGAAAGTGCCTGGCGCAGTTTTCGTGAGCAATGGTTTCGGAAAGCTGATGGCGTCCACACAAATAGATGAAATGGGCGACATCGAAACACCCATCCTGCTGACATCCACCACAAGCGTATCGCGCGTGGCGGACGCGCTGATTAGCTACATGCTGGCGCTGCCAGACAACGAGGATGTGCTGTCCATCAACCCGGTGGTCGGTGAAACCAATGACGGATACCTGAGCGATATACGTGGGCGCCACGTCACTCCTGACGACGTCTTCGCTGCTGTCAAGAACGCAAAGGGAGGTCCGGTCGAGGAGGGTGCCGTCGGCGCCGGCACCGGGACGGTGGCCTTCGGCTGGAAAGGCGGCATCGGAACCGCGTCGCGTCGCCTGCCCTTCGGTCTCGGTGGATACACGGTTGGTGTCCTCGTGCAGACGAATTTCGGTGGCGTGCTCACAATTGCGGGCGCCCCCGTCGGCCAGGAATTGGGCCAGTACTACTTGCGCCAGGAACTACAGCAGGCTGGCGGCGGCAAAGACAAGGCAGACGGATCCTGCATGATCGTAGTCGCCACGGACGCGCCGCTGGACGCGCGCAACCTGAAGCGGCTGGCAGCGAGGGCGTGGCTGGGTCTCGCGCGCACGGGCAGCTCGGCTTCAAACGGCAGCGGAGACTATGCGATCGCCTTCTCGACGGCGCCGCAGGTGCGTATTCACACCTCTGACAAATCGCTGACGCGACATGTCGAACTGCTGACCAATGACGCAATCTCGCCGCTGTTTCAGGCTGTAATCGAGGCGACGGAGGAAGCTGTATACAACTCGATGTTTAAGGCTACGACGATGGCTGGCAACGGACATGCGGTCGAAGCTCTACCGATAGAAAAGACGATAGAGATCCTGAAAGAGCACCACGTGATCAAGTAGAAGAGCTCGTCTTGGTCGCGCAGAGCCGGCCATTGCGAGATTGCTCTGGCCAGCACTCCGGCGTCAGGCCCTATCTGACGCATTACGCGCAAAAGTCGAAAACTTACGGACTCCCCGCGCTTTCCACGAACCGGTCAGCGTAGATAGCGAGTTTGAGCATGGGCGTCGAGATACGCGCTGAGCTGCGCGAGCGATTCCGGCATGTTTTTGCGGCCGTAGCCGAAGCGAATGTGTTGCGGCTGATCGTACACGGTTCCCGGCAAGAGTAAGACTCCCGCATTTTCCACGACATCTTCACAAAAAGACTGGGGGTCAAAAGACGGAACCTCGCGTTGCGTCTTGTAGCGCACGAAGCCGATGGGACTCGCGTTGGGCTTGACCCACTCGAAAAGATTTGGGCGCTTCCTAATGAATGCGTCCAGAAGAGGCAGGTTGCGCAGGACAATGTCACGATTGCGTTGAATCAGCACTTCGCGATGCCGAAGCGCGAGCGCGGTCAGAAATTCGCTGGGGGCGCTACTACAAATTGTGGTGTAGTACTTGAATTCCAAGCATCGGTCCAGAATTTCCGCGTCCTTGCAGACAAGCCAGCCAAGACGGAGACCAGGCAAGCCGTAGCTCTTGCTCATGGAGCCGAGACTGACAGCGCGCTCATAGATTTCGCAGGCCGCGGGAAGACGATTCGCGGGATCATGCTCGAGTTCACGATAGACTTCGTCGCAGAAAACAATCATTCCGCGGCTGGTCGCAAGCTTCATCAGTTGCTGGAAGACGCTCGCGGGCATCAGGATTCCCGTCGGGTTGTGCGGCGTATTGACATAGATGACCTTGGTGTTGGGCCGGATTAGTTTTTCGAGCGCGGCGAAATCATGCGCCCAGCCATTTTCGTAACAGCGACGCCACTCGCTGACTTGCGCCCCGGTGCTGCGCGCGACCTCAAGAGCGCTTTCATAACACGGCGTCTCGACGATGATGTGGTCGCTGGGCCCGGCGAGCGCGTGGTAAAGAACAAAAATGGCTTCCTCAGCGGCGGCCACGACGAGAACATCTTCAGGCTTGATTCCCTGATAGATTCCGGCAATGGCATCGCGAAGATACGGCGCTCCCGGAGATTCCGTATATCCACACCAATGTTTCAGAAGACCTTCGTGACTCCCGGGTTCCAGGTCGACCAGCTCCTGGATGGTGCGGGACTCCGCGTCGGAGCTCGATAACAGGTATTTGGCGGTGAATTCGTATTTCCCGAAGTACTGCTCAATGCGAAAAGGCTTGATTTGCATGGCGAGAGTCTGCCAGGCCCCGCTACTCCGGGTCTAGCGCCAAATTGACAGCACTCAGCTGATGGCCGCCCCCAACCAATTCACCGGCGCTGCAGGTTTGACAAATCCGACTAACATGCATATACATCTAGTATGAAAACGAAGTCCTTTGAACAGCAACGTGTAGGAGTTCTCTTTGACCTGCCGTGCGCTTGCCAAGATCTGCGCCGCGCCACGCGAGTCATAACGCGGATCTACGACCAGGAACTGGCGAAGGCCGGGATCGAGATCACCCAATTCGGCCTGCTCACCGCGCTGGACTTAACCGGCGAAGCGAATCAAAAGCGCCTGAGTGCGGGTTTTGTCATGGACACCACCACGCTGACGCGGACCCTGGGGCTCATGCTCAAACAGGGCTGGGTACATGCGCGCCGTGGAGAGGACAGGCGGGAGCGTCTGTTTAGTCTCACCAGGGCCGGCCGGAGGCAGCTGGCGGCGGCGCAGCCATTTTGGGCCGCCGCACAGCGCCGGCTGCGAAAAGAGCTGGGGGAGGCCAACTGGGCAGGCATGAAACAGGCAGTCTTCCAGATGACCAAGGCGGGTTTGGCGGCGTAAAACTTCTTGTGACCCAATAGATGCATATACATCTAACGAGAGAAAGAAAAGACACGGAAATCTCATGCTTACCCCAGCCTTTGCGGCTCTGTACAAAGCGACTGCTGCGGCAGGCGGCGGGGTCAGCTCTGCGGCGGTCTCCCGTCGCCCGGAACTCGAATACTGGAAGGCCATAAACAGCGTGGCCCCACCCAAAGATCCTCAGGTGCTGTTTTTGCTGATGGCCGAGTATTCGAACGCACAATTGCAGGGTGAGGGCGCGGAGTTTCTTTCTGCGCGCCTGAAAGAATTTGGGCCGCGGCTCACGGACAGCGAAAAGGCTCTGTATCTGAGCGCCGTCGGCTTGTTGCGGGCACAGCACGCTTCTTCGGTACCCTTGATCCATCGCGTGGGCTATGTAAAAGAAACCGTCGGCATCTTGGAATCTCGTCGGGTCCGCGTTTCTTCCTACCCTGGGAATCCCCTTGGCCCTAAGTACCAAGGTGTACGGTATGAGCCCCAGCGATCCTCTGGCCATTCTTCCGGCCTTGGCTGGAATCGCCACAATGACTCTGGCTGCGGCAATGACACCGGCGCGCCGCGCTGCGTCGCTCGATCCCATGCGCGCTTTGCGTAGGGATTAAATCTGCCATCGAATCCTAGAAATAACAGGGACTGGTCGAAATTCCACCTCAGCACTGCGCTCGCGGCTCGGGCAATGGAAAGCCAACATGCTACCCGCGCAGCGGACGTGCAAATCTTGGTGGCGGCGGAGTATGATACGGAGCGCAAAAGCCCCGGGAGAAATCACGTTCCCTACGGAGGGCCAGCTCATGGCTCACCGCTTCACCATCGGCGTCGAAGAGGAATTTCAGATTATTGACCCAGACACCTGCGAGTTGCGCTCGCACGTCAGCGAGATCATCTCTCAGTCTTCTCCAGACATTATGGAGCAGGTTAAGCCGGAGCTGCACCAATCCATCGTGGAAACCGGAACGCGCATTTGCGACAGCGTCAGCGATCTGCGCATCGAGATGCACCGAACGCGGGGAGAGTTGGTAGCCGCTGCCGAACGCGCGGGCCTGCAAGTCGCCGCTGCGGGGACGCACCCGTTTTCGAGCTGGATCGACCAGGTCCTCTCGCCCGGGGAACGCTACGAGCACATCGTCGAGGAAATGGGGCAACTGGCGCGATCGCTACTGATCTTCGGCATGCACGTCCACGTGGCCATGCCGGACCGGCAAACCACCATCGACTTGATGAACGGCGTGCGCTACTTCCTGCCGCATCTGCTGGCGCTCTCGACCAGCTCCCCTTTCTGGATGGGCCGCAACACGGGACTAAAATCCTTTCGCACGACCGTGTTCCGCCGCTTTCCGCGGACGGGCGTGCCGGAACAGTTTGAATCGTGGAGCGCGTACGAGAATTTCGTCAACCTGCTGGTGAAGCTGCACTGCATTGATAATGGCAAGAAAATCTGGTGGGACGTGCGACCGCACCCAATGTTCGGCACGCTGGAATTCCGCATGTTCGACGTTTGCACCAGAGTCGAGGAAGCGGTGGCGATTGCCGCGCTGGCGCAAGCCATCATCGTGAAGCTGCACCGGCTGTACACCTACAACCAAAGCTGGCGGCTATACCGACGCGCGCTCATTGAAGAGAATAAGTGGCGCGCGGCGCGCTACGGCATTGATGGCAAGCTGATTGACTTCGGCAAAGAAGCGGAAGTGGACATGCGGCGGCTGATTCCAGAATTGCTGGAACTCGTGGATGACGTGGTGGACGACTTGGGAAGCCGCAGCGCCGTGGAATACATTCACACGATCTTGAACGAAGGCACCAGCGCGGACCGGCAACTGAGAGTTTATCGAGAGACAGGCGACTTGAGAGCCGTGGTGCGCCATCTAGTGGCGGAAACCCGCGGCGGCGTGACCGAGCCGCGCACTTCATCGGCGCACGCGGTGAATTAAGGCGAGCAAACGCGAGGCAGTCCGACGGGTCCTGACAGGAGCAAGCAAATGAAAAAGGTTGGCCTTCTTTGCGGGCGGGAATACAGCTTTCCTCCGGCCTTCATTGTGCGCGTGAACGAACTCGGCAAAAAGGATGGCGTGGCCGCGGAATTCGTGAAACTGGGCGGCACGCGCATGGGTGAGCCCGCGAAATACAGCGTTATCGTGGACCGCATTTCGCATGAAGTGGAGTATTACCGCGGCTTTTTGAAGCACTCCGTCCTGCAAGGGACCTACGTAATCAACAATCCTTTCTGGTGGACGGCCGACGACAAATACTTCAACTATTCGGTTGCTGCGAAGCTGGGAATCGCGATCCCTAAAACTATTCTGCTTCCGCAAAAGGGATATGCCAACGATTTGGACATCACTTCGGAGTCGCTGCACAACCTGGAATATCCGATGGATTGGGATAGATTGCTGGACTACGTGGGGCGGCCGGCGATTCTCAAGCCTTTTTCCGGCGGCGGCTGGAAGCACGTTTACAAGGTCAACAACAAGCAAGAGTTGCTTGCGGCGTACGACCAGACGTCGCCGTACTGCATGACGCTGCAGGAATTCGTCGATTTCACGCAATACGTTCGCTGCTTCACGTTCGGCAAGACGGACATCATTCCCGTTCATTACGATCCAAAGGAACGTAAATATCTGGTTGACCATGCTTACTTAACCTCGGAGCTGGGCGTGCGCATCGTAAAGGACGCACAAACCATCAACCAGGCGTTGGGCTACGAAATGAACACCATCGAATTCGCGATCAAAGACGGCGTGCCTTATGCGATCGACTTCCTGAACCCAGCCCCGGATTTCGAGCGTGACCGCATCACGGATTTCTATTTCGAGCTGGTGGTGGAAAAGATGGCGCGTCTGGTGATCGATCGCGCGCTTCGCGGGCAAGCGTATTCTTCTTGGCCGCGGTGGGAGGAAATGCTGGGGATTGGCCCGGCCGCAGGATTCACTGGAGCGCCGAAGAGCGCGGCTTCAGCGCCAAAGCCGGCCGCTGTTCCGGTAGTTCCGGCCTTGGGCTCCCCACAAAGGTCGTAAAGGATCGTAAACGTGACGCCCGCCCTCACACCTTCGGCGGTGCCTCCTTCTCCAGCAGAGGACTGGCACGAGATCTTAAGGCCCATGCTTTTGCGCATGCCTGGGCTTCCGGAAGATTTGTTCCGCCGCATGTGCCGAGCCAACCTGACATTCGGTGATCGCGTGCATTGCCCTTTCCTGCGGCCGTTTTTCCTTTCTCCGGATGACGAAGAGCGCGTGCGTACCGTGGCGGAGACGATCGCCGAGCTTGGCGAGCGCGTGGTTGTTGCCGCCCTCGACGACAAACATCTTTTTGCACAACTCCACTTGCGTGGAGAAGAAGAGCGCCTGGCGCGTATCCCCGCAGGCTTCGGCCCCGCAAGCACCGCCTCACGATTGGACGCATTTTTACTCCCCGATTCGCTGAAATTCGCCGAATACAACGGAGAATCGCCTGCCGGCGCGGGCTATGCGGAAACGCTCGCGGAAATCTTCAACGAGCTGCCCATGATGGCGCAGTTCGCGAAAAGATACGAAGTGCACCGGTATTCGCTCAGCGCCAAGTTGCTCGAAGCGCTGCTGCAGAGTTACCGGGACTGGGGCGGCTCGGCCCAAAAACCAGAAATCGCCATTGTGGACTGGGAGGAAGTGCCCACGTGGAGCGAATTCGAAATCCTCCGAGCGCGTTTCGAAAAGCTGGGAATTCCCACGGTGATTGCGGATCCCCGCCAGCTCGAATGGGATGGCAAAGCCCTCTCGGTAGACGACCAGCGAATCGACCTGGTCTACCGGCGCGTGCTCATCAACGACATTGTGGCCAAACCGGCGGAGTGTTCTGCGTTGGTGAAAGCGTACACCGCGGGGGCAGTGTGCGTGGCGAACAATTTCCGCTGCAAGATTCCACACGTGAAGGCGTTTTTCGCTGTTCTTACCGACGAGCAAAACGGCGCGCTCTTTTCCCTCAGCGAGCGCGAGTTGATTCGCAAGCACATCCCCTGGACGCGCGTCGTTGCCGATGTTCAGACGGCGCACTACGGCGAGCATGTGGAATTGCTGGCGTTCATTCGCAAGGAACATGAGAACCTGGTGCTCAAGCCGAGCGACGAGTATGGCGGCTCAGGCGTCACGCTGGGGTGGGAGAGCAGCGAAGCGGCCTGGGATGAAGCAATCGAGCGCGCGCTGACCGCGAAGAACGGCGCGTGGATCGTGCAAGAGCGAATTCCCATTCGCCGCGAAGTCTTCCCATACATCGCGCAAGCGGGCCGCGTGGACTACCGCGACATGCTGGTGGATTTTGCGCCATACCTGTTCCGCGGAAAACTGAGCGGCTTTTTGACGCGGCTTAGCTCGACGGGGCTCGCCAACGTCACCAGCGGTGGCGGGCAGGTGCCTGCCTTTCGTGTTGCGCTCAAGGGCCCCGTCCCTAACTAACCCGCGCGAGCATCGCGCGTCCGACCGGCCAGTGGAAAAAAGGCTGCACCAGAACGCCTTCGCTAGAAAATCCGCGCGATTCAAGTAAAATCATTCAGATGGATTTTGGTGCTTCCGACCCAGAGTTGATGCCGGGCGCGCGCAACGCCGTGGAAACATGCCTCGCGGTGCGCGCCGGCGAGCAGGTCGCGCTGATTGCCGACGACGCGAGCCGCGCTGTGGCCGCCAGCATTTCCGCCGCGCTCGACGAAAGCAAAGCGCGCTGCACCGGCCTCCTGCTCGAGGATTTCGGTCCGCGGCCGATGGCGGCTGCGCCTGGCGAAGTCTTGAACGCGCTTGAAACTGCGGATGTCGGCGTGATGTGCATGACGCCGCAACCGGGCGAACTCGCGGCGCGCATGGCCATCGTGAGAGTCGTCGAGCGCCGCCAGATTCGCTACGCGCACATGGTTGGCGTGACTCCGCAAATCATGCAGCAGGGAATGCGCACGGATTACCGCATGGTGGACCGCTTGAGTGACAAGCTGCGCGAACGCATGCTGCGGGCGAAGACGCTCACCGTGAAAACCGAAGCGGGTACCGAGTTTGCCGCGCATTTCGACCGCCGGCTCGATTGGGTGAAGACCAGCGGGCTGATCAATCCGCGTTACTGGTCGAACCTGCCGGCTGGCGAAGTCTTTACGACTCCTGCGACGGTAGAGGGCACGTTTGTTTGCGACGCCACCGCCGGTGATCACTTCAACGGAAAATACGGCGACTTGCAGTCAACGCCCCTCACGCTGGCCATCAAAGCCGCGCGTCTGGTGGACGTTGAGTGCCAGCGCAAGGATTTGCAGCAGGAATTCTGGGACTATTGCCACACCGACGAAAACAGCGATCGCGTCGGAGAGCTGGCTTTCGGAACCAATCTCGGATTGACCGAAATGATCGGCGTGTTGCTGCAGGACGAAAAGTTTCCCGGCGTGCACATCGCTTTCGGCGATCCCTACGGCAGCCAGACGCACGCCGACTGGAGATCCACCACGCACGTGGACGTGCTCACCCGCCAATGCGACGTCTGGATCGATGAAGACCAGGTCATCGAAAAAGGCCGCTATCAGCTCGATCATCTCGGGCTAGCCTAGAATTCACTGGACCGTGACGAATCATTCCCACCTGTGCTCGTCGCATGCATGCTTGGGCATACTCCTGTAATATCTAGCGCAGGCAGTGCGTAGTTCTTTCAAGAAGCGTCAACATTCCTGGAAGGAGAGCGATGCGCAACCAAATCGTGGGTACGACCATGCCGGTCCTGGAGTTCATCCTCGACCCGAACGACTCGATCATTTCGGAAGCGGGCCAGCTTTCCTGGATGGGCAGCTCGATTCAGATGACCACGCATACGCAGTTTGGCGGCGGAGGAGGGATTTGGGGCGCGCTGAAGCGCGTTGCGGGTGGCGGAACGCTTTTCATGACCGAGTACCGGGCCGTGGAAGCGCCCGGCGAACTGGCCTTTGCGACGAAACTCCCGGGACACATCGTGCCGGTCGAGGTCGGCCCGGGCCGCGACTATATGATTCACCGCCACGGGTTTATCTGCTCGACGCCACAGGTCCAGGTTGGCATCGGGTTCCAGCAGTCGCTGGGCGCGGGAATTTTTGGCGGGAGCGGATTCGTGCTTCAACATGTTAGCGGCCAGGGCACCGCCTGGATCGAGCTTTCCGGAGAATTGATCATAAAAGATTTGCAGCCAGGACAACTCCTGCGGGTGCATCCGGGGCATGTAGGAGCGTTCCAGACCAGCGTCAATTTCCAAATCACAACCGTGCCAGGAATCAAGAACATGATCTTTGGCGGTGACGGAATTTTTCTGGTCTCCTTGACGGGTCCGGGCCGCGTCTGGCTGCAAACTCTGCCCATCGCCAAACTCGCTCACGAGTTGATGGAATATATGCCGATCGAGTCGAATAAGGCGGCGCAAGGCGGCCTCGTTGGCGGAATCGTTGGCTCTATCCTCGACTCGGACTAACGAGCAAAGGGCCAAGAACGCTTGTCAGAAGAGATGCGAAATGTATTCCCGCATCTGGTGCTTCCAGTACGGCCAGTCGTGGCCTCCCTGCGGCCCCCAGTTGTCGAGCGAGTGGCGGATGCCTTTGCCGGATAGAACTTCCGCAAGCCGGTACGTAGGCCCGCTGTTTTCCCACGGCCCCGTCCCGGTAGTGATGTGAATGTCGCAGCTCGCAATCTGCTCGTAAAACCATGGATCACTCATGTTCGCAAGGTAATCCACGGGATTGTTGAAATAGAAATTGTCGTCGTACATTCCGTCCATGAAATTGCGCAAATCATAGACGCCTGACATCGCAAAACAGCGCTTGATGACGTCAGGATGCTTGAAGAGCGAATTCGCCGCGTGATACGCGCCGAACGACGCGCCCATCGTCGAAATCGCGATTCCCTTCGTCTGGCAATTGCTCCAAATAAACGGCACAACTTCCTCGCGCAAGTACGAATCGAAAGCCGCCTGAATGTAGCTGCGGTGGAAGGGATGTACGCCCTTGTTGTAAAAGCTGAGGCCGTTGATCGAATTGACGGTGAATAGCTTTACCTTGCCGCCTTCGATGAAATCACCGAGTGCGTCCACCATGCCCTGCCCTTCGAGTTCCCACTCATCGCCGGCGCTGGTTGGAAAACCAAGCAGAGGCGCGCCCCAGTGGCCGTAGACCACGACGCCCAGCTCCAGTCCAAGCCGCTGGGAATACCAGCGCTGATACTCACGTTTCATCTGTGTCTCTTGCTTGCCGCGGGGAGAGAAAGTATGCCAGCATGAGCGGGTTCCGAGCAATGACGCAAGGCGCTGGTCCTCGCCTCACACCATTTCGCGACGGCCAACATTCGTAGAATCTAAGAAGTTCAAAATCAAGAACAGGAGCCAACGCCCATGGCCGCATCCACAACGACTTCCAGGCCGACGCCGGAACGCATTTTCAATACCATGGTCGCGTTTCAGGAAACCGAAGCGCTGAAAGCCGCGATTGAACTGGACATTTTCACGTCGATTGCCGATGGCGCCAGCACCGCCGCATCGCTCGCCGCAAGAACCGGAGCATCCGAGCGCGGTGTGCGCATCCTGTGCGACTACTTCACGATTAAAGAATTTCTGACGAAAAAAGAAAACGAGTATGCCCTCACGCAGGAATCCGCTGTCTTCTTGAATCGCCATTCGCCTGCGTACCTCGCGACAATGATTAATTTTCTCGCTAGCCCCTGGTCCAGGAAAAACTTTGCAGGGTTGACCGAGGCGGTACGTAAAGGAGGCACCGCGAATACTACCGGAGACCACACCAAACCGCACGAAGAGGTATGGGTCAATTTCGCGCGGTCCATGGCTCCTCTAACCATTGCGAATGCGGAATTTATTGCGGGATTGACCGGCGCGGCCGATGCAAAGACCTGCAAGGTGCTTGACATCGCCGCGGGGCATGGAATGTATGGAATCACAGTAGCCAAGCGCAATCCGAATGCCCAGATTGTTTCCGTCGATTGGCCCGCGGTCCTCGAAGTGGCGAAGGAAAACGCCGCAAAACTTGGCTTGGCGGACCGCTACACGACGAAACCCGGCAGCGCGTTTGAAGTCGAACTTGGCGATGGTTACGACTTTGTCTTGCTGACAAACATATTTCATCATTTTGACGTGCCTACGTGTGAAAAACTGATGCGCCGCGTTTACGCGGCGCTGAAGCCCGGAGGCCAATCCATGACTCTGGAATTCGTGCCGAACGAAGATCGGGTCACTCCGCCGATGGCCGCCGCGTTCAGCCTGGTGATGCTCGCGGGCACCGACGCCGGAGATGCCTATACCTTCGCGGAATATGAGAAGATGTTCCGAAACGCGGGATTCGCGAAAACGACTTTGCATCCCGTCCCGGAAATGCCGCAACAAGTTCTGCTCTCGGAAAAACAGGAATCCCCAATATGAAGAAAAAAGCCGGGCGGTCTCCGAAGAAAAGAGCGGTAGCCAACAAAGAAGCATCTTCGAGCAGCAACGACAAAGCTTTGCGCGAGCACCTTGCCTACCTCTTGAAGGGCGGCGGCGCGCACGTCCACTTCATGGATGCCGTAGAGGGCTTCCCGGAAGCAAAGCGGGGAACCTTCATCGCTGGACTGCCGCACACCGGCTGGCAGCTCTTGGAGCATTCGCGAATCGCGCAATGGGACATCCTGGAATTCAGCCGCAACGCGAAACACGTTTCGCCTGGTTTTCCCGAAGGCTACTGGCCGAAAACGCCTGGTCCGCCGGATGCGTCTGCATGGGACAAGTCCGTGGAAGCATTTCAGCGCGACCTGGAAGAAATTGTCAGCCTAGTGAAAAACCCGAAGACCGATCTTTGCGCTGAGATCCCGCACGGTGACGGCCAAACCATTTTGCGTGAGGCGCTGCTCATTGCAGACCACAATGCGTATCATCTTGGCCAGCTTGTGGATTTGCGGCGAGCGCTCGGCGAATGGCCAACGCCATAGTTGCTGAGTTTGCAGGATTTCCCGGCGGCGGTACGATAGGCAGTGCGATTCCGGCACGCTTCATTCCATTCCGTGTTTCTGTGAGGACGTATGATTCACATCGAGAACCTTTCCAAGTTTGCACAAGAAACCGCCACCAGCCGTCGCGGGTTCCTCAAGGGCATGGTCGGCGCGGGCGCTTTTGTGCTGAGCGTGCGCTGGATACCGGAGCAAGTGTTCGCCGCATCAACGACTCCGAATGTCGGCGCTGCCGATCCCATGGGCAAAGCCGCTCTGCAGCCAAGTGTCTATCTGGCGGTCGACACCGATGGAACGGTCTACGTGGTCGCGCATCGCTCGGAAATGGGCAACGGTGTTCGCACTTCCCTGCCGCGCATTGTCGCGGACGAACTCGATGCCGACTGGTCGCGCGTGAAAGTCCTCCAAGCTACCGGCGATGAAAAATATGGCGACCAGGACACCGACGGCTCGCATTCCGTCGTGAGCTTCTTCGTTCCTTTGCGCGAAGCTGGCGCAACAGCGAGGCTCATGCTCGTCCGCGCTGCAGCAAAACAATGGAACGTTCCAGAAGCGGAATGCTCCACGGAATTGCACACGGTGGCACACAAAAAATCCGGAAAGAAAGCTGGTTACGGCGAATTGGCCGCAGCCGCCGCAAAGCTCGATGTGCCCAAGAAAGAAGAGCTGAAGCTCAAGCCGCGCAGCGAATGGCGCTACATCGGAAAAGACTCCGCCGGTTACGACCTGAAGGATTTGTGTACCGGCAAAGGGATTTTTGGCCAGGACACCCGCATGGACGGAATGCTGTACGCCAGCGTGTTGCATCCTCCCGTCCTTGGCAGCACCGTGAAGTCGGTTGACGATAAAGCAGCCCTTGCCGTCAGCGGCGTAAAGCAAACCGCGACCATTGACACGTTCAAGCCGCCGGTGCTTTATCAAGCGCTGGGCGGTGTGGCCGTTCTGGCAGACAACACCTGGGCTGCCATGCAAGGCCGGAAGAAACTCAGGGTCGAGTGGGAAGAGAGTTCGCACCGCGTCTTCAACTCCGGCCCCTATCGAAAGGAATTGGAAGAAAACGCACGCAAGCCGGGAAAAGTCGTGCGCGAAGTCGGGAACATAGACACAGCGTTCGCGCAGGGCGGAAAAATCGTCGAAGCGGAATATTACGCGCCGCTCCTCGCGCATGCTTCCATGGAGCCGCCCGCGGCCCTGGCGGTTTACCGCGACGGAAAAGTGGAAGCTTGGGCACCGACGCAAAGTCCCGTAGGCGCGCGCGACGCTATCGCCGCAGCCGTTGGCGCGAAAAAAGAAGACGTGACCGTGCACGTCACACTCCTAGGTGGCGCTTTTGGCCGCAAATCGTTCCCGGATTTTGCAGTGGAAGCGGCAGTACTTTCGAAGAAAACAGGTAAGCCTGTGAAAGTGGTCTGGAGCCGCGAAGATGACATTAAGTTCGACACCTACCATTCTGTTTCGGCGATGTACATGAAAGCTGCTCTCGGCGTGGACGGAAAGCCCAGCGCCTGGTTGCAGCGCACCGTCTTTCCTCCCATCGGCTCGACGTTCAACGCCGACGCGATCTACTCCGACGCCGGCGAACTCGGACTGGGTTTTTCCGACCTGCCCTTCGCGATTCCCAATCATCGCTCCGAAAACGGCCCGGCCACCGCGCACGTTCGCATCGGCTGGTTCCGCTCCGTGGCCAATATCTACCACGCGTTCGCCATTCAGTCCTTCACCGACGAATTGGCCCATGCCGCCGGGAAAGATCCGCTCGAGTATCAGCTTCAACTCCTGGGAGGGGATCGCATCCTTCCGAAAAGCGAACTGCCGAAGGACTACGAAAACTACGGACAGTCTTACGATCAATATCCCATTGACACCGCCCGATTCCGCCGCGTGCTGCAGACCGTCGCAGAAAAATCCGGCTGGGGCAAGAAAAAACAAGGCAACGGATTCGGCATAGGCCTGGCCATGCACCGCAGCTTCCTGACCTACGCTGCCTCCGTCGTGCAGGTGCACATTGACGACGCCGGGAAAGTGCATATCGAACGCGTGGACACGGCGCTGGATGCGGGCACGGTCGTTAATCCGGAGATGGCGCGAAATCAGTTTGAAGGCGCGGCGGTCATGGGCACCAGCATTGCGTTCTATGGAGAAATCACGGCGACGAATGGCGCCATCGACCAGTCGAACTTTAACGATTACCCCGTGGCGCGAATGAAGACCGCTCCCCGCGAAGCTCACGTGCATATCGTGGAAAGCGATGCGCCTCCGGGGGGCATCGGCGAACCGGGACTTCCCGCGATTGCTCCGGCGATTTGCAATGCAATTTTCGCTGCAACCGGAAAGCGCATCCGCGAGCTGCCGCTGACGAAGGCGGGCCTGGTTTAAGGAGTTTACGAATCGGTTGGACGATCCGCAGGCGGTTCGCTGGCCGTGCGGCGCCGGCCTATTCGACGTAGACCATCAAAAGCGCCCCGAGCACCATCAATAGCGCGGGAAAAAGCCGCTCGAAGAAAGGTCTCCACGCAAATCGCGTCTCCGCGAGTCCCTTCGACAGGCCGATACCAAATCCCGCAATCGAATAACTGAAATGCTCGGATTGGATTCGATGCATCAACTCCATCGGATTTGGACCATGCATTCCCGCTCGGTGATCGTGAAAAAACAGCATCGAGGAACCAATCGCGGCGAGAACGGGAAAAGCCCAGCTTGCCCACACGGCTTTCAACACGCCCCGCGCGCGCTGGATTTCAATCACTCCCAGAGCCAGTAGCAAAACCGCGAACGTTTTGTGCTGCAGCACTTCGCGGTGATTCGTCAGCCCGTAATACCAGCTCTGCGGGCCGAAAGGCCACAACTCCGTGTCGCTCCAGATCAGAACGAACAAGCCTCCAAGGAGAAAGCACATTGGCCACACAAGCCGAAACAGCGGTGAGCGTTCCCGAATGGATCCTTCGGCAAGTAGCAGGATGCCGGCCAGCAAAACAAAAAATCCCGCCACATGGTGATTGAATTCGCTTTCGCGTTTGTCCGCAAGAAGTTTTGCCTGCCGAGCGGCATCAGCTGGGTTGTCCATCGGCATGGCCATCCCCGCGTGCATCTCGTCCATGGATTGTTCCCGCGCATGAACGACCGGCTGAACACTAGGCAGAGTCACGACAAGAATCAAGGGCAGAAGCATCAGGCTCGCCTGGCGCAAGCATCCAGAATTAAGACCCGAAATTCGCATACTACTAGCTCCGTCAATAGGGTCGCACGGGTTGGCAACCAGGCCCGGGCAGTCGGGCAGCTACGCCACCACTTACCTGGCTTTAGAGGGCGGCCTCTATTGGATTCCTCAGGAATCCAGTGCGATACAAAGAAAGTCAGCAACCTAAGAAGCGGCCTTTCTGCTCGCAGATTGGACCGTGTTTGTGATTTGTGCGATGTTTTGAGCGGCCTCGTGGGCCCGGTAGGATTCGAACCTACGACCAACGGATTATGAGTCCGCTGCTCTAACCGCTGAGCTACGGGCCCCACGCTTACTGCAACATCTTACCCTGAAAGAGCTTAGTGGAAATGCCCAACTTCCTTGTGAATTTGCCGAGATGCGCTGGTGCTAGTTTTAGTGCCAGTCGGATGTTCGAGGGCCAACCTTGCGGGTCGGCTCCTTAACGCTGGCGAGTTGGGACCCTCCCGTGGTCGAAGCCGACAAAGACTAACAGCCCTCACGATTCGCGCATCACCGAAAACGGTCGCCGAAAACATAGCTCGTGCTGCGGCCTCCTTCCGGGCCTCTCGCGAGAACCCCCCGCTCAACGAGCTCCAATATGTCGCGGTACGCCGTGTCCTGCGATGACTTCGTCAGCTTGGCCCATTTCGAGGTGGTCAGCTTGCCTTCGAAGCCATCGAGCAGCTTGTTCAGGACCAGACGCTGTCTGTCGTTCACCTTCGACGACCCGACCCGCTCCCAAAACCGCGCTTTCCGCATCACGTTTCCGAGCATTATCTCCGCCCCGTCAATCGCCCTGCCCAGGCAGCCGAGGAACCATGTCTGCCATGGCGTAATGTCCGTGCCGCTCGTTTGAGTCGCTTCCAGCTCGTCGTAGTAGTCATTCCGCTCCAGCCTGATCTGCGCCGACATGCTGTAGAAGCGCTGCGGGCTTTGCTCCGACCGCGCCAAGCACAGATCGGCGATGGCGCGCGCAATTCTCCCGTTGCCGTCATCGAAAGGATGGATGGTCACAAACCACAGATGCGCCATTCCCGCCTTCAAAACCGGATCGACCGCCGCTCCGCCGTTGAACCATTCAAGGAAGCGGCGCATCTCCTCCGCAACCCGCGCCGCCGGCGGGCCTTCAAAGTGAACACGCTCCCGTCCTATCGCTCCCGACACGACTTGCATCGGGCCCTCGCGATCATCGCGCCACGCCCCAACTGTGATCCGTCGCATCCCGCTTCGTCCCGTGGGAAAGAGGCTCGCATTCCAGCCAAACAGTCGCTCTTCCGCCAAAGGCTTGTCGTAGTTTCTTGTGGCATCGAGCATCATCTCAACGACGCCTTCGACGTTCCGGTCGGCCGGGGCCAAGGCGCCCACATCCATCCCTAGGCGGCGGGCAATGGATGAACGCACTGCCTCAGCGTCTAGTTTTTCTCCTTCGATCTCGCTCGACTTGACGACGTCCTCCGTCAGTGTCCGTAGGACAGCCTCTTCCTGCAGTCCAAACCCGAGGCTTTTCATTTCTCCGAGCAGCCGCCCCTGGCGGTGGCGCACATCCGCAAGCAGCTCCGCGAGCACCCCGCTGTCCCAGCGGAGCTCCGGCCAGTCATCTCGTTGATACAAGTACACTTTAACCTCCGCACATTATGCGGAGATTATAGCCCCTAATCTCCGCAGAGGCAAGCCCAATCTCCGCACGAGATGCGGAGAATAGAGGGCCTATTCTCCGCATGACGTCGCCTGCCCTCCTACACGATCGTCGCCGCCCGCGCGGCGGCGACAGTCACCGGCGTCATTATCGCCATGGCCATCATCATGGGCATCGCTGTTGCCATCATCATGATCGGCGGCGGCGGCCGCATCCGAATTGGCTGGACACAAACGAGCCTTCGCCCAAAGACATTCGCGCTGGCCTACTATTCTGAAGCGATCTATTTCATCGTCACGCCCCGGCCGTACGCAACTACGCCCATCCGGGCATTTTCAATCCGGGATGGGCGTGCGATGGAACTTGAAATTCAGCTCCTACCCTGACGTAAATGCGCAGCGGTTTACGCTCCCAAATCTCCACTCCACTCGTCCGGTTTTGCGTGCCAGGCATTTTCGAATCCCTGATCGGCGCCTCGCGGTGAATCTGCTTCCTTGAAGAGCGCGAAACTCGGGCCTATATTTCTTGCATGATCGCACGCCGCTTGCTATCGGTCGTCTCCCTGTTAGTGGCGTGCATTCCCTGCGCGTTCGGGCAGCTGCCAACAGCATTGGAGAAATGCCTGCCATATCCCACATTGGGTCAAGAAATCCGGAACAGGCAACCAGCGCAACCAGCACCAACGCGGGGCAGGGCGCATGTGATCCGCGTAGACTTCGATCCGAATGAGGGCGTTCCAGCCGATGCTCAACAGGAGATTTCGGAGGAATTGCGAAGCCGTGTTTGAACCGGATGCGGACAGTGCCTACTGGAATGATTTAGCCAACGAGATTGCAGAAGTTAAGGTCAGGGGAGCACTCCAGGATCGTG
>DATFRZ010000008.1:0-4163 GCA_035262885.1 Candidatus Acidiferrum sp.
CCCACCCGGTCCGGTTCCCGTTCCCAGGCCTCCGCCGGAGCCACTACCTCCTCCGCCTGCGCCCGAGCCAGAACCGCCGCTGATTCCGCCCCCCCAGCCTCCTGGCCCGCCACCCGAACCCGAGCCCGATCCACCGCCCGCGCCTCCGCCAGCCCCAGCCTCCCAAAGACCGCCGCCCGGACCGGTACCGCCGCCTCCGCCGGAGCTACCGATACCTGTCCCCGAACCGCCGCCGCTTCCGCCCATTCCTATGCCGCCCAGCCCGAATCCCGGCCCCGATCCGCCGGGACCATGCCCCGGCCCGCCCATTCCTCCGGCGCCACCGCCGCTGCGCGCGCTTTCGGCGGCGAGGATCATCTGCAACATTTTGTTCGGGTCTTCAAAGAATTCGCGGAACTTGTCGCCCTGCGCTCCCAGCGCCTTCGCCGTCAACTGCGCCGCCACCTTAATCCCCGCCACCGACGAATCTTCCGCAACGTAGCGAATCTCATTCACCTTGATGCTCGTGTCGCCGCCCAGCGCTGTTTTCAACTGCTCCGCGAGCGCCGAAGGCTTCGCGTTTCCGCTCGGAAACGCGCGCACAAAGCGCGCAAACTGCGGCTGCGTCAATCCCGTCGAAAAGTGGATGCTCGCGATCCCCGAAGACGTCAGCAGTTGCGCGAAGCTTCTTTCTCCCGCCGACGAGCCCATCGGCACGCCGTCCAGCAAAATCTGGTGCCCCGAAGCGCCCAGTAGCACGCCGCTTCCGCCGCTGGCCTCCAGCGCCTGCCGCAGCTCTTTCCACGTCGTTTCGAATTGCGCCGTGGTCTTCGCGTGCCCAAACTCGTAGAGCCGCGCGAATTTCAGCAGAATGTTCAAGCTGCGAACAAACGCCCTCGCCCCGCCTTGTGCCTCAGGACTCATCGTTCCGTTTCAGAACCCATTCCCAACTGGTCCGCCCACGCGCCGCCATTCCGAGCGAAATTAATCCGACTCTCCCTCCCGCATTCGCTCCTGCGAACGCGTCGGCCTGGGCAGTCGAGGTATCCCTCCTCGACTCTTAAACTCTTCGACTCTCTCGAACTCTTCGGCTTTTTCGGCCTTCTGCACTCTCCTCAGCCCCTAGTCTATATCCCTAATCTAATCCCCAATCCCCATTCCCTAATCCCTAATCCCTGCCTCTGTACTCATCTCAATAACAGATTTTGTTGCCCCTTTGGAAACATTTCGCCGTCCGAGGAGAGTCCGCCGCCCGACCGCGCCGTGGCACTTCAGTTGCTCTCACGCATAGTTGTAGAATGCGAGGAGCGCGTTCAAATGAATACCGAAAGGACGATCGCGTCAAAATCGAAGTCACCGACGAGCCCTCCGCGGAAAAGGGAATGGGTGTGGCTTCTCGCTGATCATTGCGACGATGAGCAAGGGCTTGTCTTTGGCGACCTGGATTCTTTGCTCTCAACTGCGAACTCGTTCTTCCGCCCGATTTTCCATTTTCGATTTTTCAATTTCCGCGGCGGTCTCCGAGCCTGCCACAACTCGTACTCATTCCTTTTTGAATCTCGCGTCCAATTCCAGTATAAAGACAGAGCGAAGCTTTATGGCCGATCAGCCCCCATCGGACCGCTTCAAAGTGGAGATGCCGCAAGTCCCAGGCGTTTCTGCGCCCCACTCTGGCCCCGGCGCCAACGGTTCTTCTCTCAAACTCGTCATCGGGCTCATCGTTGTGCTTGTCGTCGTTTTTCTGGGGGCGCGCTGGGCGCTTCGCCCCGGCCACGGGGAGTCGAAAACCGGCGAGCCGCAGCCGCAGATCGAAGTTCCTTCGCCCGCGCCGGACCCGAGCACTTTGGTTCCGCACGCGAGCGACAACGCTCCCGGTATCGCCACCATCGAGGAAATGGCGAAGCCCTGGTCCGCGAAGGACTTTTTCGTTCGCAACGGCCTCACCGGCGAAAACGTTCCTGCCATTCTTGTGCGTCTGCCGACCGGCTCTTCGACGCGAGCCACCGGCTACTGGGCGTTTTCCGTGAATGCGCCCTACGGCAACTGCCGGCTGGAGTACATCACCGATCTCGCGCGGCTGCGAACCGATTACGGCTTCGCCGACGCGAAACATCCCATGGTCGGCAACCCGTGCAATCACACGGTTTTCGATCCGGCCAAAACCACGACTCTTCCTGGAACCGGCGCCATCGTACGAGGCGCGATCGTGCAAGGATCGGATTTGCGCCCGCCGATGGGCGTCGAGATTCGCGTTCGCGGCAAGGACATAGAGGCCATCCGCGCCGAGTAGCAGTAAACCGGATGAGCCAACCTCGTCATTCCGAGGAGCGGAGCGACGAGGAATCTCTCTTCAGTTTGAGGTCGGGCGTTCCCTGTTGGAAGTTTTAGTTTGTGGTTTATTGTGTCTTACTAAGTGAACTCGCCGTTTCAATTTTCGCTCTCATGACCACTGAATCGACCTTCGCAACCTTCTGGCCCGAATATGTGCGCGCGCACAGCCAACCCGGCACGCGCGCGGTTCACCTCGCGGGAACGCTGATGGGATGGGCGCTGCTTGTCGCCGCTATCGCCCTGCAACGCTGGTGGTGGATTGCGCTCGCGCTCGTCGTTCCGTACGCGCTGGCGTGGATCTCGCACTTCTTCGTCGAGCACAACCGCCCAGCTACGTTTGAGCATCCGCTGTGGTCGTGGTGGGCGGACCAGAAAATGGTCGCGCTGATGCTGACCGGAAAAATGGATGACGAAGTGCGCCGCTACACGACTGGAAATTAGAAAATCGAAAATGGAAAACGGAAAAGCGGAATTGGAAAATCGCGACAATAGAACGAGTTTGCGGCAATCGCGCTCGACGGCGCCGCGGCGTGCGGTGGTCTAAAGCTCGAGACCTCCGCAAGTTCGCAGCAATTTCGCGGGCATCAAGCGCGGACGCTCTCCGCATACTTGAATCTAATTTAGATAAATTCTCCAGAAGTATCGAAGTTTAGACTTTTCCTCCCTGCGATTTGGCTCGCAAGTTATAGAAAAAACACAACCTTAGCGGCGCGGTGCATTGGCGAACGAACTGCAACCCCATCGCAAAGCTCAACCGGAATCCGACTGTCAGGAAAGAGTTTGCTTCAGGGATTCCGCGCACAGAGCCACGGGGATAAGGCGTCTGTTCGTTCAAAACGTTGGGATTGTTCCACCAAATGGAGGGCTGCAAATGAATTGTGAAAGAGCAACATCCACCGCGTCGCGTCGATACGAGGCACCTCGAGAGTCGCGAAAAGCATGGAGTCTGTGGGCTGCGTTTCTTGCTTTTGTATTGGCAACGATGATCTTGCCGACGTTTGCGAATGCGCAAAGGCTGGATGGAACGTTGCGAGTTACCGTCTCCGATGCGACGGGCGCAGGAATTCTCGATGCCAAGGTTACCGTTACCAATGAGGGGACCCGCGTTGCGATATCGGCGACGGCATCGAGTGCCGGAACGTATGTCTTTCCGAATCTGCTCGTTGGCTCGTACACCGTGACTGTCGAAAAGTCTGGGTTTAAGAAGGCGGTTAACAAGGGCGTGCAGGTGGAATCCAACCAAGTCGCCGAAGTTGCCGCAACGCTCGAAGTTGGCGACGCCACGGCGGTGGTAGAGGTTACGGCAGGGGCCGAATTGGTGAAGACTGAGTCCTCCGAACTGGGGGCAACGTTCAGCGATCAAGCGGTCCACGATCTTCCGGTAAGTACGTTAGGAGGCGACGTAAAAGAGTTTGCCGTGTTCGCTCCGGGAACAACGACGCAACAGGGCGGCGTGCTCGGATCAGGCGGCTCGATTGGCGGAACGCGTCCGCGTTTCAATGGCTTTTCCATCGACGGTGTGGATGATAACAAGGTGGATACCAACGGTCCTACTCAGCCGGTGATTCAAGAGTCAGTTGCGGAATTCACGTTGCTCACCAACCAATTCAGCGCCGAGTACGGCCATTCTGCCGGCGGTCAGTTCATCATCACCACCAAGTCAGGCACCAATAGCTGGCACGGCGAGGCTCACGAGTACAACCGCAATCGTAACTACAACGCGTTCGATAATCTCCAGAAACAGCGCGGCCTGAAGGACCGCTTCGATTACAACCGAATGGGCGGCAGCATCGGCGGGCCCATCGTGAAGAACCGCTTCTTCATTTTCGGCGCCTACGAGTTCCAAAATAACG
>DATFRZ010000009.1:0-12443 GCA_035262885.1 Candidatus Acidiferrum sp.
CGAACGCGCATGGGTAAGTGTACTGCGATCCTACGTTCCGAGCGTTGCCTCGCAACGCTGGTGCTGACTGGAACCATGGGCCGGGTCCTCACTTCTGCCAGCCCCGTCTGGACCGGAGCCGACCAAAACGGCAGCTCGGCCCT
Organism: Candidatus Acidiferrum sp.; assembly: GCA_035262885.1. GTDB lineage: Bacteria > Acidobacteriota > Terriglobia > Acidiferrales > UBA7541 > Acidiferrum. The sequence goes on from DATFRZ010000009.1 coordinate 144, forward strand.
CAAAAAAGCTCTCCACACTCGAGAGGATTTCTCCGAGCGTTCGCGCCGTGTGTACAATTCTGCGAAGCTCGCTGCCGTTCCCCACGCTATGAGTAAACCAGCAAGCGAACTACTTCATTTTGCCCACACCATCAGGCAGGTTCGCAAAGCAAATTTGACTATAGTAGTCAATCAGTAACCGGAAGCGGTCGGCCTCGGTTGGGATGGTATAGCGCCCGGTTGCCGCGAACTCCTGCATCTGGCGGAAGATCCAGGGATTGGTGGCCGCCGCGCGGCCAATCATCACCGCGTCGCAACCGGTTTCGCGGAACATGCGTTCCCCATCTTCGGGACGATTGACGTCGCCATTGCCGATCACAGGAATCTTCACCGCTTGCTTGACTGCCGCGATGATGCTCCAGTCCGCGGCTCCGCTGTAACCCTGCACGCGCGTGCGCGGATGCACAGCAACGGCCTCGACGCCCACGCTCTCAGCGAGCTTCGCTACGTCAACTGCAACAATGGTTTTTTCGTCCCAGCCGGCTCGCAACTTGATGGTCAGCGGAATTTTCACCGCAGCCCGCACCGCGCGAAAGATTTGGTCGAGCAGCGGCAAGTCGCGCAACAAGCCGGAGCCGCCGCACTTCACCACTTTCTTCGCGGGGCAGCCGAGGTTGATGTCCACCGCGTCGTAGCCGAGGTCTTCCACCATCTTCGCCGCTTCGGCCATGACCGCAGGATTGGCCCCGAAGAGCTGCGCGGTGATGGGATGCTCGTCTTCCTGAAAATAAAGATAGCGAAGCGTTTTCTTCGCGCTGCGCGTGATGCCTTCCGAGCTGGTGAACTCCGTCATCAGCAGCCCGCAGCCGCCGAGTCCGCGAATCACGCGGCGGAAAAGCGTGTCCGTCACGCCCGCCATGGGCGCAAGCACCGCCGCCGGACGAATCGTCAAACCCCGAATTGGGAAGCTCGCCGGAATCATGGAAAGTCCTTTGACCCATGGACCAGTATAACAAGCCAAGCAGCGGGAATATTTACACCTCAACCTTCAGGTCGGAGATGAATACCCATAGGATCTCTTCCTCTCCCTTCCACCTGTGCGGTGCGTGTGACCTGGAATATTTCTAGAGTCCACAACTCTTTTTGCGTTGCTCGTATCCCTCGCGAGTATCCGTGCGCCGTCCCGTTCCCTGGGGCCGGGTATTCGACGCCTTTCCATTCACCGGAGCAACTGGTTTTGGCGGGATGCGCTTTGCCAAGCACACACTTGGAACGGCGAAAAGCAGGATCGTTAGGAGAAACCCGGACTTTGTTGTCATCACGGGAAGCGCTTTGGAGTGGATTCGTCTTGCTCCCATCTTGGCTTATTAGCTTTCAGAAATTCCTCCAGACGAAGGAACTTCCGCCCTAGCGCGCCCGAGTACGCGGACCATTCCGACTCGCCAGCATCCACAGCCAAGGCCGCCCGCACCGCCGCTAGCTTCGAGTCCAGATCGTCTAGGTAATGAAACACAAGCGCCTCGCGAATCATGGGCAGCTTCGGAGAGCCAAATTCATATTCGCTGTGATGGCTGATTAGCAGATGTTGCACGACCGTCTTTAAATTCGCCGGGAAACCCTCGATCGCCTCCATCGCTTTTGAAACCGTCTGCACTTCCATGACGATGTGCCCAAGCAAGTGACCTTCGACTGTGTAGCCGATGGCGCGCTCGTAGCACAGCTCATCGAGCTTGCCGACATCATGGAGGATCGCCGCGGCCAGCAATAAATCGAGGTCGAGTTCGGGATAATGCGCCGTCACCTGCTTCGCCAGCCCGCACAAACTGACCACATGTTCCAGCAGCCCGCCAAGATAGGCATGGTGCATAACCTTCGCCGCTGGCGCGCGTTTATATCGCGCAGCAATGGCCGGGTCGTCAAGAATTCCTGTAACCAGTTTTTTCAGCCAGGGATTTCCAATCGACACCGCAAATTCGAGTAACTGCGCATACAGCTTCGCCACGTCGGCCTTGGTCTGCGGCAAAAAATCGGCGAGATCGATTTCATCCGGCTTCGCCAGCCTAACCTGCATCACGGAAAGTTGGGGCCGGTTTTTGTAAATTTCGACGCGCGCCTGCACTTTCACGAAGTCATCGCGATGAATGCCCTTGGCGGCCGTTTCGAACTGGTCCCACATGCGCGCCTCAATGGTGCCGCTGCGGTCGCCCAGCTCCAACCGCAAATAGGGCTTCCCTTCGCGCGTGTTGCGAATCTCTTTCTCGCAGACCAGGAAAAATGTGGTGATGTTTTGTTCCGTGCTTATGTCGGAGACGAGCGGCGTCTTCATTGGCTGGTATGATAACCCAGACTATTCATGAGGAACCTTCTTCCTGGCAAATCTCTCTTCACTTGCCGGAATCGGCCCCGGACTTCCCCGATCCGCCGCCGGACCTCTTCCCAAAAAGCAGGAACTTCTTGTGGCCTTTCTTTTGTTTGTTGACTTCCGGAGTGGCGCTCACTTCCTGAATTTCCGAACCTCCGCCGCCCGCGATGTCCTGGTAGCCCGGCTTGATGATCACGTAGCTTTGCTCGCGCAGCGTCTTGAGGTAACCGCGCATCGCAGGCTCCATCCGGGCGCTGTACAGTTTTTCCGTGATTTCGTTCCGCACTTTGTCGAGCGACTGCTGGCCTTCGTCATAGTGCTCCAGCACCTGCAAAATCAGGTAGCCCTGCTTGGTCTCGAGGACCTCGGTGAGCTGGCTCCTCTTCATCGCAAACACTCTGTCTTCCAGTTCCTTAGCCAGTTCGCCCCGTTTGTACATGCCAAGGTAGCCGCCCTGATCCTTGGTGCTGCTGTCCGAGTAACGCTTGGCGATTTCGCCGAAGTCTTCGCCGTCCTGCACGCGCTTCAGCGCCGTCTCCGCTTTTTTCTTCAGCGCGGGCAATTCATCCGCATTTTTTCCCTGCGTGTTGACTTGAATTTCTCTCAGCGCCACCTGCTCCGGACGCACAAATTCCGTTTTATGCGCCTCGTAATACTTTTGAACTTCGTCGTCGCTGATGCTGATGTGCGACCCGACTTCCTGACCGATCACTTTTTGTGTGAGCAGGCGATTGCGGATGCCGTTCTTGAAATCCTCCCAGTTCATCCCTTCGGAAGTGACCGCTTTCTCGAGGTCTTCCATGCTCCCGAGTTTATTCTGGATGCGAATCTGGTCGAGCTGTTTGATCACCTCCGCTTCCACGCTAACGCCCATGTCTTTGCCCCGCTGAACTAGAAGCGACTGGTCGATCAGTTCGCGCAGCGTATTCTTCTGACAGTCTTCGATATTGGTTCGCAACTGCTCCGGCGTGCAGCGCCCCTGGCACTCCTGTTTGGCCTCTTCAAGGGCAGAGTCGCGCGCCTTTTCGTACTCGGTAAGCGTAATGATGTCATTGTTTACGCGCGCGATGATCTCTTCGATGGTCTTGCCAGCGTTTGCATCCACCGGCTGCGTCGCCGCTGCGCCCTTTAGTCTCGGCGCAGGGGGCGGAGGAGCCGGCGGTGGCGCTTGCGAACTGGACTCCTGCGGCTGCCCGTCTGTGGTCACGCTCATAAGCAGCGCCCCAGCGAACAGCGCCACGATAAAAGAAAGTTTTTTCATGCTTTCTCCCAACCCATAAGTTTAGCCTTGGCCTTGAAGGCCGAGCAATACGTTTCTCAAAACCGCGGGAACCGGCTCGCCGCGCTTCAATTCAATCCACAGCACACCGCTTGGGTCGGGCTTGATGCCCGCTCGCGAGCGCACCACGTTTACCAGCCTGGCCGGGTCGAGCGTGGTCTCCGGGTGGAAGCGCACCGCAATCCGGCTGCCCTGCCGTTCGACCGAGGAAATCCGCAGCCGTTCACACATGGATTTGAGCACAGCATAGTCTAAAAGGTTTTCCACGGAGGTCGCGGGCGCGCCGAACCGGTCTTCCAGCTCTTTGCGCACGTCCTGCTTTTCTTCTTCCGTGGCAATCGTAGAAATACGTTTATAGGTGCGCAGGCGAAGGTTTTCACTCGGGATATAGTCCTGCGGAATGCGCACATCCAAGCCCAGATTGAGGGTTGTGCGCAAATCGGGCGCGGCTTCTTCGCCCTTGAGCCTGGCCACCGCCCGTTCCAGCATCTGGCAATACATGTCGAAGCCGATGGCTTCGATGTGCCCGTGCTGCTGGCGCCCCAGCATGTTTCCAGCGCCGCGCAGTTCCAGGTCCAGTGCGGCAATGCGAAAGCCTGCGCCCAGTTCGCTGAACTCCCTCATGGCCGCGAGGCGCTTCCGCGCAATATCGGAAAGCGTGGTCTCCGGTGGCACGAGCAAATAGGCATAAGCGCGCTGGCTGGAGCGTCCCACTCGGCCGCGAAGTTGGTAGAGTTCCGCCAAGCCGAGCCGATCGGCGCGATTAATGAGGATGGTGTTCGCTCGCGGGATGTCCAGGCCGTTTTCCACGATGGTTGTCGCTACAAGAACGTCCGCGTCATCGCGAATGAATTTCAGCATTACGCTTTCGAGTTCTTTTTCGCCCATTTGACCGTGGCCCACAACCACGCGCGCTTTGGGCACAAGCTTTTGCACCATCGAGCCGAGCGAATAAATGGACTCCACACGATTGTGAATAAAATAGACCTGCCCATCGCGTGCCAGCTCGTTCTCGATGGCGCTGCGCACCAGTTCTTCCTTGAATGGCGCGACAACCGTTTGAATCGCCAGCCGGTCGCGTGGCGGCGTCTCAATCAGCGACATATCGCGCAAGCCCACCAGCGACATGTGCAGTGTTCTCGGAATCGGAGTCGCCGATAGTGCCAGCGCGTCCACATTTTTGCGCATCTCTTTCAGCCGCTCCTTGTGCGCCACGCCGAAGCGCTGCTCTTCATCAACGATGAGCAGCCCGAGGTCCGCAAATTTCACGTCTTTCGAAAGCAGGCGATGCGTGCCAATGACGATGTCTACTTTTCCGGCTTCCAGATCCGTGAGGACCGTCTTTTGCTCGGCCGCACTGCGAAAACGGCTAAGCAATTCAATCCGCACTGCAAAAGCGGCAAAGCGTTTCTTGAACGTTTCAAAATGCTGAAAAGTTAAAACGGTGGTGGGCGCAAGCAACGCAACTTGCTTGTTGTCATTGACGACTTTGAAGGCCGCACGCATGGCCACTTCAGTCTTCCCATAGCCGACATCGCCGCAGAGCAGCCGATCCATCGGCTCGCCTCGCTCCATATCCTTCTTTATGTCGGTGATAGCCGCCATCTGGTCGGGCGTCTCTTCGAATTCGAAGGCATCCTCGAATTCACGCTGAAAATTCCCGTCTGGAGAAAAGGCGAAGCCCGACGTCGTCTTGCGTTGTGCGTACAGCGCCAGAAGCTGGTCGGCCATGTCTTCGAGCGACTTCCGCACACGCGTCTTGCGTGAATTCCAGGCCGTTCCGCCCAGTCGGTCCAGAGGGGGGTGCGCGCCTTCCAGAACGCGGTAGCTCTGGACCAAATCCATCCGCTCGAGCGGAACATACAGACGGGCATCTTCTGCATACCGCAGCAGCATGAATTCCCCGCGATGACCGGCCGATTCAATCGCGCGGAGCCCTTCGAACTGCCCGATGCCGTGGTCCACGTGAACCACAAAGTCGCCTGGCTTGAGCTCGGCAAAATCACTGAAGAAACCGGATGTTCGGAGTTTGTGGCTCGGCCGCTCGACGGTCGGCGTAACATCAAAAAGGTCCGCGTGGCCGTAAATGGTGAGGTTTGCCTCCGGAAACGTCACGCCTTCGGCGAACGGCGCGCGAATCAGCAGCATCCCCGCGGATTCCTGCGCGCCTTCGGCAGTAAATCCGGCAGCCGCCTCTTCGGATTCGCCGAGTACGTAAGGAACTTCATACTCGCGGCAGATATCGGCAAACCTTTCGATTTCGCCGGTACTTGCCGCAGTCAGAAAAACGCGCCCACCGGAAGCCAGTTGTGACTTGACGTCGCCCATGCAGGCAACCACGTCGCCATGAAAGCGCGCGCTAGGCCGCGAGGAAACCTCAAATTGCGGAGTAGCGCCTATGCCCAGCGCCAGTTGCTCCAGGTCAATTTGAGACGTTTTCGCCAGGGCGGCGGCAATCTGCTCTTCCGTCCAGAAATAGTGTGAGGGTGGCGGAGAATTGGCGTGCCCGTGACGCTCGTAAACTTCTGTGGCGGCAGCCAACTGCTGCTGCGCAGCTTCGCGCAAAGCTTGCGGTTCATCGAGAAAAACAATCGGCCGCAGCGAGCTTTCCGACAATTCAAAAAGAGATGCCGTGCCCGCTTCCTCCGGAGGCCCAAACACCGAACGCGCTTCCCAATCATCCGGGTCGTTTGCGACCACGCTTTCCGGTGTCGGCACAGCCCATTCTGTCAGCGGCAACAGCGTGGTGCGATTGACTGGAGCAATCGACCGCTGTGTGCGCGCATCGAATTCGCGCACGGATTCCACCGTGTCGCCCAGCAGTTCGATGCGAACCGGCCGCATCGCTTCCGGCGAAAAAACATCAATGATCCCGCCGCGTACCGCGAATTGCCCCGGCAGCTCCACCATTTCCGTGCGCGTGTAGCCCACCGAGCCCAGATGCCTGATCAATTCTTCATGGCCGATTTCCGTGTCCTTTGCGAGCGTCTTCGTAAGGTACAAATAAGCCGCGGGATCCTGGTAGCGCCAAAGCGCCGCGAACATGGGCGCAATCGCCAGCGAGATTTGCCCATCCGTCAATCGAAACAAGGTCGTCGCGCGCCGCTCCAATATATCCGCGTGCGGACTCTGCGACTCCCAGGGCAACCGGTCAAACGAAGGAAGGGTCGCGACATTCCCCGAAGCCCCTGGGAAAATGGCAGCAAAAAATCTCAGCGTTTCCGCTAGCGCTTCCGCGCGGCGATTCGAATCCGTCACAAAAAACGCCGGCCGCCGCAGCGCATGTGTCAGGTAAACCGCCACCAGCGCCTTGGCCACATCGTGCAGTCCGGTGATTGAAACCAGGCCGGTGTCTGCGCGCAGTTCTGCCAACGCACCTTCCATCGAGGGATGGCGCAGCAAGCCCTCCAATCTTTCGCGAACTGTCGGAAGTATCATGCGTGGACGTTCAGGAATCCGCGCGCGCCGCGCGCTTTTCTTCAGTCTGAGACGTTTCGTTTACACTGGCAGCGCTGTCTCGAATCTTCTGCAAAATCGTCGTTGTCGAGTAGCCCGGCACAAGCGGAATGGAAACCACGCGCCCGCCCGCCGCTTCCACTGCTTCGCGGCCAACAATCTGGTCGCCGGGCCAATCGCCGCCTTTCACAAGAATGTCAGGAAGCAAACGCGAAATTACCTCGCACGGCGTCAGTTCCTTGAAGACAATCACCGCGTCCACCGCTTCCAACCCGGACAGAATCTCCGCGCGCTCCTGTTCCGGAATCACCGGCCGCGTGGGTCCCTTCAACTGACGCACGCTCGAATCGCTATTCAGTCCGACGATCAGCGCATCCCCCAACAGCCGGGCCTGCTCGAATCCGCGAATGTGCCCGGGATGGAGCAAGTCAAAACAGCCGTTCGTGAAAACAATCTTGCGCCCATTGCGTTTCTCGCGGCCAAACCGCAAAATCGCCTCTTCAAGTGTCAAGGCTTTTGAATGCAAGGGATCTCCATGTAGGCAAAAGAAAAATCGGGACCACGCCTGAACCTTTATTTTATCACGCGCGACAAACTCGGCGCTTGGGAGCGCCCATTTCAAAATGAAATCACGCAAAACCGCACGCGCCTTCGCCGGAGTCCTCTTGGTCGCCGCCGGTTTCTGGCTCGCGTTTCCGAAATCCTATAGCGAAAGAACCTATCTGATTCCCTCCGGCGGCTGCCGCATGGAAACCACCATCTTCGAAAAGAAAGAGGTAACTGCACAAGGAACAGTCGTGCTCTTTCCGGGGCTCGCCTCAAACAAGAAAATCATGGCTTTCCTAGCAGGCGGATTCGCCGAGCAAAACCTGCGCGTGTTCGTTCCCGATTTGCCCGGCCACGGCCATAGCCCTGACCCCTTCTCGCTCGAGCGCGCCCAAGATTGCGCGGAAGCGCTTGTTTCCGGCCTCGTGGCGCGCGGCATGGCGAATCCCGACCGCACCATCATCGCGGGTCACTCGATGGGCGGAGCAATCGCCTTGCGCGTCGGCGCAAAGATTCCTGTAGCAGGGGTCGTCGCCGTTTCGCCCGCACCGATGCGCGCCGCCCACGGCGTGCTACCCGAAATGTTGCTCTACCAAGACCCCGGCCCCATGCCGCAGCAATTTGTGGTCATCAGCGGTTCGCTCGAACCCGAATCGATGCGCGCGAACGCCGCCGACCTCGTCGCCCCACGGACGAATGGAACCGCGAAGTTGCTTGTCATCCCGAGGGCTTCGCACACAAGCCTTCTTTTCAGCCGCACCGCACTGCGCGCCATTCAAGATTGGACCGCCAAAACGCTGCAACTCGCCGGCTCGCCCGGAATGCCGTCTCGCCGCCAAGTTTATGGCGCCGTCGCGGGGTTCATCGGCTTGCTCCTGCTGGCAAATCCTTTCCTTCGCGAACTCACCGGAAAGAAACCGCGTGGCAAGCAAGAATCAAAAGAAGTGGAGGCAGGCCATTCCGTTCCCTGGCCCCGGATGCTCCTCGAATTCGCGCTCGCGGCCATCCTCACGATCTTCATTCTTCGTTTCGCCAATCCCCTACGCTCGATCCGTTTGTTCGAAGGCGATTACCTCGCAAGTTTTCTACTGGTTCTCGGAATCGCGCTCCTTCTTCTCCAGTGGAATTCCCTGCGCGACCATTTTCTCAATTGGAAATCAGGATTACTCGGAGCCTTTTCCGCCGGCCTGATTCTCTTTCTCCTGTTTACCGCCTGGCTCGAACTCGCCCTCTACGAAGCCTGGCTCACTCCCGCCAAGTGGCTGCGCTTGCCCTTTCTCTTTCTCGCCTTCCTTCCCTTCCACTTCGCCGAAGAAGTCTGTCTTGTCCCCGCCGCCAAGCAAAGTGCGTGGCGACGTTTCGCCGCAGGCCTGTCCGTCCGCGCCGTCACCTGGGGCACACTCGCCCTTGGCGTCCTCTACCTGCATAGCGGCGAAATCCTCATGGTCCTGCTTTTACCTTATTTTGTACTGATACACATCTTGCAACGCCGGGGGATGGACATTGTGCACCAGGAAACGTGCTCGGCAGTGGCATCCGCCGCATTCGGTGCTATACTCCTCGCTGGTTTATGCCTGGTGATCTTCCCCGTCACCTAGGGACGTGATACCCGAGCAACCCATCATCTGAAGCCGTCAGCAACGTGTGTGTGAGGAAGGAGTCGCCTCGCGAAAAGGAGGCTGGGCTGCGCGAAAGAAAGTTATGGCCGAAATAGCAATCATTGGCGGCGGGCCTTCTGGCGCAATGTGTGGCGAACAACTCGCTCGCGCGGGCCACAGAGTAAGTCTTTTTGACGAGCACCTCGCTTGGGAGAAGCCCTGCGGCGGCGGACTCACCCACAAAGCCATCCAATGCTTCCCTTTCCTGCTCGATAATCCTTATCCAAAGAAGCTCGTTCACTCCGTCGAGTTGATCAGCAGCCAGGAGCACCGCGCCACCCTCGAAATGCCCCATCCCATCGTGATTTATTCGCGAAAGATCCTAAACGGTCTCCTGCTCGAGCGCGCCCAGGAAGCCGGTTGCACGGTGCAGCGCTCCCGCGTGCTGAGTGTCGACACCGATCGCACGAAACCACGCTATAGCGTCGAAGGCGAGTGGCACGAAGCAGATTTTCTCGTCCTTGCGGCCGGCGCTCGCAATCGACTCGTGCCGGGAAGCCGCGCCCTCCAACGCGACGAACTCGAAATGACTCAGGGCTACTTCGTTCCGCAGAACGCCGACTTCATCACCATCAAGTTTCTTCCGCAATTTGAAGGCTACATCTGGTCTTTCCCGCGCAACGACCATCTTTCCGTCGGAATTTGCGGCAGCATGTCCGCGCATACCAGCGCGCAGCTTCGCGGACACCTTCAAACTTTCGTCGAGAAACAAAACATCCCGACGGAAAATGCCAAGTTCTACAGCCATGTCTTGCCTTCCCCGCAGGAAGGCACGCTTTCGCAGCGAAATGTCGTTGGAAAAAACTGGGCGCTCGTCGGTGACGCCGCAGCTTGGGTCGATCCACTCACCGGCGAAGGCCTCTTCTATGCCATGCGCTCCGGTGAACTGCTTGGCCGCTCGCTCGCCCAGGGTTGCCCGGAAAAATACCCCGCTTGGATCAAAGCGGCCTTCTCCACTGAACTCGAATTCGCGGCGCGCATCGTCCGGCGCTTTTACCGCGGGTCCTTTTTGGGAAATGCTGTCACAACGCGCATGGTCCAATTCATCCGCCGCAGCCCGGTTTTCCGTCAATTGATGGGCGACCTCTTTAGCGGCACGCAGGACTATTCCAGCCTGAAGCGCCGGCTCTGGGGTCAGTTGGGCATCACGATCAGCGATTTCATTGCCAGCGTGCTGAACCTCGACCGTCCTGCGAGCGCCCATGCCGGGAACCCCGGCGCCTCCGGCGACTGAGTCAAGCGCCTAAACCCTGGCCGTCCTTCCGAGAGGAGCGCCGACAAAGTCGGCCCGGAGTCGAGGAATCTCAGTTTGATCTAAGATACGCTATAGCTATGTAGTTGAATTAAACCGTCCCGCATCCAACGACGAGGGCTGCGGCTGCTTCCCGACACATGGCTGAGACCAACGACAAATCTGCCTCCAAAGACAAAAAGCGCAAGAACGCCTGGAAGAATCTTCCCGACGTCTGGGCGCTGATGAAGCCTCGTCGCGGCCTGCTCATCCTCGGATTTCTGCTGATGGCCGTTAATCGCGTCTCCGGCCTGGTGCTCCCCGCCTCCACCAAATACTTCGTGGATAACGTCATCCTCCACCGCCAGGTTCAGCTTCTGACGCCGCTGGCTCTCGCCGTTCTCGCCGCCACGCTCATCCAGGGGCTCACGTCCTTCACGCTCACGCAGCTTCTCTCGAAGTCCGCACAACGAATGATTACCGAGCTGCGCCGCCAGGTGCAGGCGCACATTGGCCGGCTGCCCATCGCGTTCTATGACGCCAACAAGACCGGCGTGCTGGTCTCGCGCATCATGAGCGACGTGGAAGGCGTCCGCAATCTAATCGGCACCGGCCTCGTCGAATTTGTCGGCGGCCTCATGACCGCCGCCATCGCGCTTGTCTACTTGATTCACACGAGCGTGCTGATGACCACAGTGGCCTTTTCCATCCTGGTCGTCTTCGGCTTCGGAATTAGCTGGGCCTTCAAGACCATCCGTCCGATTTTCCGCGCACGCCCCAAAATCAATGCGGAAGTCACCGGCCGGCTCACCGAATCGCTTAGCGGCGTGCGCGTGGTGAAGGGCTATCACGCCGAGGAACGCGAGGAAAGAGTTTTCTCCGGTGGCGTCCAGCGCTTGCTCGACAACGTGCTCAAGACGCTCACCGCCACCTCGCTGATGAGCCTCTCTGGTGCCATGCTCCTCGGCATTGTCAGCGTACTCATGATGGAATTGGGCGGCCGCAAAATGCTCGCCGGCACCATGACTCCCGGCCAGTGGTTTGCCTACAGCGCCTTCCTGGCATTTTTGATCGCGCCCGTTTTTCAGATTGTCGCTATCGGCACGCAAATCACCGAAGCCATTACCGGCCTCGAGCGAACGCGCGAAATTCTCAACGAAAAAATGGAGGACGAAGCCGCGGGCCGCACCGCCAACATGGACCGCGTGAACGGCCTCGTCGCAGCGGAGCATGTCAGCTTCGCTTACGAAGAGCGCAAGGAAGTTCTGCACGACATCAGCTTTGCCTCGGAGCCGGGAACCGTTACCGCGCTGGTCGGCCCTTCCGGCGCTGGAAAGTCCACCATCATTGGCTTGATCGCTGCGTTTTACGTTCCTTCCAGCGGAAAAATGCTGGTGGACGGCCTCGACCTCGCCACCGTGAAGCTGAGTTCCTACCGCACGCAACTCGGCGTCGTGCTACAGGAAACTTTTCTGTTTGACGGAACGATTCGCGAAAACGTGGCCTTAGGCCGCCCCAATGCCACTGACGAAGAAATCCTCGCCGCTTGCCGCATCGCGCGCGTCGATGAATTCGCTGAATCCTTCGAACAGAAATACGACACGGTGGTCGGCGAACGCGGCGTGAAACTTTCCGGCGGCCAGAAGCAGCGCGTGTCCATCGCGCGGGCAATTCTCGCCGACCCGCGCATCCTCATTCTCGACGAAGCCACATCGAGTCTCGACTCCGAATCCGAAGCGTTGATTCAAGAAGGCTTGCGCTACCTGATGCGCGGGCGCACCACGTTTGT
>DATFRZ010000010.1:0-8551 GCA_035262885.1 Candidatus Acidiferrum sp.
GTTTCAGCTAAACATCTTTTTGATCTCGACAATGCGCTTCAGCATGGTCAAGATCTCCGGCACATGAATTCGCCCGAGCGCTTCGATGGCTTTTACGCGGAGGAATTGCGAACTCCCGGCCGGCAAGTCGCCGTCGGCGACCGTCAGCAGTTTGCCAAGCGCTTCACGATCGCCGGTCACGCCGATTTCGTCAATGACCAGGGGCATAACGAGCGGGTCCACGTGATCGAGCACCTCCATCAAGATGTGGCCCCTTCTTGCAACGCCGCTGGCGGACAGCTGGCGCACCACGCGATCCTGCGCCGCGGGTGGGAAGTCTTTCATGCGCGCCGGCAGAAAGACCATCAACGATTGCGGATCCAGCCGGCTCAGCAGTCCGACCATCTCCGCGGCTTCCTTTACGGGACCGCCGCGGACGGTGCTGCGCAGATATTGCACGGCTTCTTCGCCGAGGTCGGAAGCGAGATTCGCAACGTGTTCGGATTCGTCACGCAAGCCGCAGCGGTTGAAGCGGATGGCCAGTTGCTCCGTGGTGGTCTGCGGGAGCATTTTCAGGACTTTGGTTAGCCCCGCCGCAACCTGGCGCGCACGCAGTGCCTCTTCCACAAATTCCGGCACGCGCTCCTCGATGCCCATCTTCGATCGCAGGTTTCTGCCAACCCCGGGTCTCTGGGCTTCGACACAATTGACCAGGTCGAGCGCCTGCTCCATCGCAGGAAAAAACCGGCTTGTGGCCGCCTGCTGGCTGAGCCGGACGAAGGCTCCGCTTACGAGTCCCTGAATCTCGTCGTCCTTCTCGACGCTGACCCGAAGTCCTACATGCCTCAATGCAACACTGAGCAGTGTGAGGTCTGCTTTCGTATAAACTTCAGACAACTCGGCCAGTCCGACCGCTGTCTTTTTGCGGGCTTCGGGATCTTCGCTTTCGACGCACTCGGCGTAATTCTTCAGAATGCTGATTGCTTCCGCGAGGTTTCCTTTGCCGATGAGCTCTCTCACATATGAGTGCACGTTGTGCGGCGGGATGCACCAGGCTTCTCGGGAATGCAGGATTTGGTGCTTTCCCCGTTCCGGAACGGCGGCCCAAAACTGCCGGTCCAGGATTTCGCGGTGCGACTCGAAGAGCATTCCGCCTTCGGTCATCTTGTCTTCATGCGCGCCGAGAATCTTGCGCAAATTGTCGATTTCCTGGTGCATGCGGTCCAGCATCTGGCGAACCGCATTGACTTTCACTTCTCCACGTTCGAACCGCTCGAGCGCAAAGCGAATCGCCAGGTGCTCCGCGAGTTGCACGAGGACGGATTCGTCGGGCCTTGCATTCGGGGAACGCGAGGCCAGTGTCGTCAGCGCTTGCCGCAGCAAGTCTTGCGCGCTCCCCGCCATCTGCGAGACCTGCTGCTGAAGACCCGCAAGGCCTGCGCCGCCTTCGCCCATTCCCGTTCTGCCGAGATTTGTGAGCGCGCCCAGGATTTTTAGGATTTGGTCTTCGGAAGGCGCTGCGGCGTGACCATCCCCGTGGGATTGCCCGCCGCCTGCGCCTCTCAGTCCCAGGAAAACGCCGTCCGCATCTCCGCCGACGCCGCAGCCGGTCGTTGCTATCCCAGCGCCGGGTTGGCTCGCATCCGCGGCATCGGCAGCGCCGGGTCCAGGCCAGATCGCGCCAGCGCCTTTCGAGCCCTGTGCTGCGGCAATCAATTCCAGCAATTTTTTTGGATCATTGAGCCACTCTTTCACGTGTTCTTGATCGCTTCCCAGAGAGGCGGTGGCCAGTTGCGCCGCAATCGTGGATTGCTTCAGGCGGGAATCCGTCGCCACGAAGCAGATTTCATTGATGTGGATTCCTGGCATTCCCGCCAGAGCCGCCTTCAATTCTTGGGCGAGTTCGGAGGGTTTGATTTTTCCTGCGGGAAAGACCAGCGCAAATCGCGCAAGCTCTTCTTTCGTGACGGTGTTGAAAAACTGGACGCTCGCCAGCCCTGCTGAGGAGAGCAATTGGGCAAACTGTTTTTCAGCAGGCGCGCCTTCCAGCGGCACGCCGTCCAGCAAAAGCTGGGAACCGGTGGCTCCGAGCAAAAGTCCGCCTTCCGACCCCGGCGGGATAGCGGCGTGCAGCTCGTCAAAGGCAATTTTTAGCTGTTCGACGGTGCGGGCGTGCTCGTAGCCGTACAGGCGGGCGTACTTTAGCAGGATGTTCAGGCTTCTTACGAAGGCGCGTCCGGCCGCCGTTTTTGGATCCGATTTCATGTACCGCCGCGGGCCATCCTGAATGGGCACGACAGGCGCCTCCCTCTCTAGCACCGTAGTTCCCGCCGCCGTCGGCGGCAATGGTACAGGGGGGCATCTGTGTCCCATGGGTCACGAAGCCCTTCGGACGGGCAGTTTCACTGACCGCACGAACCGGTATTTTTTGAAAGGGGACAGGTGGGGAAGGAGCCCCGGCAGAAGTCTTGAAATATCTGAGGTGGGTCCTTCCATCGGGTGCGCTCCGCCATATCTTTTCACTTCCGCAAAACAAGCGCCAAAAGGATGGCCACCTTTCTAGCTAAGACGAGAGTCACAGACTGGGCCGGGGTCTTCTCCCTCCTGCGCGGTCAATAATTCAGCTTCAAGGAAAATTGAATCTGGCGCGACGGACCTGCCGTTTTGCTGATGATCCCAAAGCCGCTGCCGCGAACGATGTTGGACGGCAAGCCAAAATTCACTTCGTTGAAGACGTTGAAGAACTCGGCCCGGAATTGCAGGTTCGCGAATTCGCCATTTCCGCGCCGGCCAAAGGCCGTGTCCTTGATCAAGGCCATGTCGAATTGACGGAACCCCGGCCCGCGGAAGGTATCGCGGCCGAGTGTTCCGAAAACGCCCTGGTTCGGCCCCGTTCCCCCTGGAACGCCGATCGGGGTCAGAAAGAAGGAGTCGTTTGCCAGTCCTCGGCCGAAATAGTCTTCACGCACCGTGCGGCTCGTTGAAAAGTCCGGCATGGACACGAGATCGGGCCGGTCGGTTCCGTCCACGCCAACTCCCGTTTGCTGGATTCCGGAATAAACGGAAAAGGGAGAGCCTGACGTCAGCGTGGTGATGTCCAGAAACTGCCAGCCGCTGGTGAGTGTTTTGCCGAGCGGCTGGAAAAAGCGCACACGCTCCAGCGGCAATCTTTGAATCAGGCTCACCGCGAACACTTGGGTCACATCAAAGGTCGAAGGTCCTCGGTCCTTTTCGGGATGGAACGGATCCTGCGGCAAGGTTTGCAAAACCACTCCGGGAGTCCCGGAAATTCCTCCGGGAACCGCGCTGGTGTCGTCAATGCTCTTTGAAAAAGTGTAGCTCGCCTGAAAACTGAGGCCCATGTGCGGCATGTTCTGGCTCGCGCTCATTTGCAGCGCGTGGTAGCTCGAATGCGCACCTGTCGACATCACCATCTCAGGGCCAAAACCGCCGGTGGCATGGCCTGCCGCATTGAACTGGGTGTAGCGCGCGAAGGTAGGGTCCGCCCCTCCGTAGCCGTTCGGCGCAAGCACGCTCGCCAGGTGAACTCCCGCCGTCCCCACATAGGAGGCGCTCACCTTCACGCTTCCCAAATCCTGGTCGATGCCCAGCGTTTGCGTGGTGATGTACCCATTGCGAAGATGGGGATCGACACTGATGGCGGTGAAGAGTTGCACTTGATTCCCGGGCGTCAGTGCCGCCAAATCGTTTTGGAACCGCTGCACATCCATCGGTGTGTTCGCGGGAAGGTTGCTGCTGCTCGCGTTGGGAAAAAGCAGTTGTCCTTGGGTGGTGTAAACCGGAGGAAGTGTTATGGGCAAGAAAGAATCCTGAAAGCTGAGCGGAAAACCTGGAAGCGCAGTCACCAGCGGCTGAAACTCGAATGGAAATGCCCCGGTTACGTAATTTTCCAGCCAAAGATTCGGAAGAATCGTCGTGATGGCGGCGGCGGCATGGGCTGTCGTGTGCTTGCTCAGGCCGTACTCCAGCGAGACGCGCGGTCCCCATCCATTCCAGTCCATCGGGTAGGGCGGCTGCGGATTGTAGACATAGATTTGGGTAGTGCCTGGAGAGAGAAAGCCTGCGAGCTTGCCGTCTGGCCCGATGGGAACGGCCAGCGAAGTGCGATGGTGTGCCTCTCCAATCCGGCTATTCACTTCGTAACGCAAGCCCAGGCTGACCTTGAATCGGCTGCTGACCTTCCAGGCGTCCTCGAAGTAAGAGTTGTAGGCTTCGCGGCGCACGGCCGCTTCGTCAAACTTATTTCCTTTGGGTGTCAGGCTTCCAAGGGCGGTAGTCGTGTACGAAAAAGGAGTTGCCGTGAGCAGTCCGGACAGGGCGTCTGGCAACGGCTGTCCCGGCTGGATATCACGCTGTCCGCTGGCGGAGGGAATGAAAACGGGAGAGTACGCAGTTCCCCCTCCGAACGTGTAGAGCCCATTGGGATTCGTGCCGAAAATCGTGGAATCGCTGTTGAACCGCAATTCCGCTCCCCACTGCAACGTGTGCGCGCCGCGTGTAAGAACCATGTCCTCTTTGAGCTGGTAGACGTTTCCATACGAACCGAAGATCGAGCCGTCCGCGGAATTGAATCCCTCATAGAGACCGTCAGCAAAGGCGATGGCTGGCTGCGCCTGGTTGCTCGTGAGAAACAGTGGTGTGCTGCGAATGTAACCCAACGTCGTTTGATAGCTGAGCCGCGAAGTCGCATGGCGCGAGTATTTCACTGCCGCGCTGCGCTGATGATCAAAGAAACTGACCCCAAAAGTGGGATCGATGGCCGTTTGATCGGGGTTGATGGTTGGCCCGCGGACCTGGTTGCGGCTCGCGCGCAGGAACAACGCCGACTTCTCTGAGAAACGGTGATCGATTCGTGCGGAGGCCTGATTCGTGTCGTTAACAACTTTGGAAGAAGTCGCGTAGGTGCGCACGCCGTAGGGCCCAGTGGGCTCGTTGGGCAGCGGGTAACGCGTCAGCAGAGCAGCGATGCTGCTGTTCACCGGAACGGTCAGAGTGTCTCCGGGAGACGTGGCAGTTTTGGGAAAGGTGGTCGTGTCGATTCCTTGCCGTTCCGCCGAAGTGGGAACCGGCATCACCTGCGTCGTTCCTAGCACTTGTCGAAAGCCCTGATATTCGGCGAAGAAGTATGTCTTTCCCCGGCCATTGTAAACGTGCGGCAGGGCAACCGGCCCGCCGACGGTCGCTCCGAATTCGTTGCGCGCGAATGCCGGGAGGCGCCGGGGATTCACTGCGCTCGCGTGATCAAAGAAATTCCTCGCGTCGAATGCGGCGTTGCGCACGAACTCGAAGAGGCTCCCATGCACGGAGTCGCTGCCGGATTTCGTGATCACGTTGGTGAAACCCGCGGCGCCGTGGCCGATCTCCGCCGGCATGACGCCGGAACTGGCTTGCACTTCCTGAATCGCATCCACGTTGAAATTCGAGAAGGTGGCGCCGCCAAGCTCAGGGTCCGTCGTGTCCGCTCCGTCCATGGCAAAAACCGCCGCGGAGCCGCGCTGGCCGTTGACCGCGAATTGCTGCGTGAAATTTGCGGCACCGTTGGTGTCCGTCATGGTCCCGGCCGCGAGCAAAAGAAGCTTGCTGAAGTCGCGTTCGTTCAACGGCAAACTGGACACTTCTCCGGTCGAGAGATGCTCGCCGCCGCTGGCTTGAGGTGACGTCGCGTCTTTCGCAACCCCGTTTGCCGCCGCTCTCGTCAAAATGATTCGAAGTTCCTGGCCTTGAGCAGAGAGTTGAAGGATGGACGGAAGGGCAGCTCCATCGCTGATCTCCACGGCTTCGGTTGCCGTCCACGTCTTGCCCAGAGCGGTTGCCGTGAGCGTGTAACTCCCTGCGGAGATCGCGGTAAACGTAAACTGGCCGGCCGCGGAAGTTGTCGCGGAATATTCGTGGCGGCTGTCGGTTGCCCGGAGATGGATTTCCGCCTTGGCGATGGGATTTCCCGCAGCGCCGCGCAGGACTCCGCTCCAGGAAGAAGCTGCTGAGCAGTTGATCGAGAAAATCAGAAAAGCCGCTAGAAGAAGAAGGAAACCGCGGGCGATGGGCGCTGGCCTGGAGAACATTGCGAAGGATTATATCCGCTTTCCGGTTTTGACGAAGGAAACGGGGCGACGTTAGCGAAGAAGAAAGACAGGGGGTCAGGCGCGCGGTGACTGCCGTCCGGGAGGCAACGACCAAAGCCCTGCGGAAATTCAGTTATCTTCCGACGCGCGGACCGGAAATCAGGCTTTAGAAACCGCGACGCGGCCGCGGCGCCGGCTGCGATTGATGACCTGAGCGACCACCGGCAAACCGCCCAGTTCCAGCAGCAATTTGCGCAGCCGATAGCGTTCTTCCAGGTCCATATCCACGAATTCGAAGGCCATAGCCTGCGGGCGCGCACCCCGCACCAGGGCCTGCGCCTTAATATGTCGCACGCCATGCGAAAACTTCAGGCTCAAGAGCGACCCGGGTGCCAGGTGCCGCTCTCCGGCGCCGATTCCGCCGCCCAAATTCAGTTCCGGGATGCTTAACCTGAAGTTTTCCCGCAAATTCGTGGTCACCGCGATGAGGTTGCGCGAAAGCTTCAACCGCGCGTAGCGCCTCTGCCGAATCACCGACGCATTTAGCTCCGGATCGGTTGGCTCCAAAGTCATCTCTCGACGATCTATTCCGCTCGCGGCCACGGCGTGCATCCCAACGGGCTTGTCCACATGGAGCAGCGCTTGCGCCGCGGCAACCCTCATTTCGTTCGGGTACACCCAGCGCCACACTTGTTTTGTTTCCAAAATGTGTTGCAGCAGCGGGCTCGCCACACTTGCCCGCAGCCGCCCAAGCGCCTCGATGGCCTTCACGCGTGTAAAACCGGTGCTATCGTCGTCCTGCAACAGCGCAATGAGTTTTGGAATGCACTCTGCCTGCCCGCTCATGCCCATCTCATCCAGCGCCAGCGGGCGAATCATCACGTCCAGCGAATCGTAAATCGCAACCAGCAGCCGCGCCCGTTGATGGGCAGGCGCCGCGGAAAGTTGTCGGATGGCTCGGTCATGCGACGAGCGGGGCCACTGCGAGAGCCGCACGGGTAATATTTTCTCTACGGTCTCGGGCGAAAGCTGACTCAGCAACCCAATCGTTTCTGCGGCTTCGCCGGCGGGTGCCGTCTGCAGCGTTTCCACCAACCGCTGCGTGGCGTCTTCTCCCAAGTTGCGGATGATTTCGCAGAGCAGCTCACAGTCCTCGCGAAATCCGCAATGCCCGAAGCGATTCGTCACGTAATGAATCGTGGCTTTGGGCATCAAGCCCAAAATGTCCATCATTCCGTCAGCAATATGCCCGGTGCGCATCGCTTCTTCGACAAATTCCGGCAGCCGCTCTTCCGCTCCGATGCGCGGCCGCAAGCTTTGCGTAGAGCCGGGCCGCTGCGCCTCCACGCTTTCCAGCGAAGCCAGCGCTTGCTGCATCGCCGGATAGCATCGTTTCGAAGCTGCTTCCTGACTCAGTCGCACAAACGCGGCGCCGACCAGCGTCTGCAATTCCGGCTCGCGCTCGATGGCCAATTGGTTGCCCGCCCGTCGAATTGCCTCCATCAACGCGCTTCCGTCGCCGCTCCCATAAAGCTCGCCCAAATCCGAAAGCCCAATCGCCGTCGTGCGCCGCGCTTCCGGCGCTTCGAGGCCAATGCACGACGCGTACTTCATCAAAATTTCATTCGCCATTTTCAATTCGCCGCGCCGCAGCATCTCTTCCAGGAATGCGCGCACGTTTCTCGGCGGCACGCACCACGCCTCATCCGAAGTCAGCACTTCCTTCTTGTTTTCTTCCGGCACCTGCTCCCAGAACTCCTGGTCCAGCAGCTCCGTGTACGACTGCACGGAAAGCCCCGCCTGCGCCATCATCTGTTCCTGCGTTGAGAGAATTTTGCGCAGCGCTTCAATTTCCGTATTCATGCGGTCGAGAAGTTGTTTCACCGCGTTCACGCGCAGCTCGCCGCGCTCGTAGCTGTCCAGCGCGAAGCGAATCGCCACGTGCTCCGCCAGCTTCAGCAGCATCGGCTTGTCGGGCTTCGCGTCGGGAGCCTGCGCCGCCAGCCCCGCAAGCGCCTGCTGCAGCGTGTACTGGGCGCGCACCGGCATCGCGCTTAGCCGCGATTGGAACGTCGGCACGTCCATCCGCGAATCCGGACCCTTCCGTGCTTTTCCCAGAGACGCAAACAATACCAGCATCTGGCGGACATCTTCTTCTTCAACGGTGAAAGCTCCGCTTCCCCCCAATCCCGCCGACCCGTGTCCGCCGCCTTTTTCGCCGCGCAGCATCGCCGAAGCCGTCAGCCATTTTCCCGGAGGTCCTGCTGCTCCTCCTCCCGTTCCGGTTCCACCTCCGCCAAATCCTCCGCCTGACTCCGTACCGCCTCCCCCGCCCACACCACTCCCGCCTCCCCCTACACCCGTGCCGGTTCCTCCGCTGCCTCCACCCGGTCCGGTTCCCGTTCCCCAGCCTCCGCCGGAACCACTACCTCCTCTGCCCCCGCCCGAGCCAGAACCGCCGCCGGCTCCGCCCCCCCAGCCTCCTGGCC
>DATFRZ010000011.1:0-8331 GCA_035262885.1 Candidatus Acidiferrum sp.
TCGCTCCGAGCACTTACCTGACCCGCTGTCCGCTCTCCTGATCTTAGACACCGAAGGAAGCGGCTTTGTTTCCTGGTAGTTAGACGTAGGGATTGCGTACCTCCTCATTCTGTCACCGCGCCGGGGCACGCGCAATAGGACTAGCGGCTCAAGTGGAGCTGAAGGCTCAAGAGTTGAGAAGTCCTCCGATGAACCCTCTCGGGTGAAGGTCTCTAGGTTAAGAAAACGCAGCTCGAGGTGCCGCACCACGGTAATTTTCGTAAATGCACATTCCAAAGGACTTACAGACACCACTGTTTTGCAAATGCAGATCCTAAGGACTTGTAGCGGCGGATTCTTGGCCGTTATATCAGGGTAGTCAGAAAGATCGTGTTACGCATGTCAGGCGTGGCGCTGGTCCTCCATTGTCCGACTACACTCAATCCGCAGGAGCGACCCCGAACGAACTGAGGAGGGCGGTAGCGATGGTCGCCCTCTCCTGGGCTAGGCAGACACGTGGAGGGCCATAAAGACAAGTACTGGCAGCCACCCTCGGGTTGAAAGGGCGCACCTACGTTATGCAAGCACGCTGCCTTCTTGACCGCGCTGTCCCCGCGCACGATAATTTCGCTGAGTTCCTCGATGGGCCGGGCAGCTTACCTTCGGTTCTCTCAAAAAAGCGCGGAGAAGAGGGCGGCCTCGCTCCGCAGCTCAGGGCAAGCAGAAGGCCGCCGCCACGCGGCAACTGCAAGAGGCGCAGCAGTGTGCTGCGCCACGACATCGTCCAAGTTACTGCTGATCACCGCGTGTTTGCTCTGTGGCGTCGGATGCAACAATACGTGCATTTCTGGTAGCTGGAATCCCGGCGCCGGGAGCACAGTCACCGGGAAAGTCTCTAGCCCACCGCCCTCGTGCTCGCTCAGCGCTGTTAATGGAATCCTCCGCGTGGAAATCGGCGCCACGGCCGAAACCACCGCCACACCGGCGTCAGGATGGGCTGGGCCACGCGTGGCGCACCTCTTTGTCACAGTCGCTGGACTTGAACTGCACTCGAGCGCCCTCGCCAGCGATGATGCTCTCGGCTGGCAGCCGCTCGCTCCCGAGCCTCTGATACATCCGGTTCAGGTCGATCTATTGGCTGACGCGCATACAAACAGTTCGAGCGCACCGTTTGGCGATGCTCTGTTGCCCGCAGGAATGTACCGGCAGATTCGGCTGCGCCTCGCCAGCCAGCCGCCAACGGAATCCGCGCTCGAAACAAGCCGCTGTGGACGCGCACCCCATTGCGCCGTACTGTCCGATGGCCAAGTTCGGCCTCTGGTCTTCCCGCCTTCCAGGCCGCATCTGCGGATGGTGTTTGAGGACCTCCCAGGCCGAGGGCTCTACGTTCCTCCAGACAGCATGGTTACGCTGGTCCTCGAATTCGATCGGGATCGGTCGTGGGTCTGGCGCTCCGGCGACTCCTTGGTTTTCAATCCAGTATTCCGTCCAAACGTCCAGCGGCCTCCTGAAGCCGACTGATTGATGTGAATGCCGGGCTCCCGATGCCCGGTGCCGCCATATCTCATCTGGCGGGAGCAGTGTTGAAACCAAGCCACGATCCCTCACTCCGCCGCGACGGCCGGGACAAAAAGAGCGCCCCAAGCCGATCATGGCCAAACCGTGGCTGTAGGCGACATTCCTGGATAGAGGACAAAAGAGAGGGCACGACATTCCGGCCGCTGCCCGGAATCTAGAAGATCGTACTTTTAGAAATACTTTGCATTGCAAAGTACTTGACACCGTCAAGAGGAAGCGCTAGGGTGGAGGTGTGGCGGAGAAAGCGGAGTTTCCAACTACATGTTCAAGCGCATTGCAGCGATCTGCCTGATATGGGTGTGCACGGCGGTGGCGTGGGCGATTCTGGGTTCCTCGATTTTCGTCAGGACCAACGACGCAGAATCGGGGTTGTCGGGACGCGTGGCTTCGACGTGGGGAGCGCCGCAGGAGCAGGCGCCTCCCCAGATTACCCGGGAATGGACGGAAGTCAGGACGATTGAAGATGAGTACGACGGGAAGAACAGGACGCGAAGGGAGACTTATCACCATTCGGATCCGGTGAAAATCGATGGGAGCCGCATCACAGCGGGGCTGCACGTGGATTACCGTCAAAAAGGGCTGCTGTGGTTCAGCACGTACAAGGTGGATTTCGACGGCGCGTACACGTTCCAGAATCCCAAGGCGAGCGAGGAGGAGTTCGCGATTGCGCTGCCGCTTCCGGCGCAGCAGGCGGTGTACGACAACGTGCAAGTGAAGGTGAACGACGAGGCGCTGCCGCTGACGTTTAGCGGAGGGCAAGTGACGGCGCGGACGCGGCTTGAGCCGGGCGCGAAGGCCGGGCTGCGAGCGGAATACCGCTCGCAAGGGCTCGATAGCTGGCGCTATTTGCTCGCTGGCGCAAACGTGGCGCAGGCGGGTTCCGGCGGCAACGGAACGCAGAGCGGCAAGGAAATCACGCAGACGCGGGATTTCCATCTGATGGTGAAGACCGATTTTTCCGGTTTTGATTTTCCGGATAATTCCCTTTCGCCGACGGAAAAACGCGAGACAGCGAGCGGCTGGGAGCTGCAGTGGAATTACGGAAACCTGGTATCCGGCTTCGACATTGCGCTGAAGATGCCTCAGAAACTGCAGCCGGGGCCGCTGGCGGGGCGGATCAGCTACTTCGCGCCGGTGTCGCTGTTTTTCTTCTTCTTTCTGGTGTTTATCCTTGCCACGATGCGCGGGAACAATTTGCATCCGATGAATTATTTCTTCCTGGCGTGCGCTTTCTTTGCGTTCCACCTGCTGCTCGCTTATCTGGCGGACCACGTTTCGATTCATGCGGCGTTTGCGATTTCGTCGATAGTTTCGATTTTACTGGTGGTCAGCTACCTGCGGCTGGTGGTGGATTTGCGATTCGCGGCGGTGGACGCGGGGCTGACGCAGCTCATCTATCTGGTGCTGTTTTCGTATGCGTTTTTCTTTGAGGGATTCACGGGGTTGGCAGTGACCATCGGAGCGATCCTGACGCTGTTTGTGGTGATGCAGATGACCGGGCGTTTGAGCTGGGAGGAGAAGTTCGGCCAGGCGGTGGCGGCGAAGATGCCGGGCTGAAGCCCAGCGCTACATGAAGACCTTGAGAGGGCGCCGCGCCGCTAGGTAATGTCAAAGAAAGATGGAGAAGCGAGAGCGGCCCCGGAATGATTCACCACGCCAGGCTGGGGTTTTATGGTTTGGGCGTTGGAGACTTGGCTGCTTCGCTGTCGCGGGTGAGGATGTTCAGTCCGACAAAGAATTTCTTGGGACCGAGGGCCTTGCAATAGACGACCCGGGCCCTTGCCTTCAGGTCACCCACGACGGATTTCACGTGCACATGCGTGCCTAATTCCCAGGAGCGCTCCGTCGCCATCCGAACGCCGCTGGGACTCTGGTTTTCCACGGAAGCCAACTCCGTCAAGAGCGGGTCATGCGCGGAAGACACTTGAACCAGAAATCGTTCACCTTTGCGTAGATGTTTACGGCCTTCGAGCAACATCTGCCCCCGTTGCCGATGCTGCAGAGGAATAGTCATTCAGGGTGGGAAGCCGAATGCTATCTGGGGCCTGACGAGAATCAATCAGGTAAAACCCTGAAAGTTTATGCAACAGTCTTCGGACGCGGGGTCAGCTTGCGGCGGCGGCGAGGAGGGAGAGCCACTCGTCCCAGTCGTTCAGAACGATGTTGTAGTCTGCGGTGAGCAGCTTGCAACTGGCGGAGGGAATGAGGGCGACAATTTTAACTTTTGGGAAGTTTGTTTTGAGCCAGTCGACCATTTCCTTGCGCGTCTGTTCGGGCGCGTTGGGGCCGACGACAAACACATCCACATTCTGGGCGGAGGTCAGGGCAGCTTTGGCGGCCTCGTTGTCGGCGACCGAGACGACGTGGTGGCCACAGCGGCGAAAGAGTTCGGCGCGCGCGTTCAGATCTTTTTCGTCGTAGCCGATTTGAAAGACGATTTGCTTCACATGGGATTTGATGGAGATTTTTTCGCCGGTCTTGTGATTAGCGATGACGTATTCGCCGGGCGAAAATGCCGAGAGCTTTTTAACGCGAGCGCGGGCGCGTTCGAGGTCGTCCGCCTGTTCGATCAGGCGAAGGCTGCCGTCGCTTTCCATCTTGCAGATGTGAAATTGCTGGGACATGGGTATTAGCAACTCTGCACTAATGGCCAAGCTCTGGAGATTGAATCACAGGCTCGGCCGCGTGTCCACCCCCTAAAATAGGCGGATTTATACATTTTTATATCGTCTTTCCTTTTGCCGCGCAAAAGGAAGGTGCCGGGCTAAAGCCCGGCGCTACCTAAAAACCCGAAAGTCCAAGTAGTATCATTCTCGCCGCCAAGGTGTGGCCTCGATCCAACAAACGAACCCGTAAGGAGGAAAGCCGATGAGAAGACGGTGCTCCCTCTCACTCGCCGCAATGATGACCGCAGGGATTTGCGCGGCGTTGATTTGGATCGTGGTGGAACAAGGGCAGGTTGCGGATGCGCTGGCGCAGCAGCAAAAGGCGCCGGCGCGGATTTACAACACGGCGAAGCAGAAGCTGCGAGAAGGCAAGACGCTGGTCGGCGCGACGGTTTTTTCTCCGGACCCGAATATTTATTGCGCGGTGGCCAACGCCGGATACGACTACACGTGGATCGAGATGCAGCACAGCCCGCTGACGTATGGGGACGTGGCCAAAATAATTTGGGCGTGCCGAGGGTCTTCGGCGATGCCGTTTATTCGCGTGCCGGATGCGACGGAGGGCGACATTCAGAAAGCGACGGACATTGGTGCGCTGGGGATTATCGTTCCGACGGTGGACACGATGGAGAAAGCGCAGGCCGCGGTTAAGTGGTCGAAGTATCCGCCAACGGAACGGCGCAGCCAGGATAACGAGCAGTACGGCGCGCTGTGGGGAAGCGATTACCGGCAAACCGCCAACGACAACATGGTAGTAGTGATTATGATTGAGACGCCGATCGGGGTGGAAAACGCGGAGAAGATTGCGTCGGTTCCGGGAATTGATGTGATTTTTGCGGCGAGCACGGACCTGGGGAATTTTTCGGGGCACCGGCAAGGCGAGAAAGAATATGAAGCGCTGGTCACACGAATCCACGACGTGACGCTGCAACACGCGATCCGGCTCGGCGGGCCGCAAGCGTGGAAGGGGCGGCCGGGATTCACGTTTTTCCAGGCGCCGGGCGAGACAGAGTTGATTCGAGCGGGAGCGCGCGTGAACCTTACGGGGAGTGCGGCTGGCGAGCTGAAGCCGGGCGTGGCGCCGGTGGAAGGCGAGAAGCCGCCGGGCGGTCATTAAGGGAAAATGGAAAAGGGAAAATAAAAAAGGACGGCCAGACCCGCCTGAAGCAGGCAGGTTCGTGATGACAACATGCGGAGGTCTGAGACCCCAGAAAAGCGGTGGCAAGCCGCCGCACTCTAAAAAACGCCGGGTGAAGCCGGCGTTACCAATGGAACGGGAGGCCTCCCCGCCGCGTCGGCGTAAACAGAAGACCGTCCTTACAAAAGCAACCAGCAAGGCTCCGCTACGAGATGTCAAGCATGTGGCACGAGCGAAAACGAGTCTGCGGTTGCCGCGTCTAAAACAGGAACGTCGGGCGTGCCGAGTAGGCCAGAAGCAACTTAAGGAGGTTAGGCATGCGGAAACGGATCTTCGTTGTGCTGCGCGCGGGGATGGCGGCTTTGTGGATGGCCTCGGCGCAACAAACCGCGCGGCCACAGCAAGCGCCAGGGGCGAAACAGGCGCAAGTTCCGGCGACGGTGGCTTCCGCGGTGGACCGCGACATCAGCGCCGTCGAAAAACAAGTCCTCGACGCCGCCAACGCGATGCCCGAAGATAAATTCAATTTCACTCCGGAAGCTCTCAACATCCCGGGCAGCAACTACAACGGTGTTCGCTCCTTCGCCATCCAGGTCAAACACATCGCCGCTTCCAACTGGTTCATCTGGTCGCCACTCACGGGTGAGACGCTCCCGGACGGATTAAAGGACGGGAACGGCCCGGAGAACTTGAAGAGCAAGGCGGAGATCATGACGCTCCTGAAGGAGTCGTTCGCTTTGGGCCATAGGGCGGCCGCGACGTTGACAACCGAGAATATTTTGCAGAATCCCGGGAACAGCAAATCCACTCGCCTGCGTTTGGCCGAATTTGGCGTCGCTCACGCTTATGATCACTACGGACAGATGGTTGAATATCTGCGCATGAACGGAATTGTTCCGCCTGCGAGCCGGGCAAAGTCGGATTGATGGTCAGGAAGAGGGAGGGATTTGCGATGAAGGGAACTTCCGGACAATCTTTGCTGCGGTTTGGAACCGCACTTGTTGCCATCGCCATGTTCGGCATCGGGGGAACGAGGCTTCACGGGCAAAGCCAAGCGCAGAATCTGGCTTCGACTCAGGTGCGTACGCGGGCGGAGGAGACGCTGGAGTGGTGGAACCAGATGGGCAAGAAGCTGATTGCGATGGCCAAAGATTTTCCCGAAGACAAGTACGACTTCAAGGTGCAGAAAGACCAGCGGACGTTTGGACAAAATCTCGTGCACGTCGCTGCAATCGATTACGACATTGCTAGCAGGGTTGCCGCAACGCACGTTGGTCCCGACTTCGGGAAGGACAAGCACAACCCGCCGCCGGACATGTACAAAACGAAAGTGGACGTAGTGAAGCTACTCGAAGACGCGGTGGCCGCCGGCGCGAAGGTGATCCAAGAGCAAGGCGACGCGGGACTGGACAAGACGCAGCCCTTTGGGTGGGAAACTGGAAGGCATGTGGTCCGCAATTCCTACATCTGGCTGAGCGGCATCGAGCACAGCAGCGAACATTTCGGCCAGTTGGTGGTGTATTACCGCGCAAACAATCTGGTGCCGCCGGAATCGCGCCCGCGATAAGGCTGTCCCACCGCTGTTCTCCGTCAATCCTTGTTCTCCACTTGGGTAGGCCGGCTACGGTAGAAAAAATGAAAGAGCACGGTTCTAAAGACCCGCCAGCCTACAAAGGCGTCGAGACGTCCTTTCCGACAATCCGGTGTCTTCGATTGGCTGCCCGCTGAGCGCGCCCGAGTTAGGGAAGCACAGACGGAAGTCTCCTGTTACCACCCCTCAAAAAAAGATTGAAGAAAGTGCTTGACAACTTATACTGTGTGCCATACAGTGTGTGGCGTACACTATATGACGCCCGGTACAAACCACCACGAAATGTTTGAAAACCTGCGGCTGGAGCTGCGTCGGGGCTCGCTCGTGCTCGCTGTCCTCGCGGCCCTGCGCAGGGAACAGTACGGCTACACGCTGCGTAAGACGCTCGAGGAACAGGGCATGGCAATTGACGAAGGCACGCTGTACCCGCTGCTGCGGCGCCTGGAGAGCCAGGGGCTGCTGCTCAGCGAATGGCGCGAAGAAGAGAAGCGCAACAAACGGTTTTACCGGCTCTCCGCCGACGGCAAAATGATCCTGAAACAACTGCTGGCGGAGTGGCAAAGCATCAATTCTTCCTTGGACGGAATGGTTAAAGGGTGATGCCATGGAACTTCTCGAACGGTACTTACGATCTGTCAAATTCTTCCTGCCCCGCAGGGAACAGGATGACATCCTGCGCGAACTTTCGGAAAACATCTTGTCACAAATGGAAGACAAGGCTGCTGAGCTTGGCCGCCCGCTGAACGAGAGCGAGCAGGCGGCGATTCTCAAGCAGCACGGCCATCCTTTTGTGGTCGCCAGCCGCTTTCGGAATGCTCCGGTTCAATACCTGATTGGTCCCGTCGTATTTCCGTTTTACTGGTTCGTCTTGAAGATAATTTTTTGGATCGGTCTGGGCGTCTGCGCCTTGAACAGCATCGTGCTGCTCAGCGGTGGCGAGCCCGTGCGGCAACTCCTCCATGGGCTTCTCGCCTTCGGGCACGTGGCCCTACCGGTGTTTGGCTGGGTGACGTTCCTGTTTGCGGTGCAGGGTTTCTTCATAGCCAAGTTCCACCTTGTTGATAAATTGGATCGGCGCTGGGATCCCCGCTCTCTGCCGGCAGTTGCGACGCCGCAGCGAAAAGCCCGGCGCTCCGAATCCATTTTTGGATTGATTGCCGGCACGGTTTACATTGCCTGGCTCCTAGCAGTGCCTTACTACTCGTATTTGATCTTTGGGCCAGCCGCTTCAGCGCTGAGGCTTGCGCCCGAGTGGCATCGGTTCTATCTGCCGGTGGTCGTGCTCGCGATAGCGGGATGGGCGCAAGCGGTAGTAAGTCTCATTCGTCCGGAGTGGAGCTCGCTTCCCTCGGTGACCCGCCTCCTGAGCAACGTCGTGG
>DATFRZ010000012.1:0-18518 GCA_035262885.1 Candidatus Acidiferrum sp.
CAGCGTCCGCGAAACCATTCAGCGCTTGATGGACGCTGGTCTGCAATCGATTCCCGGCGGCGGCGCGGAAATTCTCGACGATGAAGTGCGCGCCCGCATCGCGCGGCTCAAGTGCACCAGCGATGAATGGGAAGAAGTGCACCGCATCGCGCACTCGCTCGGCCTGCGCACCACTGCCACGATGATGTTTGGCTGCGGTGAAGAACTGCGCCACCGCGTGAATCACTTCGAGCGCATCCGCCGCATTCAGGAAGATACCGGAGGCTTCACTGCCTTTATCCCGTGGATGTTCGCCGCAGAAAATACCGCGCTCGGCAAGAAAGTCCAGGAAACAACCGCCGTAGATTATCTGAAAACGCTCGCCGTCAGCCGGCTATACCTCGACAACATTGATCACATACAGTCGAGCTGGCTCACGCCCGGAATTAAAGTCTGCCAGGTCGGCTTGCAGTTTGGGGCCGACGACGTGGGCAGCATTCTTATCGAGGAAAATGTTGTCTTTGCTGCGGGCGTGAAAAACCGGACCAACGAAGCCGAGTTGCGCCGCATCATCTCCGATGCCGGTTTCATCCCCGCCCAGCGCGACACGCTGTATCGGTCCTACGCCCTAAAGTAGGGTTTGCTCCGCGGCGGGCTCTTCTACGATTCGCGTTTCTGCAGAGGGAAAATCGAGACTTCGACGACCGTGCCATCGGGCAAGCCCACGTCTTCGAGAAGGTAAAGCACGCCGCCGCGGAAACGCGCGGGGATTCGGCGCGGGCCCGTTTTGCCCGGTGCCGGTGAAGGTGAATTGGATTTTGCCGCGGCGGCCGCTGGATTTGCGGGCTTGCCTTCGGATTCATCCAGCGCTTCGTTCGCCAGAGCGTCGGCTTCGCGATTCTGCTCGCGGTAAACATGGTCGATGCGGAAAAAATCAAAGGCCTTCGACATTTTCTGCGCGCGTTCGTAAAGCGGCCGAAGATCGGCACTCTTCACTTTGTAAAGCCCGCGCATCTGTTTGACGAGCAGCTCCGAGTCGCTCTCGATGCGAATCGCGCGAACGCCGTGCGATTGCGCGAAATCCATGGCCGCGATGAGGCCGTAATATTCCGCGACGTTGTTGGTGAAACGCCCGATATATTTTTTGAGCTTGGCCGCAACTTCGCCGTTCCCATCGCGAATCAGCACGCCGTATGCAGCGGGGCCGGGATTGCCACGCGATCCCCCGTCAATGTTGATGCGGTACGCCGGAGCGGCAGCCGGCTTCGGCTCGGGAGCCGCTTCGCCGAAGAGGCTCTTTCCCTTGGCGGTTGGCGAGCGGCGCGGCATCAGGCAGTGGAAGCCGGCGAAGCCGCATTCGCGGAGCCGTCGGTGGTTTTGGCGTACGGAATCGGCTCGAGCGTGTAGAGAATGAGGCCGCAGCTTTCGCAGCGGTAAACTTCTTCGCTCGTCTCGGAGCGCAGCTCCTGCACGATGTGCGGGAGGACGCGCAAACCGCAGCCTCGGCACTGCTCGTCGCGGACCTGGGCCATGGCCGTGCCGCCATGGCGCTTGGCAATGCGGGCGTAGAGATCGCACAAATCTTCCGGCACAAGCGCAATGACCTTTTCGCGCTCCGCCGCGGCGGCGTCGAGCTTTGTCTTGATTTCGGCGGCTTGCGCCTCGATCGCTTTTTTCTCTGCGGCGAGGCTCAGCTCCGCTTCTTTCAGGCGCGATTCCGCAAGCTTCCCGCGACGCTCGGCTTCTTCGGCGTTCATCATGACTTCGAGCTGGCGGTCTTCGGCTTTTGCGATTTCCGCTTCGGCATTGGCAATTTCATGCTGGAGCGCGCGGTAGGCCTCGTTGGTTTTCACCGCGCCGCTCTGGTCGCGGTATTTTCGTGCGCGGTCTTTCCATTCCTGGCCTTCAAACTCGAACTTTTTGCGTTCGGAGTTGATCTTCGTGAGCGCGTCTTTGCCCGTGGCGACTTCCGCGCGCGCGCCGGTCAATTTCGTGTCGGCTTCACGGAGGCGCTTGGGAAAGGATTCGAGTTCCGAGCGCAGGAGGACAATCTGGTGGTCAACCCTTTGAAGCTCAATGAGATGGGGAATGGCCGGATGCATGGAACAGCCATTCTATCACAGTGGCACGCCGGAGCTTGTGGCATGCGCAGCAGTGGGTAGAATGCAGGTGCTTAGCTGCAAGAAAATTAGAATGGTTGGCTCCAAGGAGGGCGGAATGCCGCACGTGCAAATTACTTGGGTCGAAGGACGTACCGCGGAACAAAAGCGAAAGATTGCCGAGCGCGTCACGGCGGTTTTGATCGAGGATGGAAAGGCGAAGCGCGAGAACATTCACGTTTCGTTTCACGATGTCCCGGCGAGCAACTACGCGGAGGCAGGCATACTCGTGGTGGACCAGAAACGCACGCCCTAGGTCCGAGGGCTTAGGGTCACAAAAAAGGCGAGCTCTCTGGGTTGCAAATCGAAGAAAACTCGCCCCTGCAGACCCCCAAATGCGACCTGTGCCTAAGCCTGCGCGTCGCGATGAATCAGCTTCCAATCGACGAAAAAGCCGATGCCAACGGCCAGAGGAATAATGCCGAGGACGGCGGTGGTCCAAAAGTCGCGGTCCGCCTGGATCTGCCCAATCCATGCGAATGTCACGATGAAGCCGATCGCGCCGCTGACGAGCAAAATCCCCGCGCGGCGCGAACGCGCCGCTTGACTCAAGTCCGGCTCGACGGGAATCGTGGCGCCGCGCGCGATCGCCGCGAGCCGCTCTTCGCTGCGCAGCTTTCGAACGCGGTAATAGGTGTACAGAGCGCCCAGGGGAATGCCCAAAGACATAATGACCGCCACTAGTCCGATGATATCTCCGCCCATACTTGCTCCTTCTGTTTGAATGCGCCTCGCAAGGCGCGGTGTGTAATGGGAACCGCCTGCAGGAGAAGGTACGGAGCAGAGGTCGGAAAAGTTCCGGGAATTCCTGCCGCTTCTTGGGGGCTGCAACTCTGAAAGGCTGGCAAAACTGGCTACCAGTGGAGCTTCAGCCCGAATTGCACCTGGCGCGATGTGGTAGACGTGCTGGTGATGGCGCCAGCCGTGCCAGAGGGCCCGTTGCCCGAGGCGGTAGGCGGTGTAAAGACGATGAGGTTGGGCGTGTTGAAATTGGCGCGGTCCAAGAGGTTGAAAATTTCCGCCCTGAATTGCAGACCGAAGTTCTCGCGAAATGCGATCTCTTTCAACACCGAGAAATCCCAGGTGGCCAAGCCGGGGCCGATGTAGGTGTCGCGGCCGACGTTGCCATAGAAGCCGCTGGCTGAAGGCGGTGCAATAAAGGCAGCGGGATTGAACCACTGCGAAGGATTACCCAGAATCACGGGGCCACGGAAATTTGGATTCCAGAAAGGGCGCACGGGATTGCGCGTGTCCCCATTGTTCGAAGGGTTGTAGCTGAGTTGCGGCGTGAAAGGGAACCCCGACTGCGCCGTGAAAATGGCTCCGACCAGCCAACCGCCCACCACGGCATTGCCCCACCTCCCGAAGCTGTTCGCGAATCGTGCTCCCTGGCCGAAAGGCAAGGCGTAGAGCGCATTCACGACCGCAGCATGTTTCACGTGAAACGTTGCCAGTCCCTGGTCCGCGGCCAGGTCAAATGGGTTGGAGACGAGGCCGGGAGCGTTCCCGGCAGTGGTCTGGTTTAAAGAGTCGCCGTCGTCCAGCGTCTTCGCAAAGGTGTAAACGCTTCGAAGGGACAGGCCATGGCTGAAGCGCTTGCGCAGTTCTGCTTGCATGGCGTGGTAGGAGCTGTCGCCAGACGAGAACCAAGTCCAGGTGTTGGCCACGCCCGCATTAGGACGCGGGGTTTGAGGCGGAATGTACCAGCTTCCAGCTGGGACCGGCGCTCCCGCCAGAGGCGAACCGACTCGAAAGCCAATCGTGGGGTCGTTTGTCGGGGCCATGGGATTCGCCGGATTGTAGTGCACCATGGGCTGAGTCGGGTCAAATGTCGGATACACGGCGGGGCAGGGAAACGCCGGGCAAATCACCGGGCTGGGTTCGTTGGCGTCAACGCCGATAAGTTCGTGATAACCGTGAGATCCGACATAGCCAATCGTGAAGGCGGTATTCGGTGAGAGTTCGCGTTCAATTCGAAGGGACCAGGAGAGGAGCGTGGGAGTTTTCATATCCGGCTGAACGCCGCCGGGGACGAGCTTCGATCCCGCGGGTGGGGCGGCGGAAGGATCGATGGGCAAGGACGAAACGGGAAACGGCTGGGTTGCGCTGCCGACACTGTAAACGGGATTGAAAGGCGCGTTCTGGTCGGCGCGATAGCCGAGCGCGTCTTGCAGATCGTTGTACATGCCAAATCCGGCGCGGACCACGGTTTTTGGCCCGAGGGGGCTCCAAGCAAGACCGACGCGCGGCTGTGGGAGAAACTTTGCATTGTTTACGGCGAAGACCGAGCTGCTCACGTTGGGCTGGGTCTCGATGACCCCGTTGGTGAACGCGTAGTTCGCGGCGCGGCCACGGGCTTCGTTCCAGCCGGTCGAGAATTCATCACGAAATCCGAGGGAGAGCGTGAATTTCGGGCTGATGCGGAAAACGTCTTCGGCGTACCAAGCGCCGAAAAGTGAACGCCAATGCATTTCCGTGGGGGCAGGATCGAAGAGAAAGGACGAGATATTGCCGTTTAGAAAATTCTGCAGACTGGAGAACGTAGCCTGCCCGAATTGGCTGAGAGCGATGCTTTCGTTCGATTGAAAACGCTGGAACCATGCGCCGAAATTGAGCTGATGGCGGCCGCGCGTCATGGTGACCTGATCTTCGAAGGTGTAGAAATTGCGGTGGATACTCAGGTTGCTGCCGTTGTTGCTTCCGGCCAAGCCAAGGGAAGCTTGCGGATTTGATGCCGCGCTTCCGCCGACGACCGCGGCGCCGACGGGCCTGCCCAACAGGAAACCTGGCACGCTGGCCGCGGGAGTTCCGGGCGTGGGTTCACCGGTGAAGAAATAGCCGGCACGCGAAAAGCCAACCCGAGCGGAGTTGAGAAGTGCGGAGGAGAAGAGGTGCGTTTCTTCGAGGCTGACCACTTGTTCGCGCAGAGCGACAATGTCGGCGCTGAAAGGATCGAGCGGCGTGGCCGTGAAGTCGTCGCTGTCGTCCACGGTGTAAATCCCCGCCAAGGAATCCTGATGCGAAAAAATGTGGTCGAGCCGGGAGGTTCCAAAATCCTCGCGAGCGGTTTGCCGGGGGCTGCTGAAGACTTCGGAGATGCCGCTGAAATCCTGAGCGCCGGGTGCTGGCGTGGGCCACAAGTTGAGGAGCGGCTGGACGCTAGCGACAGCTGCCGCTCGAGACGCGGCGCTAGGAACGAACGCCACAGAAGTTTGCTGTAGATTCTGGCGGAAGCCTTCGTAATTGCCGAAAAGAAAGGTTTTGTCGGCGCGAAGCGGGCCTCCGAGGGACGCTCCGAATTGATTGCGCTGAAAGGGAGGGGCGGATCCCTGGTCGAAGAAATTGCGAGCGTCGAGTGCATTGTTGCGCAAAAACTCGAAGGCCGTGCCGTGCAACTGGTTGCTGCCGGAACGCGTAACGATGAGCACCTGGGCGCCAGGGTGTTTGCCGAATTCGGCGCTGTAGGAATCGCGCTGGACATTGAATTCGCGAACAGCGTCGACGCCCAGTAGCGTGCCGCTCGTTCCTCCGGGTGTCATATTGTTTTCGGCGGCGCCGGTGAATTCCACACCATTCAGCAGAAAGAGATTTTGCTGTGGGCGGTTCCCGGAGACGGCGAAGTTGTTGGCGGTCGTGGAGTTCGAGATGCCCGTGCCTCCGGTTTTCTGCGAAGTGAAATTCACGACCCCCGGGTTCAAGGGGAGGAGCAGATCATAGCTGCGGCCGTTCAGGGGAAGATCCTTCACTTGCTGCTCGGCAACGAGCCCGGAGATGTCGCGCGTGGTTGCGGAGATGATCGGTGCATCCCCCGTGACTCTGATTTCCGAGCTGACCGTGCCAACTTGCAGGCGAAAATCGATGCTGGCCTGCTGACCGACAGCGAGTTCGATACCGGAGTGGACAACGTCCCGAAAACCTGACTGGGCCACCTTGACTTCGTACTTTCCGACGGGCAAGGCCAGAACCTGATAGCGCCCTATTTCGTCGGTGACGGCCTTGCGCAGCGCTCCCGTCTCGACATTCTTAACCGAGACGCTGGCCGATGAAACCGGCGCGCCGGTGGGGTCCGAGACGATACCGGTAACGCTCGACGAGGCTTGCGCCTGGGCCGAGGGGGCTTCGATGATCAAGATCATGAGCGCGAGCACCAGAAAACGACCAAGAAGCACGGGGCAGTTGCCGGCAAAGCGGAATAACGGACTCATTGGATACCTCGGAAAAGGAGTTATAAACCGAGACCCGGACTCACGGTCGAAAGCAACAATTCCATACGTTTCCGGTCGTTATGTCAATTCGGCTTAATTCGGATAAGCGAAAAGCAAAAATATGCGGATTTCACCGCCAAATTCCCGGTAGGGCGCGACCATGCAGGCTGGCGGCCCCGGTTTCCGCCAGGCGAGATGCTTTCCGGCGTGTGTCCTAGGGGGCATGTAGAGAGTGGACAAAGGGTTTTTCACGAGAATTGACACGTTTCCGCTCCTCCAGTAACAACAGTAGATAGCGCTGGTGTTGTCAGGAGAATGCAAGATGACGAAGAAGTCCCCGTGGGTCCTCGCTGCGGCAGTGCTGCTTTCCTGGTTGATGGCCATTCCTGCCGATAGCTTCGCTGAACCGCAAGCTGCGGGGCAGCGCGCGGGCGAAGTGTCGCGCGTGATTCCGGCGGTAAATCTTGCGCGCAGCGGGAAAACCATTCCCGCATCGGCAAAGACGGCGGTGAATTGGCAAGATCTAGTGAATACGCAGGTGCACGCGCGGGCGCGAATTGCCTTGGATGACGGTTCCGTGCTCAATGTGGGTTCCGATTCCTCGATCAAGGTGGTCAAGCATGATGCAGGCGCGCAGCAGACGGAGCTTGAACTGACTTACGGAAAGCTGCGCACACAGGCGCAGAAAATCGCCAAACCAGACGGAAAATTTGAAGTGCGCACGCCGGCGGGGGTGGCGGGTGTGGTTGGCACGGATTTTTTCATCGAATATGCAAACCATTCGATGGATGTAATTGTGTTTGAGGGTCAGGTAACGGTTTGCAACCTCGCAGGAGTTTGCGTCCTGGCAAAAGCCGGGCAAATGACGTTTGTGCGTAGTGGAAATAATTCAGAGCCCGCGCCGCCGCAACAAGCAACGCTCGATCAGCTCGTGACCGCCAGCAACGATACGGTTTCAGGAGTGGGGTCCAGCGTGGCCTCGGCAGGAGCGGGAGTGGGAGCACATCTAGGGGTTTTGGGCACGCTCGGAATTGTCGCTGGAGCCGTCGGGGTAGGGTTAGGTGTAGGGCTGACACGCGGCGGCACGCCGTCGCCGCAGGGCTGTAAACCAAATCCTGCAACCGGACTGTGCCCGTAAACGGAAGTGCCCCCTTTACGAAGGGAATCATTTGACCTCCCTGGCCGAACAGCCGGAGCGCTTCGCCTTTGCATTCACGCGACTCCGGCAATGGCAAAGGGCTGATGCAACGATTTTTCGCTAGAAGCCGTCGAAGAAATTGTTGTTGCTTGGACGGCCATGCTGCAGGTCAAGGCGCTTGGAGCGCCCCATCCGATAGCGTACACTGAATGATTCGCGGTCCCGTCTAAAAGCGAGTGAGGCACCCTTTGACCAATGCGAGCGGTAGTGGACTGATTTCCTTCCTTCTTGCGCCTATTTTACTGACCGGCCTGACGTTTTGCTCTGCGCCGGGGGCGCAAGGCGCGCCGCCGGATGCCCAGGTGAAACGCTCTCCGCTGCTGTCAGCGCTGCAGGCCGAATTGGAGCGCTCGATGAAAACGTTAAGCGCTCAGGACCCGCCTGCCTACTACCTGGGTTATACGATTACGGACACGCAGCGCGTGGATGTTTCCGGGTCGAACGGGGCGTTGCTCAACAGCAGCGAGAACCGCAACCGATGGCTAGAGGTGGCGGTTCGCACGGGCTCTTACAACCTGGACGACACGCACAAAGTGGGTGAACGGCAGATGCAGGGTGAGAGTCCCGGCGTGGCTGTGCCGGTGGATGACGACGCCGAAGTGCTGAGGCGCGCCGTATGGCTGGAAACGGACAAGCAATACCGCGCGGCCGAAGAGGCATTGATCAAAATCAAGACCGGGAAAGAAGTGAAAGTGCAGACTGCGGAAAGCAATGCGCCGGATTTTTCGCGCGAGCAGCCCCACACGTATATCGGTCCGCAAGTATCGATAGCCGTAGACCGCACGCCGTGGGAAGCGAAAGTGCGCGCGTATACAAAAGCGTTTCGGGAGTCGGCCGCGATTATCAATTCCATCGTGACCTTCAGCGCGCAGGCGCAAAACGTTTTCCAGGTGACGAGCGAAGGCTCGCAACTGCAATACGGGCAGATTCGCTACCGGCTGGAGCTATTCATCCAGGGCAAAGCGCCGGACGGGATGGACATCGACCGTTATTACAACTTCGACTGGGTGGATCCGAAGGAGACGCCTGACGACAAGGCGGTGTATGCGGCGGAAGCGACGCTGCGCAAGGAGCTGGAAGGACTGGTGGCGGCACCGATCAACGATCCCTCGGTGGGCCCCGCGCTCCTGACCGGGCGCGCCGCCGCGGTCTTTTTCCACGAGGTTTTCGGGCATCGCGCCGAGGGGCATCGCCAAAAGGACGTGACGGAAGGGCAGACCTTTTCAAAGAAAGTGGGAGAGCAGATTCTGCCGGACTTTCTGAGCATCACTGACGACACCACAATGAAGAAACTGGCGGGACAGGATTTGCTGGGCTACTACCAGTTCGATGATGAGGGAGTGCCAGCGCAACGCGTGATGCTCGTGGACCACGGAGTGCTCAAGAATTTTGAGATGTCGCGGTCGCCGCTGGTGGGCTTTCCGCATTCGAACGGACACGGACGGAGGCAGCTTGGCGCGACTCCGGTTTCGCGACAGGGCAATCTGATCGTGCAAAGCAACAAAACGATGACGAACGCCCAGCTTCGCGCGAAGTTGATCGAACTGATCAAAGCACAAGGCAAATCGTTTGGATTGCTCATCGATGACATCGCCGGGGGATTTACGTTTACCGGCCGGGGGCAGCCACAAGCGTTTCAGGTGCAGCCGCTGGTGGTTTACAAAGTTTTTGCCGATGGCAAGGCGGATGAATTGGTGCGCGGGGTGGACATCGTGGGCACACCGCTGGCCGCTTTGACCAAGATCGTGGCCACCGGCGATACACCGGAAGTGTTCAACGGCTATTGCGGAGCGGAGTCGGGATCGGTTCCCGTGGCTGCCGCTTCGCCGGCGATTTTGATCTCCGAATTGGAAGTGCAGAAAAAGGAGAGTTCGACGGATCGGCCGCCGATTCTGCCGCCGCCCGCTCATGATGTGGTTAAGACGGGAGGAACACTGTGAAGGGCGCGGGAAGAATTCCGGGGAAGGCCTTTTTTTTGGCGGCGCTAAGCTGCGCGACGGCTGGATTTGCGTTTGCCCAACAAGACGGTGACCACACGCTGCAAGCGATGCGCGACGAAATGGCGCGTTCGAAGGCGCGGCTGGAATTAAAGATTCCTAATACCGGTCAACCGGTGAGGCCCTTTTACATCGAATACCGCTTGCTCGACCTGGACGTAAGGGAAATCGTGGCGGAGTTCGGCTCGCTGCTTTCGAGCACGCACACGCGGCAACGCTTCATGAATGTCGCGGCACGCGTAGGCAGTTACAAGCTCGACAGTTCCAATTTTGTCAGTGACGATGCGTTTCGCGGCTTTATCGGGCCGCAAGGCTCCGTTGGCATCGACCGCGATTACGATTCGCTGCGCCAGGATTTGTGGATCGCCACGGACCAGGCTTTCAAAGAAGCGGTGGACACGTACTCGCGGAAGAAAGGCTACCTGAGCAGCCTGGCGCGGCAATCCGACATTGATGATTTTTCGAAAGCGGAACCGGTGAAGCTCGTCGAACCGCTGGAGACGCCGGATTGGACCGCGCGCAACTGGGAACAGGAGGCGCGGGAAACTTCCGCGGTGATGCGCGCGTTTTCCCAGATTCATGAAGGGCGCGTCAGTTATTACCTGGTTTATGGGACCGAGTATTTGCTGAGCAGCGAGGGGACCGAAATTCGACAGAACCGGCGGTTTGCCGCTATTGAAGCAGGATTAAATGCGGTCGCGGACGACGGCGTGGCGGTGAATCATTATTACGCGACGTACGCCGTGCGGCCGGGCGATTTGCCGAATGTAGACGCGGTGCGCAAAACCCTGAACGTCACTTGCACGGAATTGATGGCGCTGCGCTCGGCTCCACCCGCGCAGGATTACACCGGACCGGTGCTTTTTGAAGCGCGCGCGGCGGCGCCGCTGCTGGCGCAGGTGCTGAGCCCGGCGATCAATGGAGCGCGGCCGCCGATTTCTTTCAGCCCCGTGCTAGAACAGATGTTGACTGGCTTGGGAGGCAAGAGCGATTGGGTCGGACGGCTGGGCGCGCGCGTTTTGCCCACGAGCGTGACGCTGGTAGATGATCCGGGCGCGAAGGAGTTCAAAGGCACTTCATTGATTGGCGGATACGGCGTGGACGCCGAAGGCGTTCGGGGCCAGAAAGTCACGCTAGTGGAGAATGGCAGCCTGAAGACCGAACTCATGTCCCGCCGCCCCGGGCCTGACTTCGACCATTCCAACGGGCACGGGCGCGCCGCGTTCCTGAACGACGCGAAGCCCACGATGAGCAACCTGATTTTTTCTTCCACAGAGACCCTTTCGCCGGCGGATTTGAAAAAGAAATTTCTCGACGAATGCCGCGCGGAGAAGAAATCCGATCGGGAACAGTATTGCCTGGTGATTCGCGAAATGGACAATCCCGCGCTGAGCCTCCTGCATCAGGATGATTTCTCGGAGTTGCTGGCCAGCTTTGGCGGTGGCGCCGGAACGGGTGATCGCTTGCCGCTCGTGGTCTATCGCCTTTACCCCGATACCGGGCGCGAGGAGTTGCTTCGCGGCGCACGGATCATCGGGTTGAACACCCGGGCGTTGCGGAAAATCGCGGGAATCGGAAACGACAACTTCGTGTACAACTACATGCAAAGCCAGGCAAATGGTTTTGCGGGCACGGCCCTCAGCGCTTTTGGGTCTGCGCAAGTCGGCTTGCCGGCTTCCCTGGTCGCGCCGTCGCTCCTGTTCGAAGAGGTGGAGGTGCGCGGCGAGCGCGGCGAGGCCAAGCGGCTGCCGCTGCTGCCTCCGCCTGCAATGACCCCAGCGAAATAGCGGCGCATTTAGAGAACCGGCACGACTCCTTTGTAACCACAGAAAAACACAAAATGTGAGGTAGTCTAGACCCGCGATGGAAATGGTTGCGCCAATCGAGGAAGCGCGGGAGAAAAAGCGTGCGGCGCTTCTGAGCGTGGGTTCGGCGACACTACTGGTTTCCTTAAAGGCGTTCCTGGTTGTCAAAACGGGGAGTCTCGGTGTGTTGTCCGAGGCGATGCACTCCGGCCTGGATTTGGTCGCAGCGATAATCACGTTTCTCTCCATTCGCTTGTCAGATCGGCCTGCGGATGAGACCCATCCTTACGGACATGGCAAGTTCGAAAACTTCTCGGCGTTCGTCGAGACGGGTCTTCTCGCGCTGACCGCGCTGTACATTATTTACGAAGCGTTTGACCGGCTGTTTTTTCGCAGCGTGCACATTCAGCCGAGCGTAACGGCCCTCGCGGTGCTCCTCGTGGCGCTGTCCATTGACCTGACGCGCGCACGAGCGCTTGGCCATGCCGCCAGGAGGTATTCGAGCGAGGCGCTGGAGGCCGACGCGTTGCATTTTTCGACCGACGTCTGGAGCACCACCGTGGTCATCGCTGGAATCGGGCTTGTTTGGGCCGGTGAGATCTGGAACCTTCCCTGGCTGGTCTACGCGGACGCGCTCGCAGGTCTTGCGGTCGCCGCAGTGATTCTGTGGGTGGGGTCGCAACTCGGCCGGCGAACGCTGGACGCCCTTCTGGATGCGGCGCCGAAAGGCTTGCAGCAGGAAATTGCTCGGGCGCTCGAGCGTATGGATGGCGTTCTAGACGTGGAGCGCGTCCGCGTGCGGCGTGCGGGCAACCGGTATTTCGTGGACACTACCGTCAGCGCGGCGCGCACGGCAAGCCTCGAGCAGGTGCATACGCTGAGCGACGCGATCGAGAAACGTATCGGCGAAATTGTCCCTTCCGACG
Organism: Candidatus Acidiferrum sp.; assembly: GCA_035262885.1. Lineage (GTDB taxonomy): Bacteria > Acidobacteriota > Terriglobia > Acidiferrales > UBA7541 > Acidiferrum. The sequence continues at coordinate 12,270 of DATFRZ010000012.1, forward strand.
TTATGGTTCACGTGGAGCCGCGCGCCCCCCAGGGCGAGCATCTGTTTGAGGCGATTCGCGCGGTGGCGCAGCGCATGGGACTGGCGATTCACGACGTGCACGCATCACAGCAGCACGGGCGGCTTTTCATCGAGCTGCATCTGGAGGTGGACGAGAATCTGACCTTGCGCGAAGCCCATCGACAGGCCAGCGAACTGGAAGACAAGATTCTCGAACTGCGCGGAGGCGCGGCTGAGGTGAACATTCACATCGAGCCACTGGGGCGGCACATTGCCACACCGGACGCGGGCCTCGGAGAGATGAAACAGCTTGCGAAAGACATCGAGGATTTCGTGAATCGATTACCCGCGGAGTTTAGCGAACTGGTGAATTGCCATGATGTCCGGGTAAGGCCAGTGGAGCACCACATTCTGGTGTCGTGCCACTGCACGATGAAAAGCGAGCTGCCCATCACGCAAATCCACGACGTCACGGCAGCGCTGGAGGACCGAGTAAAGGAAAAGTTCCAGCAAATCTACCGCGTCACGATTCACCCCGAGCCAGCCGACGAGAAGTAGACTTAGAACGAAACATCTAAGTTGTGTGGAATGGGGAGGTTGCAGGTTCGTGTCAGGGGTTCGGGGTCTGTAAAGGGACACGCCGCCGGTCCAGGCACGCGAAAACTAAGAGGGATTGCTCGCTTCGCTCGAAATGACAGGCGGAGGGAGCGTGCGGGCAAAGAGTTGTGCTCCCAAGGCAATCAGCACTGGAAAACAGACCAACACGTAGCGTGGCTCGGGAGTCTCTAGTGTTGTAAGAAATGCTGTACGCAGCAATAGAAAGAGCATCAGAAACACAATGGCGGGCCGGACTGCGGCGCCCGAGCGCCAGAGCCTTCGAGCGCCCCAAAGCCCCAAAGCAACGTAGAAGATATTCAAGAGGAAGAGAAGGATTGTAAAACCCTGATCGGCTGGATCCCTATCGTGCATTTCGCTCAGGGGAAAAACGTTTCCTGAAATGGGCAGGAGCTCGATGCGCGGCGTGAACCAGATAACCACCGCGCGCGCGGCCGGAATCCACAGATAGGTTCGCCAGGGACGCCGCGCCGCTCGTTCGCGGGCGATCTGGGCGAAGGCGTCGTCTTCATTCTGTGTCAGCGTCAAATCCTGGTTGTATTGTTCAAGGATGGCTGCCACGCGCTGCTTTTCTTCCGGCGAATCAAAGGCGCGCGTGGGGATGGTCTCGACGTCGATGGCTTCGTCATTCACTTTCCACGGGACGAGGTAACAGTCTTTCACGCGAAAAAGCCACGTCCTTTCCCACGCCATCAAGCCCTGCGGAACGATTTCCCCGGGCAAAGTAGAGTATTTCGGCGTGAGGAGTTGCACTTCGCGAAAGGTCAAGGCATTGCGAATCGCCCAGGGCAAAAGAGGCAAGAGGCAGCCTAGAGTGGTGAAGAGGATGATGCGAAGGAAATGTCGCGCCTTTCCCTGAGGCAAGAGCCAAAGGGCATTGCCGGCCCATGCCGCAAGGAGAAGCAAAGGAGTCTCGGGCCTGAACAGCGTTCCAAGACCCACCGCCAATCCAGCGGCGGCCGGAAGAAAATAGAAGTCCTTGGACCTGGCTTCCGACGGCGGCCTTGTCCCGGGAAACACCAAATCATTGCTGTTGGAGGCAACCGCGACGAGGAATAGAAGCGCCGTGGCGGTCCAGAAGATCGCCAAGGTTTCCGTGAGCAGCACGGCCGAATAATTTGCGGTGAAGGGACACAGCGCCGCCAACCACAGAGCAGCGATGAAAACCGGTTTTCCCGGCCTACCCTTGGTTCCCAATTGAAACAAACTGCCGGCCAGAGCCGCGATCACCAGGCAACAAAAGAGATCCACAGCAACCTGAGCGAGCATGACCCAGAGGCGGGCGGACTCTTCGGTGCGTCCGGTGAGCGCATAGAGCAAGGCCAGGAACGCGGGGTAGCCGGGCATGCGCAGATCGACAGGAGTAAGCGCGCCATGCACATCGATGGCGTAAACGTGGTGTTTCAGCCAATTCGCCGCGATCTGTTCGTAAAGAACGGTGTCGCCGGAATCTGCTGGAAGCTTCAGGACGAAAAACAGGCGGAGGCCCAGCCCTGCCGCCAGCGCGAAAACGGGTTGCGAGAAAATTCGCTTCATCGGCGCAACGCATCTTACAATAGAGAGGACGGAATCGCGGAGAGGACCTGGACCAGCCAGGAGTCGCATTCGCGCCATCCCGAAGGCTAAGCAGACTCATGAAAGAACGAAGCCCGATCTTTTACGACGCGCAGCGTGTGCGCTGGCGCCGCACTCGCCGTGTGCTGGAGATCAGCGGGGCTCTGCTCACCTTACTCCTAGCCTATTTTTTTGTGACCATCGCGGTCAGCGTGGAATTGCCCGCCAGCTTGTTGGATACCAAGTCTGCCTATCATCCGCTGAAGACCAAGAGGAAAGTCGCACCGGTGCGCGAAGGCCGGCGCCGACGCGTGGCCAATATCGGAACCGTGCCCGCCAGTTATGATCCCCTTCGTGCTGCCTTCTATGTCAGTTGGGATCCGAACAGTCTGGCCTCCCTGAAGAAGCATTACCGCGAAATTGACCTGCTCATCGCGGAACAATTGCACGCCGTTTCCACAGATGGCGCTTTGACCTTCGTGGACTATGAGCACGGACAGACCAGCGTGAAGGCCACTCCTGCCGAAGGCATCGCCTTGCTGAAGGATGACAAGCTGCACCAATGGATGAAATCTCTCAATCCGCCGGTCGAGCTGCCGATGATGGCGCTGCTGAATAATTACGACGGCGTTCAATGGCGAAACGACGAGATGGTGAAAATGCTCGGAAATCCGGATGCCCGCCAGAAGCTGGTGCGCGGCGTCGTCGAATTTGCCAAGGAATCGCATGAGGCCGGCATTGTGGTGGACCTCGAAGATATTCCCGACACCAGCCAGGTGCATTTTCGTCAGTTTGCTGCCGAGCTGGCGCCCGCGTTGCACTCGGAAGGGCTGAAGTTAATGATTGCGCTTCCAGCGCGCAACGACGCTTACGACTACGCATTCTTCGGCAAGGAGTGCGACGCCATCGTGCTAATGAATTATGACGAACACTGGCGGGAAGCCGCACCTGGTCCCATTGCCTCTCAGGATTGGTATGTCGAGAACCTGAAACAGATCATGGAGATCGTGCCTCCCGGGAGAATCATCGTTGCTGTCGCGAGCTACGCCTACGATTGGCCCGAGGGGACAAAAACGAAGGAGCCGGCCCAATCTTTCACCATTCAGGAAGCACTTCTCCATGCTTATGAGTCCGAGACCCAGGTCGAGTTCGACTCCGCTTCCTTGAATCCGCATTACTCCTATTCCGATGAGCACGACGTCGTGCATCAGGTATGGATGCTCGATGCCGTGACGGCCTACAACGAACTTCGCGCCAGTGAGAGGATGGGAGTGCAAGGCACGGCCATGTGGCGCCTTGGTTCCGCGGATACCTCGCTTTGGCCGGTATGGGACGCCACGCGCCCGGACGACGCCATTCGTCAAAAACTGGAAGATCTTCCCCCGGGCCCGGACCTTATCCTCGAAGGGGATGGCGATATCTGGCACTTCAGCGACACCCCGAAACAAGGCCATCGGAGTTTCACTTACGATCCGAAGAGCGATTTGATCACAAGCGAAAAGTACGACGCCTACCCGCTCTCCTACGACATCGAACAAATTGGAGCAGGCAAGAAAAAACTGGCGCTCACCTTCGACGACGGGCCGGACCCCACGTGGACGCCTAAGGTTCTGGACATTCTGAAAGAGAAAAATGTCCCTGCAACTTTCTTCGTCATCGGTTGGGATGCCAGCCGGTGGCCGCAACTTCTTCGCCGCGAATACAACGAAGGTCACGAAATCGGCAACCATACTTATTCTCACCCCGACTGGGAGGATCCGAAGCTCTCGCCGACGCAAATCCGCTGGGAGCTGAATCTGACCGAAAGGCTCATCGAAAGCACTCTTGGCGTGAAGTCCTTGCTTTTCCGCCCGCCTTACGGCATCGACCACCAGCCGGAATTTGCCGAGGAAGTGGCGCACCTCCCCATCGCCCAGGATATGGGCTACATCATCGTCGGTCAGAAGGTGGACCCGGACGATTGGAGCCAGCTCTCCCCGGGAGTTCCGTTGCCTGCCGCAAAGATCGTCGAGAATGTCTTGCGAGAGGCGCCGAAGGGCAACATTGTCCTGCTTCACGATGGTGGCGGGAATCGCAGCCAAACGGTCGCGGCGCTTCCGGAACTTATCGACGCTCTACGGGCGAAGGGTTATGAGTTTGTCACCGTACCCGACCTGATCGGCAAGACGCGCGCGCAGGTGATGTTGCCGCTTTCTTCAGAAGAACAATTTGAAGCCCGTGCCAACGGCTTCATTTTCGGGATTTACCACTGGTTCTTTGTTTTGATGACCGCCACTTATATCCTTGGCATTGTCCTGGTCAGTGGGCGCACGCTTGTCATTGGCGTTCTGGCGCTCATTGAAAAGTTGCGGCCGGATCATCCTGCGAAAGTCCAAGGGCCGCTCCCCGACGTGACGGTGTTGATTCCCGCGCACAACGAGGAAAACGTCATTGTACAAACCGTGTCGTCCGTCCTCGAATCGGATTATCCGGAGTTACGCATTATCGTTGTGGACGATGGCTCCGCAGACAAAACCGGAGAACTATTGGACGAGCATTTTTCTGGCGAGACGCGCGTACGCATCATTCGCCAGGGAAATCGGGGTAAGGCCGCGGCATTGAATGTGGCTATGTCGCGGGCGGAAACCGAAATTGTCGTAACGATTGACGCGGACACGGAAATCGAGCCTGACGCCATCCGTAAGCTGGTCCGGCATTTCGTGGATCCCACGATCGGCGCGGTAGCGGGCAACGTGAAAGTCGGCAACCGCTCGCGCTGGTTGACGCGCTGGCAAGCGCTCGAGTACATCACCAGCCAGAACATGGAAAAGCGCGCCTTTGATCTGTTGAATTGCATTACGGTAGTCCCTGGCGCACTCGGGGCCTGGCGCAAACAAGCGATTGAAGCTGCGGGCGGGATTACCGCCGATACCGTCGCAGAAGATGCGGACCTTACACTTGCGATTCGGCGCCTGGGCTGGCGCATTGGTTATGACGAGGAAGCCATTGCCTGGACGGAAGCTCCGGAGACGCCCGGCCAGCTTATCCGACAACGTTTCCGCTGGACGTTTGGCACCTTACAATCGTTCTGGAAGCACAGCGATACGCTTTTCCGGCAAAAATACGGCACGCTTGGCTGGGTCGCGTTGCCCAACATCTTTGTTTTTCAACTGGTCCTGCCTCTGCTCTCTCCGCTGATCGATTTATTGTTCCTGTGGACGGTGGGGCTCTGGGCTTTGGAAAAGCTGCAACTCTCCTGGCTACCGACCATTCATGCGACAACTGGCGATTTGATGCGCTCCGTGTTTTTCTTCATCGGCTTTCTGTTGATTGACGTGATCACCTGCGTTCTTGCTTTTGCGCTGGAGCGCAAAGAAGACTGGGCTCTGCTCATACCCGTTCTTCTGCAGCGCTTCTATTACCGCCAACTGATGTACGTAGTGCTTTTCCGTTCGGTGAAGGAAGCCGTGCGCGGGCGACCCGTGGGATGGCGAGGAGTCGAGCCCGAAGCACCTGCGCCAAAAGCCCCCAAAGCGCCGCCAACCCCCGCCACCGTCTCGGGGAACTAAACTGCTCACATAAGAAGGGCCGCAGCGTCTGAACGACGTAGTACGTCTCGTGCGCTCTCCTGCGTGGGAGGTTTCTCGTGCTTGCCCGGATCGCGGCCATCGCTTGTGGCACCGCCTTGCTTTTCTGTTATCCGACAGGGGCCCAACAAGTACGACCCCGCGAACATTTTCAAAATGCCGAGGTCCTCTACGACTGGGTGACCAACTCGCGGGGAGACGAACTTCGAACCTTTGTCACCAGACCCAAGAATTCCACAGGCAAGGCTCCGGTGCTCTTTTTTGTCGGCTGGCTCAGCTGCGACAGTGTCGAGTATGCGCAGGGCGAAACGGACGGCTTCGGCGCACTCATCCTTCGTTTGATTGACCATTCGGGCTACGCAACGGTGCGAACGGAAAAACCGGGAGTTGGCGAAAGCCAGGGAACGCCGTGTGAGAAATCCGATTTTCAAGGCGAACTGGAAGGCTATCAGGCGGCTTTCGATTCCATGGGCAAGTACGAATTCCTGGACGCGGACCGCGTCGTCGTGATCGGG
>DATFRZ010000013.1:0-30207 GCA_035262885.1 Candidatus Acidiferrum sp.
GCATCATCTGGCGCTGGGTTCGGGGCTGTATCATCTCGAAAATCTTGCTGATCTTAGCGGCCTGCCGGAGACCGGGGCGTTTCTGGTGGTGGCGCCGATCAAGCTGGAAGGCGGCTCTGGCGGGCCGGTGCGGGTGTTTGCGTTGCTGCCGTGAGGGCGGCGGAGTTTTCTGCGACATTTTTGGGGGATTCACGTCTCAGTAGTTGGCGGGTGTAGTGGGGTCAACGGGAATCCGATTCAGTTGTCGTGAAACAGATGTTACATGGGACCGGGTTGCGCTCACGGCCTTACCTAGGCGCGGCGGGCGCAGCAATGCTGCGCCCCTACAAGTGCCGATACGAGGGCTGGTCGTTTTCTTGGAGGAGATATGCGAGTTCGAATGGCGGTTCTGACTTTCGCTTTGTTGACGTTGACCTGCGCGGGAGCAACTCGAGCGGCGGAAGAAACGCCGCTGCTGGCGCATTCGCCGACGCTGAGCAAAACGCAGGTGGTCTTTACCTATGGCGGGTACTTGTGGAGCGCGCCGCGCGAAGGCGGCGATGCGCGGCAGCTTACCACGGGCGGCCATGAAGGTGCGCCGGTGGTTTCTCCTGACGGCAAATGGATCGCTTTCACCGCGATGTACGACGGAAACGTGGATGTGTTCGTGATGCCCGCCGATGGCGGTGAACCGAAGCGCCTGACGTGGCATCCGGGGGTGGACATCGCCACCGGGTGGACTCCGGATAGCAAAAAAGTGCTCTTGCATTCGAACCGGGATTCCTATGCGGATTTCGACCGCCTTTACACCGTTCCTGTGGAGGGCGGTCCGGCGGAAGTGTTGCCGATGTGGCGCGGAGAGGCCGCGTGGTTTTCGCCGGATGGAACGCGCATCGCTTATGTGCCAAACGAAATCTGGCAAACCTCGTGGAAGCGCTATCGCGGGGGACAGACGACGCCGATTTACATCGTGCGGGTTAGCGACTTGGCGCTTGAGAAAGTGCCACGGGAAAATTCGAATGACAAGAATCCAGTTTGGTTCGGCGACACGGTTTATTTTCTTTCCGACCGCAACGGGCCGGTGACGCTCTTCGCCTACGACACGAAGACGAAAGCGGTGAAGCAGGTCCTTGCGAACCAAGGGCTGGATTTCAAATCACTTTCCGCAGGACCTGACGCTCTCGTATACGAGCAGTTCGGCGGAATCTACATTTTCACTCCTTCGAACGGCAAATCCACCAAAGTGGATATCCGCATTTCAGGCGACTTGCCGTCCACGAGGCCGCATTACGAGAAAGTTGCGGACAGAATTCAGAACGCGGCGATTTCTCCTTCCGGCGCTCGCGCAGTGTTTGAGGCGCGCGGAGAGATCTTCACCGTGCCTGCGGAAAAGGGCGACGTCCGCAACCTGACGCACACGCCCGCCGTGGCTGAGCGCGATCCGGCCTGGTCACCTGACGGAAAATCGATCGCATACTTTTCGGACGAATCGGGCGAATATGCGCTGCACATTGTGGATCAGTCGGGTTCGGGCACCGTAAAGAAAATCAATCTGGGAAATCCGCCGTCGTTCTTCTACGGACCGCTGTGGTCTCCGGACAGCAAGAAAATCGCCTACACCGACAAGCGCCTGAATCTTTGGTACGTGGACGTGGAGAAAGGCGTTCCGGTGAAAGTGACCACGGACCGCTACGAGGATCCTACCTCCAACATGAATCAGACGTGGTCACCGGACAGCAAATGGCTGACGTACTCGAAGTTTCTGGAGAATCATCTTCGGACGGTGTTCGTGTATTCGCTGGGGACTGGCAAAGAATCACAAATCACCGATGGCATCAGCGACGCGCGATTCCCAGTTTTCGACAAGGGCGGAAAGTGGCTGATTTTTGCGGTGAGCACGGACGTCGGACTTTCCTCGGGATGGCTCGATTTGTCGAGCTTCCAGCATCCGGTGCTGCGAAACATCTACGCAGCGGCGCTGAAGAAGGGTGATCCTTCTCCCGTCGAGCCACAGAGCGATGAAGAAAAAGTGGCGGATGAAAAGGGAAAGGACGCAGACAAGGGGAAAGAGGCCGACAAGAGCAAGGAAGGAGAAAAGGGGAAGGAACGCGACAAGAAAAAGGACGAGGGCGTCAAGCTTGTGATTGACCTGGATGGCATCGGGCAGCGCATCGTTTCGCTGCCCATCAAGGCCGCGCGGTACGAAGGCCTGGACACTGGAAAGGCGGGAACGCTCTTCCTTTCTGAGGTCGTGGATGTGCCGCGCTTCGAACCTACTCCGGTGACGGTTTCCAAATTTGATTTCTCAACGCGCAAGACCGAGTCGTTCCTCAGCGGCATCAATGGATTCGGCGTGTCGGCGAACGGCGAAAAAGTTTTGTACCGGCAGGGGCCGGCATGGTTCATTGCCGCCACGGCCGCAGCGCCAAAGCCGGGCGACGGGGCGCTGAAGCTCGATGGAATGGAAACTTACGTGGACCCGCGCGCGGAGTGGAACCAGATGTATCACGAAGTCTGGCGCATCGAGCGAGACTTTCTTTACGACCCCAATCACCACGGGCTCAGCATTCCCGCCGCCGAAAAAAAATACTCGGTTTATCTAAAGGGCCTTGGCGGGCGTGCCGATCTCAATTACCTTTTTGACGAAATGCTCGGCGAAGTCACCGTTGGCCACATGTTTATCGGAGGCGGCGACATCCCCCGACCCAACGAAATAAGAGGCGGATTGCTTGGCGCGGATTACAAAATCGAAAATGGGCGCTACCGCTTTGCGCGCATCTACAACGGCGAGAATTGGAACCCCGAGCTGCGCGCGCCGCTGACGCAGCCTGGCGTGGATGTGAAGACCGGTGACTACTTGCTGGAAGTGGAAGGCCGCGAGGTGCGGCCGCCAGCGGAAGTTTACAGCTTCTTTGAAAACACGGCAGGCAAGCAAATCAAAATCAAAGTCGGTCCCAATGCGGATGGCAAGGATTCGCGCGAGGTGATCGTCGTGCCTCTGCCGAGCGATTTTGCGTTGCGCAATCGCGCGTGGGAAGAGGACAACCGCCGCAAGGTGGACGAGCTGAGCGGCGGGAGACTCGCCTATGTGCACGTTCCGGACACGGCCGTGGGCGGCTGGTTGAACTTCAACCGCTTCTACTTCGCGCAAGTCGGCAAGCAGGGCGCGGTGATTGACGAGCGCTACAATCACGGCGGCGAAGTGGCGGACTACATCATTGACATGCTGAAGCGGCCTCTGCGCAACTGCGCGATTTCGCGCGAAGGCGAAAAATTCTGCTCCCCGCTGGCGCAAATCTATGGGCCGAAGACGATGATCATCAACGAAATGTCCGGGTCGGGCGGCGATGCGCTGCCGTGGATGTTCCGACAGGACAAGATTGGCCCGCTTGTTGGGATGAAGACGTGGGGCGGGTTGGTGGGCATTTACGGTTATCCGCCGCTGTTGGACGGCGGCTCTGTCACAGCGCCGCGCGTGGCAATTTATGGACTGCACGGCGATTGGGAGGTCGAGAACAAGGGTATCCCGCCGGATATTGAGGTGGAGAATGATCCGGCTTCCGTTGCTGCGGGACACGACCGTCAGTTAGAAAAGGCCGTGGAAGTCACCATGGACGCGCTGAAGAAGAGCCCCATGACCATTCCGGATCATCCGCCCTATCCGAACTATCATAAGAAGTGACCGGTGACTCGTGCTCTCCTCAATTCCGGAGGCGACGAGGCTCTCGTCTACACATGAATCGCTGACCCAAGAAAAGCACGTTCTCGCAGTTGCTGGCCTACTTGCTTGAATTTGCGCTTATCGTTTTCGAGAGCATCCAGGTGAGAAGATCCGGCTCGGCGTAGGTTTTCTCCCACGAATTGTGGCCCACGCCCGGATACTCAGTGTAATGGACTTCGCCGCCCAGCGCCTTCATCGCGTCGTTCATGCGACGCGACTCAGAGACTGGGACGACCGGGTCGTCTCCACCGTGAAAAATCCACACGGGGGTCTTGCTCCGGATTCTCTTGGCGGCTTCCGTGTAAGGCGCGCTGTCGTCAGGGGATTGCGCGCGGGCCAGGTCCGGCATAAGCACGCCTCCGCAAATGGGGGCGATCGCCGCGAATTTTCCGGGATACTTCCCCGCAAGATACCAGGTTCCGTAGCCGCCCATGGAGAGCCCCGTCAGATAAGTTCGGGCGGGATCGCCGTGAAACTCTTTTTGCGCCGCAGCCAGCGCGGCCATGGCCATGTCTGCCATTGTGGACTCAGACCACCATGCATTCTTGCGGCACTGCGGCATCACCACGATGGCGGGGAAGCGTTCGCGGTACCTGCGGATCGCCGTGCCGATGCCCACTTCGGTTTGAATCAGGCCGTCGTCGCCGCGTTCCCCCGCGCCGTGAAGAAATAAAATGACGGGCCACCCTTTGTTCTTTGCCCAATTCTCCGGAACGAACACTTGATATTTGTATTCTGTGCCCGCGACGTTGATCGTGCGGTCGAGAAAACCAGTTTCTGTGTTTTTCGCTCTCGCGGGGGTCGCACCCAGCGACACAGCAATGACGGCGAAAAGGAGAATATAGATCAGGCCTTTGCGGGACACGCGCACGAGCCACCTCTGAGCGAGAAACTGTAACACGAGTTCATCAAAGTCCGGCATCTCTTGGCATCGGAGAACCGGAAAGCGGTCGCGCGAAGAGCAATATGCGTTTGCCTGTGCTATTTTGAAAGCTTCTCGCTTATGCCGGAGCTTCCTGAAGTCGAAACCGTAGCGCGCGGATTGCGCCAGGCGATTCTCGGGCGGCGCATTCTGTCTGTCACGTTGGGCAAGACGGATTTCATCGACGATCCCGTGGCTTTGCAGCAGCAGTTGCCGGGGCGGCGGATTGAGGCCGTCGAGCGCTATGGCAAATTTATGTTGTTGCGCCTGTCGGCGGGAGTTGGAACAAACGGCAACTCAGCGAAGCAGGCATCGCTGCTGGTGCATCTCGGAATGACGGGGCAGATGGCGCCGAGTCCCGCGGAGAGGCCGCCAGAAAAACACACGCACGTTTGCATGCTGCTCGATGACGGCCGCGAATTGCGCTACACAGACGCGCGGCGGTTTGGGCGCATCGCCTATTTGACGGAGGCTCCGCTCGCGGAGGAATTGACGCGTTTTGGAGCGGACCCGCTGGAAATCACCAAAGTCGACTTCGTGAAAAGGATTCGCGAGCGGCACGCGCGCATCAAGGCACTGCTTCTGGACCAGGGCGTGCTTCGGGGCGTTGGCAACATTTACGCGGACGAAAGCTTGTGGCGCGCGAAGATTCATCCTGCGCAGCTCGGAGCGAAGTTGAACCCGAAGCAAGCGGAAACCTTGTGGCGCGCGTTGCAGGAGATTTTGCGGAAAGCCATCGCCCTGCGGGGCTCTTCGATTTCCGATTTTCTCGACGCCGAAGGCGAGCCGGGAGAATATCAGCGGCGTCACCGGGTGTACGGTCGCGAAGGAAAAGCTTGTCAACGCTGCAAGACCACGATCCGCCGTGGAATTGTGGCGGGGCGCAGCAGTTATTTTTGCCCCGACTGCCAGCCGCCGCCGCGTGGATTTACCGCCCTGCCTATGCCTCCGCGAGCTGTTGCCGCCGCGCGCGTGCGGACAAAACCGCGCCCGCAAAAAATGGAAGGGCGGCGTCTGAGTAAATCCATCAAGGCAAGCGGCAACTGAAGCCCGCGCATGCGCGCCGTTTTACAAAGGGTCAGCCGCGCGAAAGTGACGGTGGACGGACGCATCGCCGGGGAGATTGGGCCGGGGCTGATGATTTTGCTCGGCGTGGGCCGGAATGATACGCCAGCGGTTATATCGCGAATGGCGGAAAGATGCGTGAACCTTCGCATTTTTGAAGACGATCAAGGAAAAATGAATCGCTCGCTGCTCGACGTGAAGGGCAGCGTTTTGGCGGTTTCGCAATTCACGCTGTATGGGGATGCACGCGGCCAGCGGCGGCCCAGCTTCATTGCTGCGGCGCCGCCCGAACTCGCAAAGACGGTTTATGATGAATTTTGCGAGGCGTTGCGCAAACTGGGTGTTACTGTTGCCAGTGGAATTTTTCAAACCAGGATGTCCGTGGAGCTGGTTAATGAGGGCCCAGTCACCATCCTCCTCGATTCGGACAAGACGTTCTAAGCAGCGCTTGGTCAGGCCAGAAGAGGGGGCGCATTGGACGAAGGCCGCTGTGTTGCAGGAATTGAAATCGCTGGCCGATCCTCGTGTGCGCGCGAAAATGGAGTACTTTGGGGTTCGCGTACCCAACGCGCACGGAATCTCGGCGCCGGCCTTGCACGCCCTCGCGAAACAGATTGGGAAAAATCATCCGCTCGCCCGGGACTTGTGGGCCACCGGAAATCACGAAGCGCATATCCTGGCGACGCTGATTGGAGAATCCGAAAAGGTTACTGCGACGGAGATGGAGCGCTGGGTGCGGGATTTCGATTCCTGGGACGTAGTCGACGCGGCCTGCTGCTATCTTTACGCGCACGCGAAGCCCGCGTGGAACAAAGTTGCTGGGTGGAGCCGCCGGCGCGAGGAATTTGTAAAGCGGGCGGCATTTTCTTTGATGGCTTATCTGAGTTATAAGGACAAGGCCGCCGCGGACGCCCGCTTTGTGCGCTTCTTGCGGGTGATTGAGCGGGAAGCTTACGACGAGCGAAATTTTGTGCGAAAGGCCGTCAACTGGGCCTTGCGGAATATCGGCAAGAGGAATCTCAAGCTAAACCAAGAAGCAATCCGTGCCGCAGAGAGAATCCGGCGGCAAGACTCACGATCGGCCCGGTGGATTGCCGCGGACGCGCTTCGCGAGTTGAAAAGCCCGGCTGTACGAGCCAGGCTGCGACGAAAGGCAAGGGCAAGGCCATGAACTCGAACCAGAAAAAGCAAGAGCCGAAGGTTCGGCCCGCGAAAATGGGAGACGCGGCGCGCCTCGCCGATCTCTCGACACAACTCGGGTATCCGGCCACGCCTGCGCAGATTCGCCAGAGGCTTCGCGCCATTCGGCCTGCGGTGCAACACGCCCTCTTTGTGGCGGAAACCAAAGACGCGGGGGTCATCGGATGGATCCATGTGAGCAGGCAACCGCTGCTGGAAGTCGACATTCGTGGGGAAATTAACGGTTTGGTCGTGGCGGAGGGGCACCGCAGCCTCGGCGCAGGCGCGCGGCTGCTGTCAGCCGCTGAGGATTGGGCGCGCAAACACGGCTGCAAAGGCATGTCGGTCCGTTCCAATGTGATCCGCGAGCGCGCCCATCAGTTCTACGAGCGCAACGGCTTCGAGCATTACAAAACGCAGAAATCCTTCCGCAAGCCGCTGTAACCCTGACCGCAGACTCCCGGCAGGCTGCTAATTCCCTTTTGGAGCCACAGTTTCAAGCCATATTTATATCGTACTACGATATACTAAATTCATGCCCAAAGTGCTTACAACCGCCGAGTACCAGGCTCTTGCGGAACTGCGCTATCGTATCCGCAAGTTTCTGCGCGAAGGCGACACCGTCGCCAGCGAAACAGGCCTCGAACCGCAGCAATACCTGCTGCTGCTTGCGATTCGCGGTATTCCCAACGGGCAGGAAGCGACGGTCAGCAATCTGGCGGAACGGCTGGTGTTGAAGCATCACAGCGTCGTGGAACTCATCGACCGCATGGAAGCCCACGGGTACGTGCGGCGCAGCCGCAGCCGCGAAGACCGGCGGAGCGTTTTGGTGTCCTTGCTGCCGCGAGGCGAAAGATTGCTTGAACGGGTCGCCCAGCACCGCGTCGGCGAATTGCGCGCGTCCGGCGCTGCGCTGGCCAACGCCATCGCAGCCCTTTTGAAAGACAGTCACAGGCTTCATGGCAGAAAGATTTCTATCGTTCGCCCCCGGAAAGGATTGGAAAAAGAGCGTGGATAAGGTTCGACAAGGGAGTTCTTCTTACCAGCGAGAAAACAAGAAAACAAAGAGCCGAAATGAAGAGCTGGGCGATTTTTCGACCACGCTTCGTGTGCTGCCGATCTCCGCGTTGGCCATCGTGATCGGCGCGATTTGTGCTTTCGTCGCGCTCGCGCTTTTGCGTTTGATCGGACTCTTCACGAATTTGTTTTATTACGGCCGCTGGGACGCGGCGCTTGTTTCGCCGGCCGGAAATCATTTGGGTTGGTTCAGCATTCTCGTGCCCGTCGGCGGCGCATTCCTTATTGGGATCATGGCGCGGTATGGCTCGGAGCGGATCCGCGGCCATGGCATTCCAGAAGCCATCGAGGCGATTCTGATTAACGGCAGCCGCGTGGAGCCGAAGGTTGCGTTACTTAAACCACTCTCTTCCGCGATCTCCATCGGTTCCGGCGGACCATTCGGCGCGGAAGGCCCGATCATTATGACCGGCGGAGCCTTCGGCTCGATGATCGCCCAACTCTTTCATTTGACCAGCGCCGAACGCAAGACGCTGCTGGTGGCTGGGGCTGCGGGAGGAATGTCCGCGACGTTTGCTTCGCCTGTGGCCGCAGTGCTGCTTGCCGTGGAACTGCTCCTGTTTGAATGGAAGCCACGTAGCTTGGTTCCCGTGGCGCTGGCGAGCGCGGTAGCTGCGGTGGTGCGACGCTACATTTTGGGATTCGGTCCATTGTTTCCCGTTCCTGAGCATCCCCTGCATATTGGACCGCTTGCTTTGCTGGGTTGCGCGTTTGTTGGATTGCTCGCGGGCGCGCTTTCCGCGCTGCTGACGGTTTCTGTATACGCGGCGGAAGATGCATTTCAAAAATTGCCTATCCACTGGATGTGGTGGCCGATGATTGGCGGGCTGGCGATCGGCTTGGGCGGCATGATTTTTCCGCAAGCGCTCGGTGTGGGATACGACACCATTGGCGCGCTGCTGCAGGGTTCGGTTACGACCAAGGTGATTCTTGGCGTACTGCTCGTGAAATGGTTTATTTGGGCGGTGTCGCTCGGCTCCGGCACCTCCGGCGGTGTGCTGGCGCCTCTGCTCATGATGGGCGGCGCACTCGGCGGACTCGAGGCGATGTTCCTGCCCAATGAAGGCACCGGTTTTTGGCCGCTCGTCAGCATGGGCGCTATTCTTGGCGGTACGATGCGGTCGCCTTTCACAAGCATCGTTTTTGCTTTTGAACTCACTCACGATGCCAACGTTTTTCTTCCTCTGCTGGTGGGGAGCGTGATCGCACATGCGTTTACAGTCCTGACCTTGAAGCGCTCGATCCTGACGGAGAAAGTGGCGCGGCGCGGTTATCATCTGAGTCGCGAATACGCTGTAGACCCTCTGGAAATTCTGTTCGCGCGCGACGTGATGCGCAGCAAAGTCGCGGTGCTCCCTGCGCGTAGCACTCTTCGGGAGTTTCAACAAGTGCTGCGGTCGGATCACCGACAGAGCCAACGGCTTTTGCCAGTGGTGGACGACGGTGGAACCCTGGCGGGTGTGGTGACCCGCGGGGATATTCACAAGCTTTGGAGGCAAGGGAACGACGCGGCAGTGGGCAAGCAACTTCGCGAACTGGTGCGCAAAGAGACCGTCGAAGTCTTCCCCGATGAGCCGCTGCGATCCGTGGTCTATCGCATGGCGGAAAAACAGGTAACGCGAGTCCCGGTGGTGGAGCCTGATACGCGAAAGTTCCTGGGCTTGGTGGCGCTCGATGATTTGCTGAAAGCGCGCGCGCGCCATTTGGAAGAAGAAAAGCGGCGAGAGCGAGTCCTGGATTTGCGGTTTTTCTTGCCGGGAGCCGGGGCGCAGGACCGGGAAGAGATAACCGAGCAGCCGGAGACACCCGCGGCGCGGTAGAGTTTTATCACTCCAATCCGGACAAAACGCACCGAAGAAGAGAAAAATTTCATGAGTTCCAGCGCACAAGCGGCCAGAAGGCGGTTGCGAGCTTTCCTGCAACCTTGGAAGGCCATTCTGCGGGAACGCGAAGAGCAGTTGTTCCTGGCGCTCACGCTGGTGATTGGCGTGCTCGTGGGCTTGGCTGTAGTGGCGTTCATTTTGCTGACCGAGCGATTCGGCACCAAGCTGTATCCCCCCGGGGGCGTGGGGTTGCGTCGGCTGCTCGTGCCTATAGCTGGATCGCTGGGAATGGGCTACCTGCTTTACCGATATTTTCCTGATGCACGCGGCAGCGGCGTGCCGCAAACGAAAGCGGCATTGTACGCGCGGGAAGGGAACATCACGCTTAGGACGGTGATTGGGAAGTTTTTTTGCACTTCGGCGACCCTGGCGAGCGGCATTCCGCTGGGACGCGAAGGCCCAGCTGTACAGGTCGGCGCAGGAATCGCTTCGGTGCTGGGCCGCTGGCTCGGACTTCGTCCAGAAAAAATAAAGGCTCTGATCCCCGTAGGAGCAGCGGCAGCGGTGGCTGCGGCGTTCAACACGCCGCTTGCGGCGGTGTTGTTTTCGCTGGAAGAGGTTGTCGGCAATTTGCACGCGCCGGTGCTGGGTTCGGTTGTGCTGGCATCCGCGGCTTCCTGGGCGATGCTGCGCTTGCTCCTCGGAAACAATCCTCTCTTTCGCGTACCGCAATATCAGTTGGTGAATCCGGCGGAATTTGGAATTTACGCGGTGCTTGGACTTGCGGGCGGATTCGTTTCCGTGGCGTTCACGAAACTGCTGCTCGGGATGCGCTCGCGGTTTCTGAAACTTCCGAGAAAGACGCTTTGGCTCCAGCCCGCGGCCGGCGGCGTGATGGTCGGAATCATGGGTTGGTTCGTGCCGCAATTGCTCGGAGTGGGCTACAAGCACGTTGGGGAGGCACTAAACGGTGGGATGGCGTTGAAACTGATGGCGCTGCTGCTGGTGCTGAAGCTGCTGGCGGTGGCGACGTGTTACGCTTCGGGAAATGCGGGCGGGATTTTCGGGCCAAGCCTTTTTCTTGGCGCGATGCTTGGCGGAGTGGTAGGCGACTTGGCGAACCACTTTTTCCCGAATACTGTCGGAACACCCGGCGCGTATGCGCTGGTTGGGATGGGCACGGCATTCGCGGGGATCGTGCGCGCGCCAATGACTTCGGTGGTGATGATTTTCGAGATCACGCGCGATTATGCGGTGATCGTGCCGCTGATGATTTCGAACCTGGTGAGCTTTTTCATTTCGGCGAAGCTGCAGCGCAAGCCGATTTATGAAGCGCTGGCGCGTCAGGATGGAATTCACTTGCCCACAGCGGAGTCGCGGAAACAGGAGACGCAGCGCGTCGTGAATCAGGCCATGAGGGAAGCCACGGAAACTTTGAATGCTGAGTGGACCGTCCTGGAAGCGCTGGATAGATGCGAGCGCAGCGAATTCCGGGCGTGGCCTGTTTGCGACAGCCGCGGAGTGGTCGGCGTAGTGAGTCTGGGACGGCTGAGGCAAGCGGCCAACGCGGGTGCGGCTGGCAAAGGGCTGATAGAACTGGTGGGTGCAGGTGATTTTCCCCACGTTCATATCGACCATCCGCTGCATGTGGCATTGGAGCGCATGGGCGCGAGCCAACTCGAGGCGCTGCCCGTGGTCAGCCGAGCCAATGTGCACCAATTGAGAGGGATGGTGACGTTAGAGGAAGTGCTGGCGGCTTACGGTCTGGACGCGCCGAAACCGCCCACTTCTTCCCGAACCTCCGGCGAATCGATCACCGACGCCTAGGGTCTGGGCCTCCCGCTATTCCGTCTTTTTGGGCTTGACAAGTAAAGCGCGCCGTTATATATAACTCTACGGTTGTAGAACCATGAGGTTATGCAACGTACACGCTCACAACAACTGGATGCCATCTTCGCCGCGCTGGCCGATCCCACGCGGCGGGCCATCGTCGCGCGCCTCGCCTCGGGCGAAGCCTCGGTGATGGAGTTGGCCAAGCCGTTTGCCATGAGCCAGCCGGCGATCTCCAAGCACCTGAAGGTGCTGGAGCGCGCCGGGCTGATCTCGCGGGGGCAGGACCGGCAGCGGCGGCCGCGGCGGCTTGAAGCCAAGCGGTTGGCCGAAGCCACTCGGTGGCTGGAGCGTTACCGGAGGATCTGGGAGGCAAACTTCCAGCGGCTGGACGCGCTGTTGGAGGAGTTGAAAGCCCAGGAAAGACCAGTGAGGCGAGCTAAAGGAGGGGAGCGGTCATGAACGAAGCAGGAACCGCGAAAGCAAGTGCTACTCAGGGAGGGGCTACCGTGAAAAACGCAAACACGTTCAAAGTCACCACGCCAACCGGCAAGGAAATCAGGATGACGCGAGTATTTGACGCGCCCCGCCATTTGGTCGTGGACGCTTTCAGCAAGCCGGACTTGCTGAAGAAGTGGCTGCTGGGCCCACCGGGATGGGAGATGGTAGTTTGCAATGTGGCGACCAAGCCGGGCGAGCGCTATCGCTACGAATGGCGGAACACGGAGACGGGATATCAGTTTGGCACGGGTGGCGTTGCCCGCGAAATCAGCCCGGGCCGAATCGTTCATACGGAGGTTATGGATGGACAAGCTGGCGAGTCGCTGGTCACCACAGACTTTGTGGAAGAGGGCGGCAAAACCACGGTCACGATGACGCTGCTCTTCGAGTCCAGAGAGATTCGCGACATGGCGCTCAAATCTGGAATGGAACACGGCGTGGCGGCCAGCTACAACCGGCTGGAAGAGCTGCTGGTATCGCAGCAGGTTTAGCGACGCGGCGAGCGGCGAGGACGGCTTCGCGGCAGCGGATAGGGATTCGACAGGGCTAGGGGCCTGCCCGCGGCAGGCACGCTGCCCGAAGCTTCCCTCGCCGTGTTGTTTAAGACGCAGAGCGCGGCGGTGTCCGGGATCGACGTTTGCCTCGTTGAAGCACCTGGTGAATTCGCTGAAGTCGTTTGCGCCGGTCAGAGTAGATGCGGCGCAGACGCTTTCAGAGGCGGCACAGTATTCCGAAGATTTTGCGCGATGTTCACGGCCAGCAAGCAGCGAAGCCCGCGCTCGAAAACCGCTTGGAAAATGCGATTACGCGGCTTGGGCTTTCCGCCCGCGCCCATGACCGCATCCGGAAAGTTGCCCGCACCATCGCGGATCTTGATGGCGACGACAACATCGAGTCGCGGTACCTGAGCGAGGCGATTCAGTACCGGATCCTAGACCGCTCGTACTGGGCTTAATACCTAGTCAGAGATATCACACCTGCTCCATTGACGGGCTTTCCTCCGCTGTGTTACCCATTATTGCGTTCCTTTGTGCCTTTTCCGGGACAGCCACGTCGCGAAAAATGGACTCGGGCGACAAACATCTCGAAATCACGCTGGAGACGCAGGTCGAGAGCGTCAATCTAGCTGAGGAAATGTGTCTCCGCGTGGCGGAAGCGGCCGGTTTCGGAGAAGATGACTGCTACCGCATCGGGATGAGCGTGCGCGAAGGGGTGATCAACGCGTTTCATTACGGCAACCAGGAACGCCCGGAGAAGAAAATTCATCTGGCCTTGGATATCACTCCGGAAAAGCTGATTATTCACGTACTGGACGAGGGAACCGGGTTCGCGCTGGCCGATGTGCCGGACCCGCTGGCGGAAGAGAACCTGCTCAGCACTTCGGGTCGGGGAATTTTCCTGATGCGCGCGTTCATGGACGAGTTTGATGTGGTGAAGGGCCGCAATGGCGGCGCGGAAATTGTGATGTCCAAGAAACTGCCCGGACCCGTCGGCAATTCTGAAAATGGCAAAGGCGGGACGTAAAAGAATCGGCAGCAGAAGGTGAGTGAGGAAATAAGAATGTCACTACGAGCCACGCATCGCGACGCCGGGCCTGTCACAGTTGTGGATTTGAGCGGGCGCATCACGCTGGGCGATGGAAGCGCGTTGCTGCGCAAGACCATTCGAGGGCTCCTCGCCGATGAGCGAACGAAAATCCTGCTGAACCTTGCGGATGTAGACTACATTGACAGCTCCGGAATCGGCGAACTCGTCAGCGGCTTTACCGCCGTGAAAAACCGGGGCGGCGATTTGAAGCTGTTGCAACTGACAAAAAAAGTGCGAGATCTTTTGCAAATCACAAAACTCTATACCGTATTCGACGTTTATTCCGACGAGAACTCGGCGCTTGGAAGTTTTCGTTGAAGTTGAAGGTCCCTTCTTCCTCGTCCAATCCAAGAAAAACCGCCGCCTTCGTCGGGGCCTGGTCCTGGCCGGCGAGGCTCGCCTCAGAAGCTCTGTCTGCGGCACAATCTTCCGGGTGAAGCCAATAGCCGACACAAATTGGATTGTGGGGCAGGCGAAAGCGGCAGGTTTCGACCTGTGCGGCGTGGCGCGCGCGGAAAAATTCCCCGAACTGACGAATAGCTCGGAATGGCTCGCGCGCGGTTACGCCGGGGAAATGAAGTATTTGCACGATCCTCGCCGCGAAGATCCACGCGCAGCCATGCATGGGATTCGCAGCGTCATCGTCTGCCTCCTCAACTACAATACCCGGTTTCCTCTTTCGACCGAGGCCAGACTCTCCAGCCAAGGCGATGAGGCAAGGGGTTGGATCTCCCGCTACGGATGGGGTGAGGACTATCACCATGTCCTTCTGAAGAGGCTAGAGGCTTTGATCGCCCTACTGCGGGAACGTTTCTCTGAACCATTGGAGGCGCGAGCCTATGTGGATACGGGTCCTATTCAAGAGCGTGTGGCGGCGAAGTACGCGGGCTTGGGCTGGCTGGGCAAAAACACCCTGCTGCTGAATCAACACATCGGCTCTTATTTCTTTCTGGGCGTCATTCTTACGACTCTGGGATTGGAGCCTACTCTCGGGTCGACAGAATCACCGCCGCAGGATTTGTGCGGGAGCTGCACGCGTTGTATCGAAGCGTGCCCCACTCAAGCATTCGTGGAGCCCTATGTGATGGACGCGCGAAGGTGCATTTCGTATCTGACCATCGAATTGCGCGGCAGCATTCCCGAGGAATTGCGAGAGCCTATGGGCGATCACGTGTTTGGCTGCGATGTATGTCAGGACGTTTGCCCATGGAACCGCCGCGCTCCGGTTTCCAGGCTTGCCCAATTTCAGCCCAGAACCTTGCCTTCGCGGGAAGCCAGCGAATTCGATACATCTGCGGACGCTCAGAACGATTCGCTGTTTCGCCCTCGATTGGAACTGCTACTATCGCTGACCGAGGAAGGCTTTCGCGAACTGTTTCGTGGCAGTCCGGTGAAACGCGCGAAATGGCGCGGTCTGGTTCGCAACGCCTGCATTGCGGCAGGAAATTCAAATCTAAAGCCCGGCGGCCCGACCCATGCCCGTATGTGCGAATGCCTAAAAAAGCTGGCTGCTTGCGTTGATTCCATAGTTGCAGAATCTGCCAAATGGGCGCTCTCGCGCATCCAATGAAGGCGCAGTGGAAGACGATTGCCCCAGGAATCGCGGCCGGTGTGGCGTACAGTGACAGCATGCCGCGCCCGGAGGCCGGATTACCATCCTGGCCGCGCCGGGGAGTATAATCCCACGCGCTGGCCAGCTAGCCCTCCGCGCTACCGAGGTTGCATGAATCGCCGCAAATTCTTGTTCAACACGAGTATCGTCGGCGCAGGATTGCTCGGGACAGGAAAAGCTGCACGGGATCTTCTGCGCGCCGGCTGCGTGACCACTTCGGATTCAAATCTTACACTGGAGGAAAAACCCGTGGCATTTAGCGTGCCCCCGCTCTCATACCCTTTCGACGCACTCGAACCCTACATCGACGCCAAGACGATGGAAATCCACCACGACAAACATCACGGCGCCTATGTCACAAATTTGAACAAAGCCCTGGAAGGCCAGTCCGCGCTCCAGGCGAAGTCCATCGACGACCTGCTGAAGGGACTCGACTCTATCCCCGAAAATATCCGCATGGCGGTGCGCAACAACGGCGGCGGACACTGGAACCACACGCTGTTTTGGACGCTGATGAAAAAAGGGGGAGGAGGCGAGCCAAAGGGAGACCTCGCGGCGGCGATCAACTCGGCCTTTGGTTCATTCGCCGGTTTTCAGGAAAAGTTCACGGCTGCGGGTCTGGGACGATTCGGCTCTGGCTGGGCCTGGCTCATCTTGAAGGATGGGAAACTGGGCATCGATTCGACTCCCAATCAAGACACGCCGTACCTGCTCAGCGGAAACGCGAAGGCGGTGCTCGGCCTGGACGTTTGGGAGCACGCGTATTATCTGAAATACCAGAATGTGCGCGGCGACTACATCAAGGCGTGGTGGAACGTGGTGAACTGGGACCGCGCCGCCGAGCTTTTCGCGGCAGGGAAGAAGTAACGAAGTAACCATCGCCCTGGGAATTTCAAATCAAAAGGAAGGCCCTCGGTTCAAACGAGGGCCTTCCTTTCAGTTCGAGAGGGAAACTCGTTGCGGCTACACCATAAACTCGCGTTTTGCCAAGGGAACGACGCTGACGGCGCGCCGCGGCGCCGGGTAATTCTTTATAGGAGGAGCAAAAGAACGAGCCTCTCGAGGAGCCACGGGCAGCGGTTCGGAAACTACGCCCATCGTATGCCGCGCAGCTTCGCGAACGAGTTCCATGCGGCCTCGCACCTGGAACTTTGCCAGTAGCGAGGAAACGTGGAATTTTACGGTGCGTTCCGAGAGGTTGAGATTCGAGGCGATTTCTTTGTTTGAGAGACTGTCCGAAACGCCGGCAAGAACCTCTTCTTCCCGGCGCGTCAGCCGCACCTGGCCGTGAACGGACTTGCCGGCTTCGAGCAATTGGTCCGCTTTCTCAATCAGGTTTTCCAAGACACCGCTTTCGGCTTGAACCAAAACAGCGTAGTCACTGGGGCTTTGCCCCCGAACAAGGCAATGCATGGCGAGCAGCCCCGCTGCTTGATCTACGGGAAGACGGCCGTCGGGGCCGGCCTGCACATGAAAATGGGCTACTCCTGAGTTTTTTTCGTAAAAGAAAAACGTATTGGGGTGGGATACGGGACGAGCGGCCAACAATTGATGCGGATTGGCACTTCTGCGGATCACCTTCACGTGCACCCCCCTCGGAAAGCAGCCTCGCGAACGGACCGAAGCCATTAAGCTTTTTTTAGTTCTAATGCCCCTCGACGAGGCAGTACCCCACTCGGGTAAGTCGCCCGAAGACAAACGATTGTGGCTAGCAAACGGGTGCTTGGTACCCAATGAACGGCAAACAGGGGCGGGCAAGGACTCCCTGAAAGTCCGTTAAGCGGACGGTTTGCCGTACTGAATCTGCCCTGCAACCACTCTTCCGGGGCGAAGAATATGCAAGTTGCTCAAAAAGCGGGCACTTAGGCGCTTCTCCGAATAGTACTGTAACTGCAGTGCTGGTAGGATTTTCACGGCTCGCGAACTTTTTCCACGAAAATTCGAGCCAAAATGAATCGCGAATGGTGTGTTCCAAATTGAATCCAGCCCGCGGCAAATGAATCTCTTTTCAAGAAGAACGAGAATTGCTTCAGGTGTTGTGGAAAACTCTCTGGAATCTATGGAAATCTTCAATTACGAATAATTCGCGTTTGCTGCGGGCTGATCAGTTCGTAGATGGCACCCCGCCACCGCATCTTGCGTGTCACCAAGGAGTGAACAAAGTTCACCACGTAGACGAATGGCACGATCAGAGTCAGCAAGACATGAATCCATGCCCGGGCCATGACTTGCGTGCGTATGGTCGGTAGGGCTTCTGTTGCACCGGTCAAACGCAGCACTCCCCGGATGGAGGCCAGGAGCAACGGCAGAAAAGTCAGTAGGACGAGGTGGAAAGCGGGCCTTCCCGCCAACAGCGTGGTCAGAATCGAATAGCCTCCCACAACAAGCGTCAAGCAGTACAGAGAATGCGTGAGCGCCGCTGCTTTCCACATCTTGCTCGAATAGATGCGTGTGATCAGGATTTGTCGGTTTGTGAATTCCAGCAAACCCTCGAAGTCCGTTTCCACGTAAGAGAGCGTCAGAGATTCGGGAATGAACAAGATGGATCGCCCGCTGTGTTCCAGCGCGCGGGTCAGCGAATAATCATCGCTGACGGAGCTCTTCCATTCGTCGAGGGCTCCGCACTGCTCGAACGTCCTGCGGCGAATCGCGGTACCTCCGCCCCAGCAGAAGTTCCTGGCCTTTTCACCCAGCGTGGTGACGATCGGAGCATTCCACGCCGCGAGCAGCAGGGTTGGCAGGTTCGCGACGTTCGGAACCAGCCACCGCATGGTGGTAGTCGCTCCGACCCGAGAGTCCGCCAGCGGCGCAACGAGATAGTGCAGCCAGTGTTTTCCGGGGCGTCCGTCGGAATCGGCAAACACGAGCACCTCAAACTCCTCGGGCAATTGCTCGATCGCTGCTCGCAGGTTGCTCACTTTCTCGCCGCAACTAATCGGGTGTCCCGCAATCACGATATTGGCCTTGACGCGAGAACTCCGCGCCACCCTTTCGATGATGCTCCTCGCAGCATCTCTCTCGGAAGCCAGGATGAAAAAAATTTCGTAGCTCTGCCGCTCGAATTCCGTCAACGCGACGAGGTTGCGCTCGAGCCCCGGCTCCACTCCTTTGCACGGGCATAGCAGGGCCACGCGCGGAGCGTAGAATCCCGGATCGGAATGCAGCCGCCGGCGCACGTAGCCGAGCCACTGCGCGCCCTGCCAGACAAGATACGTTCCGAGCAGAATCTGGGTGGTTGTCAGCAAGTAAAAGAGCGTGTCCATTTTCTCAGAGAATAACAGAGGAAGATTCTTCGCGGAGCGGCGGTCAAGCGGTTAGAATCGCACGCGTTAACGGCAGATCAGGGGTTATCTCACACGGTGTTTCTGCGTAATGGCTGTAAGGGCCTGTTTCGTCTCTGTTCCATTTGTTCAAGGAGAATGCGATGCCAAGAGTTGATGCGGGAATGGTCACATCGGGAGTCGAACTGCCGGGCTACCGGATTGTGAGGAACTTTGGGATTGTGCGCGGAATCGTCGTGCGCTCGCGCAGCATTCTCGGGAATCTGGGCGCTGCGCTGCAAACCATCGTTGGGGGCAACATCACGCTGCTTACGAATTTATGCGAGAAAACTCGCGAGGACGCTTTCGAGCTGCTCTTGCAGCATGCGGGCGAACATGGAGCCAACGCCGTGATTGCCATGCGTTACGACGCGACCGAAGTGATGCAGGGCGTAACCGAGGTGCTTGCCTATGGCACGGCCGTGCAGGTCGAGCGCATTTCTTAAACTAACGGGTCCGTATTCGCGGTGCGCCGCGAACCAATGCTAGAATTTCAGCTCTCATGTTTTGCCCAACGTGCGGCGCAAAAGCTTCTGCAACGGCGAAGTTCTGTTCGTCCTGCGGTCAGGCGATGGATTGGGACACCGGAGCCACGCTGATGGATCACGGCGGCAGCTGCGAAGGCGAAACCATGGCTCCTCCCGCGCCCACGCCACGCAAGCCGCCTTCGACGCCCACACCTTCGCGGAGCCCGCGCTCTAACCCGACTTCCAATCCGCTGACCAGTTCGGACACCATCGGAGGCGGCCGGTTCACCCCGGGCCAAATCCTTGCCGAGCGCTATCGCATCGTGGCGCTGGCGGGCCGCGGCGGCATGGGTGAAGTTTTTCGCGCAGAGGACTTGACCCTCGGTCAAATCGTCGCGATGAAGTTTCTCCCGGAGAGACTCTCCCAAGATGCTGCAGCGCTCTCGCGGTTCCATGCTGATGTGCACAACGCGCGCCAGGTCTCTCATCCTAATGTTTGCCGTGTGTTTGACATTGGGGAAGCGGAGGGGACGCTCTTCCTGACAATGGAATATGTGGACGGCGAGGATCTCGCTTCCGTCGTGCGCCGCATCGGCCGCCTTTCACCGGACAAAGCCACCGAGATTGCCCGGCAAATCTGCGCCGGACTGGCCGCGGCCCATGAGCGCGGCGTCATTCACCGCGACCTGAAGCCTGCCAACGTGATGCTCGACGGCGCCGGAAAAATCCGCATCACGGATTTCGGACTGGCCGGCCTCGCCGCGAGCATCCAAGGAGAAGATGCCCGCGCGGGAACCCCGGCTTATATGGCCCCAGAGCAACTCGCGGGTAAGGAAGTCACGACCAACAGCGACATCTATTCCCTCGGGCTTATCCTTTACGAAATCCTCACCGGCAAGCGCGCCTTCGAGGCGTCCACGCTCCGGGAGTTGGTGAGGTTGCGCGAATCCGGAGCCATCACCAATCCTTCGACGCTGGTTCGCGATCTCGATCCTTTAATCGAGCGCGTAATTCTGCGCTGTCTCGAAGCCGATCCCGACAAGCGGCCTGCATCTGCGTTGCAAGTCGCGGCGGCTCTTCCTGGCGGTGACCCTCTTGCCGCCGCTCTGGCAGCCGGCGAGACTCCGTCGCCTCAAATGGTCGCTGCGGCGGGCAGTACCGAAGGTATCAAGCCTTGGTTGGGGCTGGCGTTGGTTGCGACGGTGCTGCTCGGGCTCGTCGCGCACATGATGCTGGCCGACCGCTACCGGGTGCAAAATCTCACGCCGCTCGAAAAACCGTCCGACGTGCTTCTCGCCCGCTCCCAGGAAATCGTTCAACAACTTGGATTCACAGAAGCGTCGGCGGACAGCGCCCATGGGTTCTTTGCCGACAATGACTATCTCAACTACATTCAGCAGCAAGACAAATCGCAAACGCGCTGGCAACGACTGTCATCGGACCGTCCAGCAACGATTCTCTTCTGGTACCGCCAGAGTCCGCGGGAGATGCAGTCGGACAATTTCTTCAACTCCATCGGCTCGGGAGTCATCACGCCCTGGGAGCCGCCCTCCGATGTAACCGGCATGATCAGTGTGTTTTTGGATTCCCAAGGCCGGCTACTGCTTTTCAAACGCATTCCACCCGAGTACGATCCGCCAACTGGTTCTTCTCCCCCGCCCGATTGGTCCCCGCTCTTCTCGGCTGCTGGTCTCGATCTGTCCAAGTTCACACCCGCTACTCCCGAGTGGTCGGATCTCTTGTATTCCGACACACGCGCGGCATGGACTCGTGAAATCACCGCTCCGATTCATGTCACAGAACGAGTGGAGGCCGCGGCTTATCGAGGGAAGCCGGTTTATTTCCGGGTTTTGTTCCCTTGGGCCGACCCGTACCGCGATCGGCTCCATCCTGCTTCCACTCAGCAAAAATTCGCCGGCATCATCGGAATCGCCGTGTTTGGGGCGGTGCTTTTCGGAAGCATCTTGATTGTCAAAAGAAACGTCCGGCAAAAGCGCGGGGACGAAGCCGGCTCGTGGCGTTTGGCCAATTTCCTTTTCTTTGTGTTTCTTGCGATGTGGGCGCTGCAGGCGCATCATCTTGCCTCCCTGGGTGAATTTCGAACCGCCGTGCTCGCGCTGGCCTGGGCCTTTCTCGTCTCCACCTTCGCGAGGATGCTTTATTTCGGACTGGAGCCGTTTGTCCGCAAGCGCGATCCCCATACTTTGATTGGCTGGGTGCGTCTGATTGGCGGGAAGATTCGCGATCCTCTCGTTGGCCGCGATGTTTTGATCGGCATGACCTACGGCGTTTTGCTCGGCGTGTTTGAATCCTTGGACAATGTTCTCCTTCCCCTCCTGGGACGCCGGCCTCCTCAGCCTGGCTCGCCGGCGATGGATTCACTGCTGGGTGTGCGACAAACGCTCGGCTCCGTCTTTGCCTACACTTGGATCTTCGTGCTTTACTCGCTGGGGATTTTTTTCCTTCTTTTCTTGGTGCGGCTGTTGGTAAGAAAGGATTGGATCGCGGCCATCGTGATCGTCTTCCTGGGGTCCATCATGTACCCTGGAGGCGACTACTTTTGGTGGACCTTTTTAGCCTCGGCGGTCATCTGGCTCTCCAGCTATTTGGTTCTTCGGCGCTTCGGGTTGCTCGCTTTGGTGGCTGGACTCGTCGTGCAAAACATACTGATCACCTTCCCCATGACCACTCATTTGAGCCGTTGGTATGCCTCGGGAGCTATCGCCGGAATGTTGACGATCATCGCCATTGCCCTGTTCGCGCTCCACAGTGCTTTGGCAGGGCAGCCGCTCTTTAATGCCAAAGTCTTGGACGATTAGTTTTTCCACGCTGGCTTGTTATCCGATGTTTCGGGCCCACACACTTGAGCGGCGAGGTTTTCCAATTCCGTTAGGGTCCGGCTTGCGGCGACGCGCGCTTGCTCCAGGAACGAAGAGTCCAGGAGAAACGCGCAGCGATCGACGTAGGGATGATTAGCTGCTTCAAACGGCTTGCGGCGCCGCGTTCGCGGAGCTGTGGCGAGCAAATCTTCGTACAACTGAAAATCTTTCTGAAAATCGAGGGCCTGCCCTACGCTCCAGCCCTGCTGCCGCACCAGCGCAGCCAGAAACTTTTTTCGAAACAAGGCGGCCTCGCGCCGCGGCATAAGCCTGGCCTTGGACCGGCCCTGCGTTCGCGGCTCGTCGCAAATGATTTCAAGAGCCCGCACGCTCAATTCCAAAAGCGCCTCACGTTGCAACAGCGCAAGCAGGTCGCGATACATCACCGCATGGACTTGCAACGCCTGCCGGCTATTTTCTAGAACATAGGAATCCACAAAACGGGGCACAACGCGCTCCCGCAGAAGCGCTTCGTGGAGCTGCCGCGCAATCTCCGCCGGAGCATTTGCTTTCGATTGTCTTTCGGGGGCCATGCTTTGGCGTACATGGTAGCAGGAGTTTGTCGCCATCTTCGCGAGTGTGGCTTAAAAGAAAAAGCCCGGCAAATTCTGCCGGGCTGTTTGACGTAGCTTTGTCCTGCCCACGAATCGACGACCAAGTCACTTACCGTTCTGCTCTCTTTCGCGATTCACCGATCCCGTGTCACGCAATCACGGCCCTTAGTGAATCGCTCTTGGGCTTTCCGGGCCAAGGCGCTTGTCCTTCGGCTCCGGCTCGGGAGCCAGTGGCGCGGCCACCGGCTCCTTTTGCAGCGCGTGTTCGAGCACCTCGTCGAGAGTATGCACGTAGGTGATTTTGATGTCGCCAAGAATTTCTGGCGACAAGTCCGCCACCACATTCGGCTCGTTATCTGCCGGCAGCAAGACTTCCTTGATGCCCGCGCGCTTCGCGCCTAGCACTTTTTCCTTGACGCCGCCAATCGGCAGCACCACGCCGGACAGCGTCATCTCACCGGTCATGGCCAGCCGGTCTTTCACCGGTCGTCCACTGAGCAGGCTGACCAGCGCAGTCACCATCGCCGCGCCGGCCGACGGGCCGTCCTTCGGCACCGCGCCCGACGGCACGTGAATGTGGATGTCTTGCTTGCGGAAGAAGTCCGGATCGATTCCGTAACGCTCGGCGTTTGCGCGGGTCCACGTCAGCGCTGCAGTCATGGATTCCTGCATCACTTCGCCCAGATGACCGGTCATGGTGAACTGCTTGCCGCCGCGCATCCGCGTCGCTTCGATGAAGATGATGTCGCCGCCCACGGGCGTCCACACCAGCCCCACGGCAACGCCCGGCCGCTTGACACGTTCCTCGACTTCCTTTTCCGTGCGGAACTTCGGGACACCCAGGAATTCGCGCACCACTTCCGGCGTTACGACCATCTTTTCCGTTTTGCCTTCGGCCATGCGGCGCGCCTGCTTTCGCGTGATCGTCGCAATTTCCCGTTCGAGGTTGCGGACGCCCGCCTCGCGCGTGTAGCTGTGAATGATCTCTTGCAGCCCTTCGTCGGTGAACTGGATCTGCTCGTCTACTTTCAAGCCGTGCTCGGAAGCTTGCTTCGGGATCAGGTACTTGTGCGCGATGTGCAGCTTTTCTTCGCCGGTGTACCCCGGCAGCTCGATGATCTCCATTCTGTCGCGCAACGGTTCCGGGATGGGATCCATCCAGTTGGCCGTGGCGATGAACAGCACCTTCGACAAATCGAACGGCACATCGAGATAATGATCGCGGAACGAGTTGTTCTGCTCCGGATCGAGCACTTCCATCAGCGCCGACGAAGGATCGCCGCGGAAGTCGCGTCCCAGTTTGTCCACTTCGTCCAGCATCATCACCGGATCGTTGGTTTCCGCGCGCTTCAGCCCTTGGATGATTTGCCCTGGCAACGCGCCGATGTAGGTCCGGCGGTGGCCGCGAATTTCCGCTTCATCGTGCATTCCGCCAAGGGCGATGCGCACGAATTTGCGTCCCAGCGAGCGCGCAATGGACTTGCCCAGCGAAGTCTTCCCCACGCCAGGAGGCCCGACGAAGCACAGGATTGGCCCCTTCATCCCCGGCTGCAGCTTTTTCACCGCCAGATAATCGAGGATGCGTTCCTTGACCTTTTGCAAATCGTAATGGTCTTCTTCGAGAATCGCGTGCGCTTTGGGAATGTCAATCTCCGACGCGCCTGAGGACTTGCTCCACGGCAGCGAGGTCATCCATTCCAGGTACGTGCGCGAAACCATATACTCCGCCGAAGCCGGCGTCATTTTCGCCAGGCGCTTCAGCTCACGCTCACATTCCTTCTTGGCTTCCGCCGGCATTCCGGCTTCTTCCACTTTTTTGCGAAGCTCGTCGATTTCCTGCGTTGAATCCTCCGATTCGCCCAGTTCCTTTTGGATGGCCTTCATCTGCTCGCGCAGAAGGTACTCGCGTTGGTTCTGGCTGACCTGTTCCTGCACCTGCTCGTGAATTTTCGAGCGCAGCTCGAGAACTTCCAATTCCTTCGACAGTTCACGGATCAAAATTTCCAGACGTTTGCGGACACTCGGCGTTTCGATTAACTCCTGGCGCAAAAGCGTGGAAAGCGAAGGCAGCATTCCGGCGATGAAGTCTGCAAGCTCGCCAGGATCCTCGATGCTCATCGCCTTGGATTGCAGGTCATCGGACAGCTGTGGCGAGTGACTCACCACTTCGCGGAACAGGTCCTGCGCGTTGCGCTGCAGCGCCTCTAGTTCCGCATCCACTTCTCCGATGATGTCCGGCTCGGGTTTCACCTGAGCTTTCAGGAACGGCCGCAGATTCACCAACTCAACGATCTGGATGCGTTGCAGCCCTTCCAGAAAGACCACCACGTTGCCGTTGGGCATCTTGACAGTCTTATGCACCCGCGCCAGCGTCCCAACCTTATGCAAGTCGGCGGCCGCGGGATCTTCAATCCGCGGGTCGAGCTGGGCGACCACACCCAGCAGCTTATCCTCACCTTGCAAGGAACCAACGAGCGCCAGAGAGCTTTCCCGTCCTACCGTCAGCGGAAGCATGGCGCCCGGAAAGAGCACCGTGTCGCGCACCGGTAAGATCGGCAGAACCTCCGGTATAAACAACTTTTTCTCAGCCATATTGTCCCCAGTCTCTCAAAAGGGTGTATATAGAACCCCTCTATTTGCGATTAGATGCGGCCGAATTTCAAATGTTGCACAAGAATGAGAAGGCACCTGGCATTAAATCTTAGTCTGTTATGCTCACATTCTACGCCCATTGTCCCGTTTTTGCAAACACGTCATTAAGCCGTTCATTTTCTATTGCTTACAAACCAGATCAGCTCAGTTCGTCTTTCTTTTGCTTGCGCTTGAAGTTTCTGAGTACGTATTCCGTGGCCTGTTCTTTGGTTTTGAGCTGCCCTTCGAGTTGGGCGTCTTCGACCCCCCTTAGAATGCGAGCAAACTCGGGGCCGGGCTGAAAGCCCATGGCCAGAAGGTCGTCTCCCGTTAGAACCCGTTCCGGCCGCACCTGCTCGGGGGGAGTCTCGTCCAGGAAGTGTTGGACGAACTGGTACGAATCCAGGTGCCGGTGGCTGGAAAGGCAGTCCAGCCGGTGCAGTTCCAGATGCTCGTCGAACCGCGGCAGCCTTACAAACCGCTTCAGCGTGGCTTTCTTCATTGCCTCCACCGCGCCAAACCTCATGTGATTCTCGACCAGCGCCGCAATCTGTTCGGCGTCCTCGTTCGAAAAGCGCAGCCTACGGCAAATCTCCTCCGCGATCTTTACGCCCACATCCACGTGATGATTGAACCGGATCCGGTCGCCTGTTTCTTCCGCGGACTGGAAGGTCGGCGGCTTCCCAACGTCGTGCAACAGTACACCCCAGGCCAGCGTGGGGGAAGCGCCTTTTGCAAGTTGTTCCAGCATGAGTCGCGTATGAATCCACACGTCGCCTTCCGGATGAAATCCCGGAGGTTGCTCGACGCCCTTCATCGCCGCAATTTCCGGCAAAACTTGGCCCAGCAGCCAGGTCTCATCGAGCAATTCGAATGCGCGACGCGCGGCTCCTTCCGTGAGCATCTTTGTAAGTTCTTCGCGGATGCGCTCGGGAGAGACTTGTTGAACTTCTCGAACGCGGCGACGGATGGCGCGAAACGTCGCCTCTTGCACTTGGAAGCCGAACCGCGCTGCGAAACGCACCGCTCGCATCATGCGCAGCTTGTCTTCCGCAAAACGAACTTCGGGATCGCCAATGGCCCGGATCACTCCCGCGCTCAGGTCCCTCTGCCCGCCGACGAAGTCCAGCACTTCGCAGTTATCGTGTCTCATCAGCAGCCCGTTGATCGTGAAGTCCCGGCGCTGAACGTCCTCTTGCGGCGTTTTCGAATAAACCACGCGGTCTGGATGCCGGCCGTCGCTGTAGCCCATATCCGAGCGGAATGTCGCAACCTCCACCTTCAAGCCATTCTTCGGGATGAGCATCACGCCGAACTGCGCGCCAACCGCCACGCTTTCTGGAAAGAGTCCCGCAACTTCGACCGGTGTCGCGTCGGTAGCCACGTCGAAATCCGCCGGCTCGCGGCCCAGCAGAAGGTCGCGCACACACCCACCCACCAGCAGCGCCTGATGCTTATTGCGCTGCAGCATGTCGCAAATCGAATTGGCCAACTCCCGCGCGCTCATGATTCTGATTATGCGCCAGTTCCCCAAAAATCGACTCTGTGGCTCGTTTCACGGAGCACTTCTTCCAGTGTCATCCCGAGCGAAGTGAGGGATCCGCTTTTTTTACAAGTTTCAAAGGGGAGGTGAACTGAGGAGCGAAAACAGGCTGCTTTATTTGCTGCGGAATACCAGGCAGGTAATGTCGTCGGATTGCCGCGTGGCGCCGACGTATTCATCCACGCGTTTCATCAGGAACTGCAGCGTTTCTTGGGCGTTCCAGTCGGGCAGGTTGCGAATCGCTCCTTGCCAGCGGCTGTTGCCAAACTCTTCGCCCGATTCGTTGAACGCTTCCACCACGCCGTCGGTGAAGAAAATCAATGCGTCGCCCGGCCGCAGTTCCAAAGCGGCGGTTTGGTATTCCGCCCCCAGCTTGATTCCCAGCGGTAGGCCGCCAACTTCCAACGTTTCAAACGTGCCATCCGCGCGTCGCAGTATCGGCGCATTGTGGCCGGCGTTCACGTAAGTGAGCCGCCGCGTCGCAGGATCGTAGTCGCACAAAACCGCGGTCGTAAAGCGCCGCCCATCCAGACTGTAGGCCGATGCGTAGCGGTTTAGCCGCGTCACCAGTTCCGCCAAGGGCACACCTTCGCCCGCAATCGTGCGCAAGCTAGCCTGCAGCGTCGCCATCAAGAGCGCTGCCGGCACGCTTTTTCCCGCCACGTCCGCAATCACCACTACCAGCCGGTCACGCCGCTCGTCGGGGTAAAACGCATCATAATAATCGCCCGCCACAGAATTCTGCGGACGTGTCGCAAAAGCGATGTCCGCTCCCGGCACTTCTGGCGGCTGCGAAGGCACAAGCCACATCTGAATTTCGCGCGCGATTTCCAGGTCGCGCTTCATGGTCACTTTGTCGGCCAATTCCAGCGATAGCAGCAACAGAAAGAGCAGGGCGGCAATCCCTACGAAATTCACGTCGAAGGAAACATTTCTTCCCAACTGAAACTTGAATCCCGACATCACCAGCATAAGCAATGCGATGAGCAAGAGGACCCGCCGCGCCGGGGTCATCTTCATCAACATCGACCAAAACAACGTTTTCGCGATGTGAAGGAAGCGGTAAACCCCGTGACGCCTGCCCAGCTCCTCCTCGTCCGCCTCTTTCATGTAGAAGCTGTAGCTCGCGCGCGCGTCGGCGGTGAATTGCGACCATAGTTCATCGATCTCCCGGCCCTCGCTTACGCGCTGCCAGAAATTCCGCACGCGCGGGCCGTGCCCATAACCCGGCTGCGACGAAGAAACACCTGGTGTTGGTGATGCGCTCGAGCTCATAAGCGTGCCACGACGGAACTCAAATTATAGGACATTCAAGCCGGTTCTGCTGGAAGTGCGCGTTTGGCGCCCCTCCCTCGCCCGCACGTCCTGCGAGTCACAGCTTGCCATGTCAGGCAGAGTGTCGTGTTCGTGTCATCCGGAGCGAAGCGAAGGATCTCAACCGATCCGTTAACTCCAGCTTATGGCGCTTCCGGCAACGCGGGCCGCTCGAGAAGGCCGCAAGCTAATCCTCGCGCTTGTGGTCTAGCTCCTCGGTCGAGAGCGATCCGCCGAATTGCACCTTACCGAAACCGAAGCGGTCGCGCAGACGGTCGGCCGCCTTCGTCAGCTTCGCAAGCTTTTCACGACGGTCCGCATCCAGCAAATCGAGCTGCTTATTGCCATGCGTAAAGTTGCCGAGGCTGACTCCCAGCAAGCGAACCTTCCTTTTCGGATCACGATGCTTGCGAAACAGTTCCTGAAACACGGCATAAATGTCAGCGTCGAGTTGGGTTGGCTCCGCGAGCGTCTTTGCGCGCGTGTGCGTTTCAAATCCCGCATATCGAATGGTTAGCGTTAGGGTCCGCGCAGCGAGCCCCGCTTCGCGCAGCCGCTTGCAAGCTTTTTGTGAAAGGTGGCTCAGAATCGTAGCCATCTCGTTCACATTGTCGGTGTCTTCGCCAAAAGTGAGGTTGTGAGAAATGGACTTCGGCTCCGCATCAATCACGAATTCGTAGGAATCGCCACCGCGCGCCTTCCGGTAGAGCGCGTCACCCCACTGCCCAAAAATCTTTTCCAGCTTTTCCTGGGGAAGCTCGGCGAGCTGCTCCACGGTGTCGATGCCCAGCCCCCGCAATGCTCGCTCCGTTACTTCGCCAATCCCGGGAATCTTTCGTACCGGGAGCGGCGCGAGGAAACGCGCTTCGCATCCCGGCGGAACCCATACGAGGCCGCGCGGCTTGGCCTGGTCGGAAGCCACCTTCGCCGTGAGCCGCGTCGTGGCCAACCCGCCAGAGCAGGGAAGCGCCGTCTCCCGCGTGATGGTTCGAAGCAGCTTGTCGGCGGTCCCAAACGGCGGCCCGTGGAGGCGTTCCGTCCCGGCAAGATCGAGATAGGCCTCGTCAATCGAAACCATTTCGACGACCGGCGAGAATTTCGCGAGGACCGTCGCGACGCGATCGCTCCATTCGCCGTATTTTTCGTGGTGTCCATCGAGGAATACCGCGTGCGGGCAGAGCCTTCCCGCCGTTCGCAGCGGCATCGCCGAATGAATTCCGTACTTCCGCGCTTCGTAGCTGGCTGCGGAAACGACGCCCCGCTGATCCTTTTGTCCGCCGACAACAACCGGTTTGCCGCGCAGTTCTGGGCGCTCCAGCAACTCCACCGACACGAAGAACGCGTCCATGTCCACATGCAGAATGGACGCCACCGCATCGGCCGCCCGCTCTTCCAGCGGCCCATGCCTCGCCCGAAACCGTGCCAGCTCCGGCATGGCCCTAGCCTACGCCCGCAATTTGTGAACGACAACAGAGTGTGGCTACAACTTCTCGGCAGCGAGGACCCGGGGGGTACCCGCGAGGTCATTGGTCACGCCGACCTTGGTCCAGGTGGATTCATCGAGCAGGGGCTGAACCGCAGGCAAGCTGTTGTGCCCGAGTTCGAGGACAAGAATGCCATGCGGCAGCAGATACTTTGCCGATTGCGCGATAAGATAGGCATAGAGCTCATGGCCCTCTTCGCCGCCATAAAGCGCGATTTCCGGTTCGTGCTCGCGGACTTCACGCATCAACATGGCGGCCTCCCGCCGCCCGACGTAGGGCGGATTGCTTATGATCAGATCGAACGAAGGCGGTTCGTCACTGACTTGTGTCTCGTTCGAAGAGTTTTCCCAAGCAATGGTTGATGGTAGCGGCGCAGCATGCTGCGCCGCCGTCAGCGAAACGTTGTCCAACAGGTCTGCTTCGAGAAAATGCACGCGATTCGCGACACCGTGGCGGGAGGCGTTACGCCGAGCAACGGCAAGCGCCGCAGGTGCGATGTCCGTTGCGACAAATGCTGCCCGGGGAAGCTCTTTCGCCAGCGCAATCGCAATACAGCCGGACCCCGTGCCGATATCCGCGATTCGCAGACCGGCGCCATCCGTCTTTTGTCGCCTTCCCGCGCGAAGTTCACGAGATGCAAGGCGATCCAGCGCGACTTCAATGACATGCTCCGTTTCCGGGCGGGGAATCAACACATCGGGCGTAACCTCAAATTCCAG
>DATFRZ010000014.1:0-40019 GCA_035262885.1 Candidatus Acidiferrum sp.
GGCGAGAGACCGGGGATAGACTGATCTGCCAAGGTCGGCACCGAATTGGCTGGTCGAAGCTCGAAAGCCGGTATCCGCGAAACGTACACTCAGAGGCGCTGATCAGAAAACTGAGGAAGCAAGCACACGACCTCTGTCTGCTGCTGCAAGTCCTGCGAACAAATCTGCTGCTGAGTAATGTTCATCGGTTGTTGGTAGCGCTCCCGTTGAATGGGTTTAAACCGTAGGTCGCGAGTTCGAACCTCGCCAGCCCCACCAGATTTCTGCTTTCGATTCAGTGACTTGTGGTCTTTTGGTCTTTTTTCAGAAATGTGCACCGGGCGCAACTGAATTTCTAAGCGGAACTTTCAACGTCCGCGCAATCCCGCAGTAGCTATCCACAAACGCCGCAGCGAAAACACCACAAAATCACCGATGCTTAATTGTCTCCTCGCTGCGTACTCGCGGATTCTAACTGCCTGCTCGACTGTACAACGCAGGTGAACTGCCGTATGGAGTTTCTTGAATTGCGGGCCAATTATTGCGCGAGCTTGCTTAGACAAGAGAGATTCACTAAACCTGCCAACTTTCTCTTCAATCCGGAAACTCCGCTCAAGTACGGACAGCAGATAGCCGCTCATAGAGCGGTACTCGGATGAAGCCTCTTTGCGGATGCGGTCAGCGTCCTCGTGCGAGAGGCGGATAAGCAATGAGGTGCGCGGCACGCAGCCCCCTGCTACCACATGGTAGCACGAACTTGACCCCCTCTTATGGTTTGGTAGACACTTGCATCGCTTTAGTGCCCGCCTCAGAACGAGAGCCAAATCTTGATGATGCCAGCGCGAGGGAATTCGATTCTCATCGCCGATGACTTTGCGGCATTTCGAGGGTTTGTCCGGTCAAAACTGGAGGAGAACGGATTTCGGAATGTGGCCGAAGCTTCAGACGGCGTAGAGGCCGCAGCAAAGGCTGCGCATTTGCATCCCGACGTTGTGCTCCTCGACGTAGCGATGCCAAATCTAGACGGAATGAAGGCAGCGGCGCAAATCCTCGCTGTTTCCGCCGAGTCGAAGATACTCTTCCTGTCGCTGCACACCGACCATGATATCGTGCAATCGGTGCTAAGTGATGGAGCGATGGGATACATCTGCAAGTCCGAGGTCAACCGCGAACTCGTGCCAGCTATCGAAGCCGCTCTCGAAGGCAAACCGTTTGTAGGTGCCGTCCTACACAGAGCCTGATTGTGGTCGGACGTACTTTTTAAGTTCAGTCAAATGACCAGTGGGTATCTGGAAGCCTGATACGGTTCCACAATCCAAGCAAATCGCAAGCCTAGGGAAAACAAACACTGCCGGAACATTCAGGTTTTCTCGCCCGGGAACGTGAATGCACGCTTCGGTCGCAAAGTCTGTCAGGTAGCTTGAACCGCAGTGTTTGCAGTGCCGTTCGTTACAAACAGCCATAAGACCCCATGACCATCCCCCGTGGGCTGTGAGTCTACACGATAGTTTAAGAAACAGGTTATCTATTATTTCCAATAACGAGCAGATTGGCGGGCCAGCTCACGGGACCAAATCCCGATAAGTCCCCCGGAATTGCTTTGCGAGTGAAGCTAATTCGAATTTCGTGTTGAGGTTATTGGGGACGCTCCATTCTTCGACAGCGTTCCCATACGCTTTCTGGAACAAAACCTGGCTATTCCTGGCGACTAGAGCTACTCCCTGAAATTCCTTTTTGTGTTGCCATACTGCTGACGAATTGGTCTGCCTCAGTCTGGAAGGTTTGCGACGGGGCGCTTCTCGCCACAAATAAACATAGGCAGCATGCAAACAAAACCCACTTTCCTGAAGTGTTCTGGAACAAAGCCTCACCTCCAGAATAAGGTCGGATTTTAGCTTCTAACATGGGAGCGGTAACTGCGGGAAGTGCGGCTTAGCGCGGCTTAAACATCCCATCAGATAATCACGGAAAACTGGTAGAGTTCCTGCACCAAAATGACTTCGGCGATTCTCTCGTTTCCGAGGACCTTGACCACCAGGTTTCTTGCTGGCCCTAAGCGACTTGATGGAATCCCTACTCTTACTGGTGCCGGATCAATTTAGAGGCTCCCGACAGGCGGTCAATCGCCTCTTCCACGTCGGAGACAGCGGGCGGCATCCCGAGGCTTCGGCCCAAATAATCCAAAACCGATTTGGATTGCCCATCAAAGGAGATAGAGGACGCACTCGTCGGCATATCGGTTACGCCAGAGACATAGCCATCGGAGAGAGAGAAGTAGTCCGCCTTACGGAAGGCATCCACGAGCTTCACCAAGGATGGCTGCGAAATCTTCACCTTTCTTCGTCCCGTGGTTCCGACGTACGCCGCACCATCATACAAGACCGTTCCGTCACCATGGATTTCGATCTCGTAGGTGGGACACATGCCATAGCAGCCGCTGCGCCTAAGGGTGATTCGCAGGGAGTTCCAATCATGAATTTCAGGAAAAGGAATGTGGACCTCGGAACGCGTCCGGATCGACAGAATGGCGACAGATTCGCGTACTTTGGCTACTACGGGATGGCCGTTTCTCTCAAATGACCTGTACTGCCAAGTTCTCCACAAAAGTGTCAAATCGCCGAAGATGAATCCGGAAATTTTTTTGGCGTCCAGTGTCTTCCCATCAGTTCCAACGACAACCTCGAAAGTCAAGGGCTCTAAAATCCGCGCCAACTCTGCCGGGTCCATGTTCTGGCCCAAGTCTGTGTAAATCGGACCTCGCGTGCCAATGCGGTGTTCGGCAGTCTCCGCTTCGAGAACCTCGATAGTGGGATTGGAATCTTGAGCCAATCCAGGGGGCGACCCAAGAACAAACCCAAGCACAGCGCACCCCAAAGCTCCATTCATGTGGTCGATTGTAGTCTCGCAATGTCAAGCAAACAACGGCAGCGCCTTACCTAAATGGCCGGCACCTCGAAATTTCATCGAGACAGAGATTAGCGTCTCCGGGCATCAGGGTCCTTCCATGAGAAGGATCGACTTCGTGGAATTGCAGTACCTTGCCAAGGTCTATCGCAAGCGACGTCACCCGCGGCGTCCACGGCTATCCCCGGGTTACTTATTTGGTTGCCATTCGGCCCATTGGAGATATTCTGGGGGGCGGTGAAGGTCACCCCGCCGTTGCTCGACCGCGCGAAAAATACGTCGACGGTGAACCGATTGCCGAAGTCGCCTGACCAAACCACACTGACGTTGTCACTGGCGTCTATCGCGATCTGTGGCGCGCTGGGCTCGCAACAAATGTCGCTTTCCAAGCTAGAGGCAAGCCGTGTCTGCGAAAATGTCGCACCGCCATCATGCAACCTCTCGAAAAAGACGATTGCCGGAAAGACCGTCGCATACACGATATTGATATTACCCTTAGAATCGAGAGCCATCTGGGGATTCGGTAGGCCTTCCGAAATATTCCCAAATTCGGTGGGTGTTGAGAACGTAGTGCCTCCATCGGTGGACCGAGCGAAAAATACATCGCGGAAAGCCGACCAGACCAAATCAATGCCGCCGCTCGAATCCGCCGAAAAGAGCACAGTTACGGGTGACGCACGGACAGGTGTGGAAAACGTAGCGCCCCCGTCTTCGATGGACTGAAGAAGATCGCCTGATTGCCAGAGCCTGCACACCCGTTTGCAGGCGTTTGCAGGCCGTTTCGCTGAAGGTTCAGAGCCGATTGTGCTATCATGCGATTCTCCGTCCAATCTACCGCGAACCCTTCCGCACAGGAGGTCCGTATGGGCAGCAAGCTCCGCGTCGTGCTTATAGTTGTCGGTGTCTTGGTTGTTTTGATCCTCATTGCTCCATTCCTGATTCCCGTCAATCAGTTCCGCCCCACCATCGAAGAAAAAGCTTCCGCGGCCCTGGGACGCAAGGTTCAGCTTGGTGACTTGAGGCTCTCGCTTCTCGGCGGCTCGCTTTCGGCAGAAAATCTTTCGATCGGCGACGATCCCAAATTCAGTTCTTCGCCTTTTCTTACCGCAAAATCCCTCAAAGTCGGCGTGGAGCTTATGCCATTGATTTTTTCGAAGACACTGAACATTACTGGTGTGACCATCGACACGCCGCAGGTCACGCTCCTGCACAATCCCGGAGTGTGGAACTTCTCTTCGCTTGGCGGACCGGCGGCCAAGGCGCAAGCCAAGCAGCCTCCGGCGCAAAAGACCGCCGCGCCCGAGCTTTCCATCGCGAAACTCGAGCTGAAAAATGGCAAGATCACCGTAGGCGCAACGAATTCGCAGAGGCGCAGCACCTACAACAATCTCAACATCACCGCGTCTAACGTTTCCATGGTTTCGAGGTTTCCCGTCACGGTAACGGCGGACCTTCCCGACGGCGGAAAGTTCAAGCTCGACGGCACGGCCGGTCCCGTTGATCAGGAAGACACTGCGCTGACCCCACTCGACGCCAAGCTTGCGATCAGTTCCCTGAATCTGGCTTCGACGGGTTTTCTTGATTCCTCCGCGGGTCTCGGCGGGATTGTTGATTTGGACAGCACACTCGACTCGCAACGCGGCGAAGCGGAAACCAAGGGCCATGTCAAGCTTTCGAAAGCGCTTCTCCTTGCAGGCGGCTCGCCGGCAGGAGTTCCGGTCACTGTCAACTTCGGCACCAAATACAACCTTCGTAAAAACACGGGAGTGTTGAGCCCTTCCGTTTTGAAAATTGGCAGCGCCGCCGCCCATCTCGGCGGCACTTATGAAGCGGCGGGCGACGCCACCGCTGTCAACATCAAGTTGAACGCGAAGGACATGCCCGCAAAGGACCTGGAAGCATTCCTCCCGGCTTTGGGCATCCACCTGCCGAAAGGCGCTTCCCTGGCGGCTGGCACTCTCGACGCTGATCTCACGATCACTGGTCCGACCAATAAGCTGGTCACTACCGGAAGCGTCGGGCTGTTCAATGGAAAACTCGCCGGATTTGATCTCGGTTCAAAGATGTCCGCGATTGCGTCGCTTGCTGGTGTGAAGACCGGTAAGGATCTAGACATTCAGAAGATTACTTCTAACGTTCGCATGGCGCCGGATGGTTTGCGTGCTGACGATTTTCAAGCCGTCCTGCCAGCCGTAGGAAACCTGATTGGTTCTGGCACGATCGACTCGAAAAACAATCTTGATTTCAAAATGGCTGCAACCCTTGCGACCTCCAGCATCGCCGGCACAGCAGCAAGCCCGGTCACTGCAACCGCCGGACTCCTGGGGAAATTCTCAGGAGGCGGCTGCAAAACCACCACCATACCTTTTCTCATTGCCGGCACAACTGCCGATCCTAAGTTCGTCCCGGACGTCGGCGGGATTGCTTCGAGCATGTTGAAATCACAACTCGGCTGTGCTGGCGGCCTTGCGAGTGGTGCCTCCCAACAGCAACAGCCAAATCCCAGCAGCGCAATGGACGCCATTTCCGGCCTGTTCAAAAAGAAAAAGCCCTAACCGCGAGTTCACCCCTACACCTTGACTCTGCGGAAACTTCGCAATAGCCTCATGCGTCTACTCATGAGGTCGGTATTGGTGTCCTTCAAAGTCTTGTAGCTGGGGGATTCGCATGCGATTGAAACTGCTCTGCAGGTGTGCGTCCACGCTGTGCTTTGCCGCCCTTTTGATTCTTGTTTTCCACCCGCCCGCGGCTCATGCGCAGGGCGGTGAGCCGCAATTCTTCGCCATACGCGGCGCAAAGGTCTTCCCCGTCTCCGGACCGCCGATCGAAGGCGCGACCGTGGTGATTTCTCGCGGCATCATTACAGCGATCGGCAAAGATGCCGCCATCCCACCGGAAGCCTGGGTGATTGACAGCAAGGATTTGCACGTTTACCCCGGACTTGTGGATGCCTTCTCGGATGTCGGCATCCCCGCTGCGCCCCCGGCGAGTGGAGAAGGCGGCGGGCCACGTCGAGGAGCACAGGAACAGTCGCGCGGCCCCCAGGATCGCCCCGCTTCGACGCCCTGGCGCAGCGGCGCGGAGGAAGTAAGTCTCAGCGACAAGCGCGTTGAGACCTGGCGCAGTGGCGGTTTCACCACGGTGATTTGCGCGCCCAAGGGCGGTTTCTTCCCTGGGCAGGCCGCGGTTTTGAGCCTTGCGGGAGAACGGGCCGGGGATCTCGTGGTGAAAACGCCCGTGGCCATTCCCCTTTCGTTCCAGGCGTCAGGCGGATTTGGCGGCGGCTTTCCGGACTCTCTCCTCGGCATCCTTTCCTACATTCACCAAGTTTGGCTGGACACGGATTGGAGCGTGAAGGCGCAAGCGATGTATGAGAAAAATCCCCGCGGCGTGGCGCGTCCGCGCTATGACCGCACGGAAGCGGCTCTCGCCGAAGCTCTCGAGGACCACGCTTTGGTTCTCGTTCCTGCGAACAATCGCGTGCAGCTGCGCCGCGCACTCGAACTAATCGAGCGCTGGCAAGTCAGCGGCGGGATTTACGGCGGACAGATGGGCTACGAAGTCGCTCCCGAAATAGCGGCCAAGAAGGTTCCGGTGCTTGTCGACTTGAAATGGCCCGAAGGGGAAAAAGACGCCGACCCTGAGGCCAAGCCATCGCTTCGCACACTGCGGTTTCGCGATCGCGCTCCTTCCACTCCGGAGGCTTTTGCCAAGGCTGGCGTGAAATTCGCGTTTTATTCGGGAGGCATCAGCGCTCCCAAAGACATCCTCAAGGCGGCGAAAAAATCGATAGACGCGGGACTTGCGTCAGACGCCGCGTTACGTGCCTTTACTCTCTCCCCCGCGGAAATTTTTGGGGTGGCTGACCGCCTCGGCTCCATCGAAAACGGCAAAATTGCGAATCTTGTGGTTACGGATGGCGATCTTTTCGAGGAAAAGACGAAAATCAAAATGGTCTTTGTGGATGGCCGCCGGTTTGAAGTGCACGAGCCCGAGAAGCC
This sequence comes from Candidatus Acidiferrum sp., assembly GCA_035262885.1. Taxonomy (GTDB): domain Bacteria; phylum Acidobacteriota; class Terriglobia; order Acidiferrales; family UBA7541; genus Acidiferrum. The sequence continues at coordinate 6,885 of DATFRZ010000014.1, forward strand.
CAAGGATCCGCCTAAAGGCGACATCACCGGAAAGTGGAAGCTTTCCTACAACACGCCGGAGGGCGCCGAGGAATCCACCGCCGACCTCACCATGGACAAAGACGGCACGATTACCGGCTCGTTGACCAGCCACCGTGGCACCGCGAACATCATTAGCGGTTATCTCAGCGGTGACAAATTCAGCTTCACCATCAATATTGTGCTCGACCAGGGCGCCACGGACGTCACGTTTACAGGCACTTTCGATGGCACGTCATTGAAAGGCTCTATCGCCGTGATGGGCATGTCGCTCGATTTCACCGGCGTAAAACCTGGAAATGCTTCCGCAGACACGACGGTCCAAGGAGGTGCGCAATGAGGATTGCAAAGATGCTCGAAGCACGAAGCACGCGTTCTACATTCCTTTACCTCCTTTGCCTGCCTTGCCTCTTTTGCTTCGCAAATTCAGCTACTGCCGCAACTCCGCCCGACGCTCCCTCGGTCATCCTCATTCAAAACGCTACGGTGATGACCGTTTCTCACGGCACCATCGAGCACGGCTCCATTCTCATAAGGGACGGCAGAATCGCCGAAGTGGGCCAATCCATCAAGGCCCCCGGCGGGGCGCAAGTCATTGACGCTTCGGGACAATTCGTTATCCCGGGAATTATTGATTGCCATTCGCACATCGCTGCGGAAAGCATCAACGAGGGCAGCGTGTCCGTTTCTTCTATGGTGACGATGGAAGAGGTTCTCAATCCCGACGACATGGACATCTACCGCGATCTCGCCGGCGGCGTTACCTCCGCGAACATTCTTCACGGCTCCGCGAACTCCATTGGTGGGCAGACACTGGTTATCAAGCTGCGCTGGGGTCAGCCGGCCTCGAAGCTTCCGTTTGAAGGAGCGCTGCCCGGCATCAAGTTCGCTCTTGGCGAAAATCCCAAGCGTTCGAATTTCAGCATTCCCGGACAGCCCAGGCGCTATCCGGCCACACGCATGGGCGTCGAGGTGACCATTCGCGGCGCCTTCAGCGAGGCGCGCGATTACAAGAAAGCCTGGGATGAATACAACAAGCGCGTAGCCGCCGGCGAAAAAAATCTCATTGCGCCGCGCCGCGACCTGAAACTCGAGCCGCTCGTCGAAGTGCTCGAAGGCAAGCGTTACGTGCACTCGCATTGTTACCGCGAGGACGAAATCCTCATGCTCCTCCGTGTAGCCAAGGAGTTCGGCTTCAAGGTCCGCACCTTTCAGCACGTTCTCGAGGGCTACAAAGTGGCCGACGAACTTGCGGCCGCGGGCGTTGGCGCTTCCACCTTTTCGGATTGGTGGGCTTACAAAGTCGAAGCCTATGACGCCATTCCTTACAACGCCGCCCTGATGACCCGCCGCGGAGTCATCGTCTCTATCAATTCCGACAGCGCCGCGGAGGCCACGCACCTCAATCAGGAAGCCGCCAAGAGCATGAAGTATGGCGGCCTCTCGCACGACGAAGCGCTGAAACTGGTCACCTTGAATCCTGCCATCCAGCTTGGAATCGACAAACGCGTCGGCACGATCGACGTCGGCAAGGATGCGGACCTAGCCATTTACAACCACGACCCGCTCAGTGCCTATGCGGTGCTGCAAAAAGCTCTCATCGACGGCCGCGTCTATTTTGATCGCGAGAAAGACATTGCCAACCGCGCCGAAATTGAGAAAGAGAAAAAGGCGCTCACTGAAAAACTGACGAAAGCCGAGAAGAAGCCAGAAGAAAAGAAGTCCCCGGAGAAGAAGCCAGAGGAAAACTCCAAACCGCCCGCGACCACTCCCACCGCAACGGCAACTGCGGCCTCCGAAGGCGGTGCACGGTGAGGCCCATTCCCAGCTTTCGCCGTCTCCATTGCCTCATCATCAACCTCCTTTGCTTCCTTGGCCTCCTTGGCGTGTCGCCGGCGCACGCTCAAACCGAGTCGCAGCGTTCCTCCTACGTCATCACGCACGCAAAAATATTCACTCTCGCAGGCTCACCGATCGAAGACGGCACGCTGGTCATCCGCGACGGCAAGATTGCCGCGGTCGGCTCCAGCGTGGAAGTTCCCGCGGGCGCTCAGGTGATTGACGCCAAAGGTTTGCAGGTTTATCCCGGCCTGTTTGATGCCATTACCCAGATGGGCCTGAGCGAAATCAGCGCCGCCAATGCGACTGTGGATTCCACGGAGACCGGGAGTTACAACCCGGACGTCGTTGCCGCCACCGCAGTGTCTCCTTCGAGCGAGCACATTCCCGTGACGCGCGCTTCCGGGATCACCGAAGTTCTGGCAGTTCCGGCCAGCGGCGGCTTTGACTCCGGCGGCGGTCGAGGAATACTGGGCGGCCAAGCTTCCGCGATTCATCTCGCTGGTTGGACTATCGACGAACTACTGATCAAAAAGAGCGCCGCCATGGTGCTCAATTTCCCGGAAATTCAAACCGTGACGTTTGACTTCTCCACCTTCTCGCGCAAGGAAAAACCCTACACCGAAGCCAAGCAGGAATACGAGAGGCAGATCAACGAACTGACGGACTGGATTGCCCGTGCCCGCCATTATGCTCAGGCGATGGAGATGGGCTCGGTCTCGAAGTACGACCGCGACTTGAAGCTGGAAGCTTTGGCTCCTGTCGTTCGCGGCGAATTGCCGGTCCTGGTGTTTGCCGATCGTGCGCGCGATATTCGCAACGCCGTGGAGTTCTGCGACAAGCAAAAGTTGAAAATGATCCTCGCCGGAGGCGGAGAGGCCTACAAAGTGAAGGATCTTCTCCGCTCGAAGGATATCGCGGTCATTCTGCGCCCCATGCTCTCGCTTCCTGAAGAAGAAGACGATCCGTACGATCGCGAGCTTTCGCAGCCCGCGGAACTTGCGGCGGCCGGAGTGCAGTTCGCCATCGCCAGTTTCGATAACTCCTTTGCGCGCCGTCTCGGACAAAACGCCGCAAACGCCGTCGCTCACGGTTTGCCTTACGACCAGGCGCTGCGTGCTGTCACTATCAATCCAGCGCAGATTTTTGGACTCGGAGGCCAGATCGGCACACTCGAGCAGGGCAAAATTGCCAACGTCATTGTCACCAACGGCGACCCGCTGGAATTGACCACCGACGTGAAGTACTTGTTCATCCGGGGACAGCTCACGTCGCTCGAAAACAAACACCATCGCCTGTATGAGAAGTATCTGAATCGCCCGAAAGCTCAGTAAGAAGGTGAAAACGTCTCTCCGGTTAACGACGGTTGCATGCGTTCGCTTGAAATTTAACGAAACTTTTCCGGAGGCTCCGCGTTTCTATGGGTGAGGGTCATGCGCCGCCTTCTCCGTTTCGCATCCTTCCTGTTTCTGGTCGGTTTCGTGCGCTTGGCCTGCGCGCAGGAACCCGCCAAAATCATAGACCAATACGTCAAGGCAGCAGGCGGCAGCCGCGCACTTTCTAAAATTCGCACTCTCTCGCTAGAAGGTGCTTTCACTACCGACGATGGAAAATCCGGCACGTACACGCTGGACACCAAACTGCCCAATCGCTACTACATGGAACTGGTGGTGGGGGACCAAAATCTGATCGAAGCTTACAACGGCAAATCCGCGTGGCACCGTGATGCATCGGGGGAACTCGGCACGCTAGTCGGTCCCGACGGAATGCAATTGGAAGCGGCCGCCCAGTATTACAACTCCCGCCTGGTAAACCCGAAGAAGGAAAAAATGGCCCTCGCGTTTGTGGGCAACGCGCAAGTTCGCGGTAAAGACGCCCTGGAGCTTGAAGTAACCAGCCCCACCGCCATGAAACGGCGGGTGTTCTTCGATCCTCAGACCCACCTCATCTTGAAAGAAGCCGCAACCGTTGGCGGCCTGGAAGAAGAGATTCTGTACGACGACTACCGGACCGTGGAGGGCGTCAAGGTTCCCAGCAAAATCGAACTTCACCGCGCCGGCGCGAAATATGACATCGCGGTGACGCGCGCCATCGTCAACGGCACGATCGGCGAGCGGGTCTTCGATTTTCCGATCAAGTCCCAAATCAAACTGCCCGACCTCAAGACACTCTTCAAAGAAATTGACGACAACCAGAAAGCCATCGACAAGATCAAGGAAAACTACGCCGGGACCGAGACGGAAGAAGAAACCGAGTACGACGGCAACGGAAAAGTAAAGAAGCACGAGGCGCGCGAATCCACGTTTTTCTATCTCGACGGCGATGAAATCAGCACGCTGGTGAAGAAGGACGGCAAGCCTCTCGACGAGAAAGAGCAAGAAAAAGAGAACGAGAAGGTCCGGAAGCGCATCGAAGAACACCAAAAGCGCCAGGCAAAGAAAGAAGCCAAAGAGGAAAAGACCAAGGAAGAAGGCAAGAGCGACGACAAAGATGAGCCGGGCATCGAGGTCTTTTTACGAGCGTGCCAATTCGTGAACCCGCGCCGCGAGCGTTTCCGCGGCCAAGACGTCCTGGTTTTCGATTTCGAGCCCAATCCAGAGTTCCAACCGCACAAGCTTGCGGAAAAAGTTGTTCAGAAGCTTGCTGGCGTGGTGTGGATCGATGAGAAAGCCCATGATGTGGCCCGCCTGGAAGCCTACTTTGTCGGCGACATGAAGATTGGCGGAGGATTGCTGGCGAATCTGCAAAAAGGAACCAGCTTTGTCTTTGAACAAGCCTTCATTAACAATGAAGTCTGGCTGCCGACCTACATCGAGGGCCATCTTGGCGCACGAGTTCTGTTGCTGAAAGGCTTCAAGGTGAGCTTCATGACGCGCTATTCGGACTACAAGCGATTCAACGTGGAAACGCTCTCGACGATCGCCAAGCCCAAAGGTGTGAACGCAGCGTCCGAAACCCCAGTCAAGCCTTGATAGCGCTCACCAAGCAATCAATCCGCGACCACCGGCCGGTTCAGCGTTTCCCGCACTCTTTGGGTCAGCGCCTGGGGAGTAAAGGGTTTCTGCAGGAAAGATAGACCTTCTTCGAGCGTGCCGTTTTCTGCGATCACGTTGTGCGTGTATCCCGACATGTACAGCACTCGAAGATACGGGTGAAGTGCCGTCAAGTGTTTGGCCAGGTCACGGCCGCTCATTCCCGGCATCACCACATCGGTCAATAGCAAATGGATTTCCGACCTGTGCCTTCCAGCGAGCCGCACCGCCTCTTCGGAGTTTTGCGCCTCGATGACCGTGTAGCCCTGCTCGGAAAGAACCGCGCGCGCCAGTTCCCGCACTGCCGGCTCGTCCTCGACCAGCAGGATGGTTTCATCACCCCCGCCCGTTGCCGGTTCCGCCCATTCCGCCTTCCGCGGTTGCGCCAACTCTTCCACACGAGGCAGATACACTTGGAACGTCGTGCCTTTCCGCAGTTCGCTGTTGACCGAGACGTGCCCGCCGCTCTGCTTGACGATGCCGTAGACCGTCGAAAGTCCCAGCCCGGTGCCGCGACCGCTTTCCTTCGTCGTGTAAAAAGGCTCGAAGATATGGGGAAGTGTCTCCGCGCTAATTCCCACGCCGGTATCTCTGACGCTGAGCATCGCGTACGGCCCTGCCTTGATCGACGCCTGGTCATTCGCAATGCCCGATTCCAGCTCGACGTTCCTGGTTTCAATCCAAAGCTTACCTCCGTCCGGCATGGCATCGCGCGCGTTCACGATCAAGTTCAGAATGACTTGTTCGATCTGACCAGGGTCGGCTTTCACTGCGCCCAGATTTTTCTCGACGCTCGTTCTCATTTCAATGTTTTCGTTCATCAAGCGCCGCACCATCTTGTCCATGTTCAAGACGATGCCGTTCAAGTCCAGAATCTTGGGCTTTAAAACCTGCTTGCGGCTGAACGCCAGGAGTTGCCTCACCAGCGTGACGGCGCGCTCTGCCGCGTCCGCGATCTGCTGGATATTTCCTCGCAGTTCCGGCTGCCCTCCAATGCGGTTCAGGGCTAGTTCCACATAACCTTTGATAATCGTCAGCAGGTTATTGAAATCGTGGGCCACTCCTCCCGCGAGCCGGCCCACGGCTTCCATTCGCCGCGCCTGCTGCAGCTGATCTTCCAGCACCCGCCTTTCTGTAATATCAACGATGATGCCTTCCATCAGTGGATGGCTTTCGCTTCCCGGCACGAAAACCGCATTGTCGCTCACCCAGATGACGCGGCCATCTTTCCTCCTGAGCCGGTACTCCGCTTGAAAACGCCTAGCGCGCATGCAATTTTCTTCCGCCGCCTCAATGAGGGGATGGTCTTCGTCGACGACGAGGCGAGTCCAATTCTCGGAACCCGCCAGCCACTCCTCCGGCGAGTAGCCAAAAATGGTCTCTACCTGAGGACTCACGTAGTGCCATTTTCCGCGAAAGCCCACTTCGGCGATGTAGCTCACCGCGGCCACTTGCTCGATGAACATCTTGTATTTGGCTTCCGTTTCCGAGTGCGCCCGTTCGGCTTTCAGCCGATCACTGATGTCCCGCGCCACGCACACAACTCCGCCTTGCGGCATCGCCGTGATGGCCATCTCCACGGGGATTCGCCTACCATCCCGGCGGCTCAGTGACACCTGTTCCGACCACCTGCCTGTTTTCTCCAGGGAGTCACGAACGTGATCTTCCATCAGCTCCGTGTCTTTCACGTCGTAAACTTCACGCCAGCTTTTCCCGATAATTGTCGAGGCACCTGCGAATCCCATCATCTTCGCGACTGCGGAGTTGGCGTAGACAAGCTCGCCTTTCGCGCCAACGATGGAGATGCCGTCCGCTGCGGATTCCATGGCCAGCGCATGCGTCTGGACCTCGTTCGCGCTTTTTGCCTCGCGGGACTGGCTGAGCGCCAAACGCGCCGCATAACAAACTATGGAAACCCCCAGGAGAGAAAAGCGAAGCAACCGCCACTCCGTCTGCAGTTGCGATACCTCGAAGAGAATGATCAAGGGCGCCAGCACCAGCGTGCCGTTGGTCACCATCAATTCGCCGACGGTCTTAAGCCTCGTCTGCGGAGCGGATCCTTCAGCAACACTTGGCTTCCACTGCGCGGCCCAAAGCGCCGCGCAAAGGAACGGCAAGGTCCACAGTAAGTCCCGCAGAGTTCCGGTCGGCGATGGCCTCACAATCTGCAGGTACTGTGCGGCGCCCGAAAGGGCCATCACCGTTAGCAGCACCGCGGTCAGGCCGCGATACAGCTCTCGAATGTGTTGCTTCCGCGCCGTCAGTGCCCGGAAGCCCGCCAGTCCGGTGATAAGAAGATCTTCCACGTTTTCCACACGCATTTCCCGGAGGAAGGCCGCGTGCTCGTCGAGCCGGCGGGCCGGCAGGAAATAAAATTCCACGAAGATAAAAAAGAAGACGATGCCGACCTGAATGAAATCGAGGAGGGCTTCCGCATCAATTCGTGGGGAATCCTTGTCCTGGTCCAAGAGCAAGGCCATGGCGATGAGCATGTCTTCGAAGCCAAACAGGAATCGCACGACGGAGGCCTGCGGGGGTTCGCTGTGCAGCACTACTTCGTAGTACATCCAACCAAGGTTCGCCAGGCCCCACGTGGAGATGCCCATCCCGACGAGCAGCCAGAAAGGCCGGCTCAGTCCGCGTCCGCGGCGCGCCGCTCCAAAGACCATTACCGCCGCAAATCCACAAGCCAGAATCTGCAGGAGATTAGCAAGCGAGGATCCGGTGGTGGAAGTTCCAAGCGTCGCTGCTTCGAAAAGATGCAGCGTGACAATGCAAGCGGCAAAAATCAGGGGCTTTCGGGGCATTCCCGCTCGTGCTTTCGCGTTCCGTCTGAATTCTCTTGCTTAGATTTATTTTAGGGAAGTGTCTGCGAGCCTTTGCGTAAGGCTTCAGGCCGGTGTGTCCTGGCCGATACGGGGTGATAAATCGGTTTAGGCGCGCACCGGTGCGCTTGCCCGTCTATATCTTTTCTTATCCGCCTTTTGACGAGTTAACGCCCTTCGAACGGGTAGCGGTCTTGCGACTGCACGGCCGCGGCCACACTCCGCCGCAGCGCGATGGTGTTCACTGGCGCGCGCTTCGCAAAACGCTTCAGCACCGCCATCTGCGTTGTCAGCATATCGCCTTCGTGCACCGCGGCAATGGCGCGCTTCGCCTCGTGCTCCACGCGTTCAGCCGCATCGTTCACGAAGATCCTCGCAGCATCAATCATCGTTTGCGATGCCGCCTGGCCCTTCGTTGCGGCCGCTTTCTGCGCCCGCAGCAGCGTGGATTCCATCGCATAAATCTCCATCACGATATTCGAGAGCGCCCCGATCAATTCCTGTTCGTCCGCGAGCTTTTCCCGGAATTTCTGCACCGCGCCGCCGGCCGCCTGCAGGAACATCTTCTTTGCATTCTCCACCACGCGCGCCTCGTCGGCAAGCACGCCCTCCGGTGTTTCTTCAAACGACGGTCCTGCCAAAATCTCATCTGCCAGTTTCATCGCTGCTGGAAGCAACGCCAACTGCCCGCCCATCGCGCGCTTCATCAGCATCTGGATAATCAGCATGCGGTTGATTTCGTTCGTGCCTTCAAAAATCCGGTTGATGCGCGAATCTCGGTACGCGCGACACACCGGATACTCTTCGTGGAAACCGTACCCGCCAAAAATCTGCACCGCCTCGTCCACCACAAAATCCAGCATCTCGCTCCCATAGACTTTTGCGATCGAACTCTCAATCGCATACTCTTCGAGCACCTTCATGGTGTTCTGGATTTTGTCGCCCGAACCGGCCGCCGCCGTCATCGCGCCTTCAATATTTCCCGCCGAGCGGTACACCATCGACTCCACCGCCAGAATCTGAATGGCCATCTCCGCCAGCTTTTCCTTCATCATCCCGAAGTCGCCAATGTGCTTGCCAAAGGCTTTGCGTTCTTTCGTGTATTTCGAAGCCGTCGCCAGCACGTGCTTCGAGCCCCCTACGCACGAGGCCCCCAACGTAAACCGCCCCGCATTCAGGATATTGAACGCCACAATGTGCCCGCGCCCGATTTCGTGGAGCACGTTTTCCTTCGGCACTTTGCAGTTTTCCAGGAAAATCGGTGTCGTCGAGCTCCCATGAATCCCCATCTTGTGCTCTTCGTTGCCTGGCTTGAATCCGGGGGACGTGCGCTCGACGATGAACGCCGTGAATTTTTCGCCGCCGACTTTCGCGAACACAATGTACACGTCCGCAAATCCGCCATTGGTGATCCACATCTTCTGGCCGTTCAGGATGTAGTGTGTCCCCTCGGCGTTCAGTTCCGCGCGAGTCAGCGAATTTTGCGCGTCCGAGCCCGCTTGCGGCTCCGACAGACAGTACGCGCCAATCCACTCGCCCGTCGCCAGCTTCGGCAAATACTTTTTTTTCTGCGCTTCCGTTCCAAAGTACACGATCGGCAACGTCCCGATGCCCGCATGCGCGCCGTGGGTCACCGCGAACCCGCCGTAAATCGAAAGCTTTTCCGTCAGCACCGTGGTGGCAATCTTGTCTAATCCCGCCCCGCCGAACTCTTCCGGTACGCCGCCGCCCATCAAGCCCACTTCGCCGCCCTTTTTTACCAATTGCGGCATCAGGCCGGCCTTTTTGTTTTCCAGGTCCTTGACCAGCGGCAAAACTTCCTTCACTACAAATTCTTCCGCCGTCTGCCCGATCAGTTTCTGGTCATCTGTCAAATCCGCAGGCGTAAACATGTCAGCGGGCTGCGGCGATTCAAGCAGAAAGCTTCCCCCTTTCGCTGCAGGCTTGGTGAGGGTTGCAGTGGCCATGATGGTTTCTCCTTGCGGGAACTCTCTGCGATTGCGTTTTACTCAAGAGGCGAGTCGGAGCACGCAAAGCAACAATCGAATCTCACTGCGCGATTACGCAGACATCTACTTGAATTTTACCCCCGCCTCGCCACCCCGTAAACAGCCTTAAGTCTTCCGTTTCCATGGCGTGGGCGTGACGCAGCCTCGCGATCCTTGCTATCCTCATATCCCGAATTCGCTCTGAGGTGAATTTCATGCGTAAAACTTGTTTGCTCGCGCTTTCGCTTGTCTTTGCTGTCCGGGTGCAGGCGCAGCAAAACTCTCCCGCCGCTCATTTCGACGGCAACTCCTGGTGGGCGCACGTTAGATTTCTCGCTGACGATTCGCTCGAAGGCCGCAACGCCGGCAGCGAAGGGCTTCGCAAGGCGCAAGCCTACGCCGTCGAACAACTTCAGAAAGCCGGGCTCGAGCCCGCCGGCGTCAACGGCTTCTATCAACCCGTGCGCTTCACGCAATTCCAGGTCGACGAATCGAAATCCTCTCTTGCGCTCGTCTCCAAAGGCAAGGCCGAACCTCTCTCTTTCACCGACGATGCGTTCATCAGTTCCCGCTCCACTCGTGACGCCGTCTATCTCGAAGCGCCCTTGGTTTTCGTCGGCTACGGTCTAAAAATCCCCGAAAAGAATCTCGACGAGCTCGCGGGCCTCAATCTGAATGGCAAAATCGCAGTCTACCTCGCAGGCTCTCCTGAGGACATTCCCACCGCACTTTCCGCGCACTATCAAACCGCGGGTGAACGCTGGAGGTCTCTTCACGCCGCCGGGGTCATCGGCGCGATCACCATTTTCAATCCCGCTTCCATGGACATTCCCTGGTCGCGCATTTCTGCGAACCACAATGAGCCTTCCATGGATCTCGCCGATCCCGAATTCCTGGAGACCCCGGGCCAGCAAATCGGCGTTGCTTTCAATCCGGCCTCCGCGGAAAAACTGTTTGCCGGCTCCGGCCACACCTTCGCCGAAATCGCCGCGCTCGGCAAAGACCGCAAGCCGCTCCCGCATTTCCCGCTTTCCGTTTCACTCAGCGCCAAGGCCGCCATCGAAGGCACTCCCGTTGCATCTGCGAACCTCGTCGCCAAGCTTCCCGGCTCCGATCCCGGGTTGAAAAACGAATATGTCGTTCTCTCCGCGCACATCGATCACGTGGGCATCGGCGCACCCATCAACGGCGACAAAATTTATAACGGTGCGATGGACGACGGTTCCGGCAGCGCCGCCGTTCTGGATATAGCGGCAAACTTGAAGGCCCATCCTGAGGAAACGAAACGCTCTATCCTTTTTCTACTCGTTACCGCGGAAGAAAAAGGCCTTCTCGGGTCGAAATACTTCGCCGCGCATCCCACGGTCCCCATCAAATCCATCGTGGCCGACATCAACATGGATATGTTTCTTCCCATCGTTCCATTGAAAATCCTGACCATCCAAGGCATCGACGAATCCGACCTCGGCCCGCGTGCTGTTGCCATCGCGCAATCCATGGGCGTCAAGCCCATCGCCGATCCCGAGCCGTTGCGCAACCGCTTTATCCGCAGCGACCAGTACAGCTTCATCAAAAAAGGGGTTCCTTCCGTGAAAGTGGACGTCGGCTTCGAACTTGGCACGCCCGAACAAAAAATCTTCAAGGATTGGCTCACCAACCGCTACCACGCGCCTTCCGACGATGTGCATCAGCCCGTCGATCTGAAAACCGCCGCCGCCTACGAGGAATTCACGCGGCGCCTGCTCCTCGAAACCGCCCGCGCCGCGGCGCGCCCGGAATGGCATAAAGATTCCTTCTTCCGCCGCTACGCCGCCCCGTAGCCCAGACTTTAGTCTGTGCAATTCGGCCGCGAGCCCTCACTTACTCAAGCGCTGACCAGGCCGGGACTTCAACCTTGAGTGTCATTCCGAGGAGCGAAGCGACGAGGAATCTCGGCTGGATTTCAGCACCGAGGATTTCAGCAGCCGTTTGCACTCCCATTGATTTACTTTCGCGAAGTCTGTGGTACATTGCGCCGACGGTTTCTCGGGAGGGACGATGCAGAGACGAACCTTTATAACCGTGACAACCGGTACCGCCGCCGCGCTGACGTTCTCACCTCTGGCGCAGCCGAAGTCGAACGAAATCAATAATTCTGCTGACCCAAATCTGTCAGACCATCGCACAGGAGACCAACCCATGCCACACCCGGTTGTGCATTTCGAAATCGGTTGCAAAGACCTAGCGAAAACGCAGGAGTTTTACAAGCAACTCTTTGACTGGAAAATCGAAGCCATGGGTCCCGCCGCGATGATCGCTGCGGAGGCGGGCGGCATCCCCGGTCACATCACGGCGCTCGGCCACGAACCGCAGCATTACACGATTTTCTATGTAAGCGTGGATGACGTCGCCGCTTACCTTGAGAAAGCGAAAGCGCTGGGCGCCAAGACTCTCGTTCCGCCCGTGGACATTCCCACTGGCACATTCGCGTGGATGCAAGATCCCGAAGGCAACACCATGGCCCTGTGGAAGAGCAAGGCCTAACGCTGCAGCCGGCTAGCCGGCTGTCAACCCGAGCGTCAGGCGGCAAGCGGGTGTTGGCGAAGTTCCGACTCCGGTCGGGAGAGATCCTGGCTCAGTCTCTAATTTGCCATAGCCCGACGAGAGCACCGCGGACCGCTCACTTGCCGGAGCGCAGACCCGATGACGGCTTCATCTCCGAAAGTTGTTGAACACCGGTGCGCCGCAACGCATACAAAATGCCCCAGCCGATCGCTCCTGCCGTAATGGCCCAGATCAGCGTCGCCAGGAACGTTTGCACGATCGTTGCTTGCACCGACTGAATGGGACCCACCGAGGGATTTGCGTGAGGAATCGACATCGAAATGGCCCTGGCCTTTTCAATCGCAAGCATCACGGCCGCCAGAATCACAATCATCAACCCCACGGTGGCCTTTGGGAACCGGAATTCCGACTTCATCGCGAACCTCCTTGCTGAAAAAATCCCGTTGTCGTAGGAACCGGTAATGCTGCGGAGATGTGCATGAAAAGCGCCGCTTAGCAAGCCGCCGGTCTCCCGCCCGGCGAAAAAGATCCGTGTCACCGGATCCCTTTTGCGAATATCTACCTGCACTTCCGAAAGAACCTCGATCATCTCGTCGCCAAATTCGCGGCGGTAAACGGCGGGATAGAAGCGCAGCAATGCTCGGTACAGCGCGAGCATGGGTTACGTCTCCTTCCGCGCCACGCGCAGCGCGGCCACACGCGTGAGTTGCTTCAGCCGCGCCACTTCCATTTGCAGATTCCGGCGACCCGCCGCCGTCAGCCGGTACGCTTGCCGCCCGCGCGAGCTGTTCTGTTCCTTGACGCGCTCGATCCATTTCTCGTCGAGCAAACGGGCGAGCGCCCCGTACAATGTGCCGGTGCTCAGGCGCACGCGTCCGTCGCTCATCCGCTCCGTGTCCTGCAAAATCGCGTAGCCGTGCCGCGGTTGCCCGGCCAGGCTCAGAAGGATCAGCAGAACCGGCTCGCTCACTTCCATTATGTCCTCCAACGACATGTCGCCTTACGCCATGTTGCCAGTTTCTTTAGACACCGGTCAAGCCAAAAAAGTTGCTGCCCGCGATGATGTTGCCGCCCGTGATGATTGACAGTCCGAGGCCCGACGGTTAGGCTCTCCTCCTATTCGCTCCCATTACCGGAAGCAACTCACTATCGAGGCTCTAATGCGTGTGTTCCCGGGAACAGCTCTCTTCCTCATCCTGTCTGCCGGTTCCCGCGCCACCCCGCAACAATCTCCTCCCGCTCCATCCTCGCCTCCTGCCGCTCCCGATGTTGCTGCAGGCAAACGCAACTTCGAGGGGCACTGCGCTCTTTGCCATGGAATCGATGGCGGCGGCGGCCGGGGCCCTTCCCTTCGCCGCGCGAAACTGGCTCGCGCCGCCGATGACGAAGCTCTCCAATCCCTCATTGAAAACGGCATCGCGCCCGAAATGCCCCCGGCCTGGTTCCTCGCCCCGGAAGAAATCGCCGGCGTTGCCGCTTACGTGCGTACTCTGGGGAAGGTTCCTCCGGAAGTTCTTCCCGGCGATCCCGCGCGTGGAAAGGCGGTCTATGCACGCAGCGGCTGTTCCGTCTGCCACATTCTTGCTGGAGAAGGCTCCGGCTACGGCCCCGAACTCACTGAGGTGGGCGCGCGCCGCGGCTCCTCGCGCCTGCGAGAAACCCTGCAGAATCCGGGCAAAACCATCCCCGAAGATTTTCTCTTCGTCGAAGCGACCACTAACTCCGGCCAGACGATTCGCGGCGTTCGCCTCAACGAAGACACTTTTTCAATTCAGCTCAAAGACCAGCAAGGCCGCTTTCACAGTTTTCGCAAAAGCGAGTTGCGGGATTTGAAAAAGCTTCGTGGCGAGACTCCCATGCCCTCTTACGGTTCTACTCTTTCCGCCGCGGAATTCGATGACCTCATCCATTTCCTGGCATCCCAGCGAGGCAACCCATGAAGCCCACGAAACAAAGACTCACAATCCTTCTCGCGTTCTCTTTGCTTTTTTGCACTGCTTCTTTCGCCCAAGTGCCTTTCGAACGCATCGCCAACGCCGACCAAGAGCCGGGCAACTGGCTCACCTATTCCCGCGATCTGCAAGGCCATCGTTTCTCCCCGCTCACGGAGATCAACACCCAAAATGTTTCTCAGCTCAAAGTCAAATGGGCTTTCCAGGGGCCCGACTCGAACAATGAAGTTTCGCCCATCGTCATCAACGGCATTCTTTATGTCACCGGGCCCAACGTGGCCGCCGCTCTGGATGGCCGCAGCGGTCGCGTTCTTTGGAGCTGGAGGCGCGCAATCCCATCGGATTACCACTCCATCGGTTTTGGCCATACCAATCGCGGCCCCGCGGTTCTGGATGACAAACTTTTTGTGGCCACCCTCGATGGCTACCTCGTCGCGCTCGACCTAAAAAGTGGAGCACAGCGCTGGTCCTCCAAAGTGCTCGACTACAAAACGGGCTACAGCATGACGATGGCGCCGCTTGCCATCGACGGCAAAGTTGTTGTCGGTGTCAGCGGCGGCGAAGCCGGCATTCGCGGATTCATTGACGCGTACGACGCCAAAACCGGCGCGCCGGCCTGGCGCTTCTGGACGATTCCTGGGCCCGGTGAACCCGGCCAGGAAACCTGGTCCGGCGAGACATGGAAAACCGGCGGCGGCGCGACCTGGGTCACCGGCGCGTACGATCCAGAACTAAAGCTCCTCTATTGGGGCGTCGGCAATCCCGGTCCCGACTGGAATGGCGACATGCGCCCCGGCGACAATCTTTATACCTGCTCGTTCGTCGCTCTCGATGCAAATACCGGCAAGCTGCGCTGGTATTTCCAATTCTCGCCCCACGACACCCACGATTGGGACGCCACGCATGTGCCCATGCTTTTTGATGCGCCAGTCGGCGGCGTCAAGCGCAAACTCATCGCGGTTGCGAACCGCAATGCGTTTTATTACGTGCTCGACCGCGCCACCGGCGAATTCATCGCGGGCAAGCCTTACGCCAAGCAAACCTGGGCCAAGGGTCTCGACGCCAAAGGCCGTCCCATTCCCGCGGCCGATAACGAACCTTCAAAGGAAGGAAATCTCATTTGGCCCAATTTGAATGGCGCGACAGTTTGGTTCAGTCCGTCCTACGATCCGCAAACCGGTTTCGTGTATGTCGCTACGCGTGAGATTGGCGCGCGCTATTTCAAGCGCGAAACTCCGTACAAAGTCGGCACGTTCTTCGCTGGCGGCGGTGAAGACGAATTACCTCCCGATGATGCCTCGGGCGCGATCAAAGCGCTGCAAGCCGAGTCCGGCGAGTTGCGCTGGGAATTCCAGCTGCTCTCACCACCATGGGCAGGCGTGCTCTCTACCGCAGGTGGTCTGGTTTTCTCCGGCTCCAACGAAGGCAATTTCTACGCGCTCGATGCTCACACCGGGAAACCGCTTTGGAATTTTCAGACCGGCGGTGCCATCACCGCAAATCCGGTTTCCTTCACCATCGACGGCCACCAATGCATCGCCATCGCCGCCGACCGCGTCCTCTACGTCTTCGGCCTTTAGCCGCGCGAAATGCTCTCAGGGCTTCAAGCGCCGGGCCGAATCTTTGAAGGTCAGCTTCAGAAACTGGGCCATCCTGCAACCTTCACAGGAGAACTGCACATCCGATCCCGGATCGAACCACTCCATCTCGCCCTCGCCAAGCGTTTTGGGCAATTTGCCTTTAGCGTTCACTTGAACAGGAGCACGGCCAAGCCCAACGGCTAGAAATGCCAGAGGGGAGACTGTCTCCGTGTGTTTCCCGCTCCGGAAGAGCGATACAAGGTCAAGTCGAGCGTTTTCGGTCTCGAATTGCGTGCTGGTCCAGTCCTGTGTAGGTGGTGGATCACAAATGGCGGCTCCCTGACCAAGAATTACAAATCCGCACTCATTATGAGCATCTCCTTGAGGCTTCAGCAGTTCGATGGTGACGTTGCGAAAGGGAGTGTCGGCGACGTTGCGGGCAACGTGCGCGAACCCGCCGCGCGTGAAGTGCGTTTCGCCGTCCTGGAATCGAAGATGAATTTCGAGCTTGTTCAAGATGGCGTTGACAACTTCTGAGCGGCCAAGCGAAACGTAAATGTAGTCGTGGTCGTGCTGGTGAAGCAGGGTGTTCTCGTGGGGAGGCACCTCCACATCGTACACGCGGACATATTCATTTTCGATTTTCAGGTGGTGGTGCGGCTCGCCGGGCGTATTTCCCCGCGCGAGGGGAACCGGCTCCTGTGTCTGGGCTTTGAGCGAGAATGCGAAAAGAAGCAAAGCCGAAGCTGGGAGGATTTTCATCCATTGGCAGCGGTCAAAACTGCAAGAGAAATTCCTCGCTACGCTCGGAATGACAGGTGGTTGACGCACGCGCATGCAGATTTCACGAAAGGCGTTCGAGGATGCCGGCGGCGCCCATGCCGCCGCCAATGCACATGGTCACCATGCCATAACGCGCGTTGCGGCGCTGCAATTCGCGGATGATGCTGGCAGTAAGTTTTGCCCCGGTGCAGCCAAGCGGATGGCCGAGCGCGATGGCTCCGCCGTTGGGATTGACCTTCGCGGGATCGAGCCCAGCTTGCTGAATGACGGCTAGCGACTGAGCAGCGAATGCTTCGTTGAGCTCGATGACCGCAATGTCGTTCAGCGAAAGTCCGGTGAGTTTCAGTGCTTTGGGAATCGCGGCGACCGGGCCGATGCCAAATTCTTCGGGCAACACACCGGCGGTGGCGTAAGCGACAAAGCGGGCGAGCGGCTTCACGCCGAGCGACTTCGCGCGCGCGTCGCTCATAACCACACTAGCCGCTGCGCCGTCGCTCATCGGCGAGCTGTTTCCGGCGGTGACGGTTCCCTGGGCATGGAAAGCCGGTTTCAACTTGGCAAGAACATCGAGATTCGTATCAGCGCGAGGCAGTTCCTCGGTCGCGAATACAAAAGCCTGCGTCGCCGGCTTGACGGGAGCTTTTGGTTTGGAAAAAGCTCCATTGCCGTTGGGAAGCGAAGTGATTTTTACCTCCACGGGAATGGTTTCCTCTTTGAAATTTCCGGCGGCCATGGCGGCGAGCGCCTTCTTGTGCGAATTGAGAGAAAATTCGTCAGCTTGTTCGCGCGTAATGCCGAATTTGCGCGCGATATTTTCCGTGCCTAGTCCCATGTTGATGTACGCGTCGGGATAATGGTCCACGAGCCACGGATTCGGCGAAATCTTGTTGCCGCCCATCGGCACCATGGACATGGACTCGGTGCCACCGGCCACAATGATATTCGCGGAGCCGCCGCGAATCCGCTCGGCAGCGAGCGCGATCGCCTGCAAACCGGAAGAGCAGAAGCGGTTGATGGTCATCGCGGAAGTTTCTACAGGCAGGCCGGCGCGAAGCGCAGCAATGCGCGCGACGTTCATCCCTTGCTCGCCTTCGGGCATGGCGCAGCCGAGAATCACGTCGTCAATCTCTTTGGCATCGAGCCCCGGGACGCGAGCGAGTGCTTCCTTGATGGCCAGCGCGGCGAGATCGTCGGGACGGGTGGCGCGAAGCGAACCTTTATAGGCGCGGCCTACGGGGGTACGGACGGAAGAAACAATCACGGCTTCAGGCATGGCAGAACCTCGAGATCGGAAAATGGAAATTGGAAGAGAGAAAATGACATCGCGTAAGAGTTTGCATCAGGTTCATTGTTGGGCGACCGGGGAGAAAATGCAACTTTGGACCGCCAGCGTACCAGCGCGTTTGCCGCAAAACCAAGGCGAAGGCAGGTCCTCCCCTCCTTTGCCTGAGGGTTAATTCTACGTTTTGCCTGGCAAAGACGATTTTCGCCGGGTCGTTGGGCTCGACTCGATGGCAATGCCCTTGCGGGGGATAAAGACGGAGGCCGGTGGGGTTACGCCGAATTGCTTGGAATAGTTGCCCTGATTAACGGCGATAGCGACGTGGCCGCGGGAGTCCACATAAACAAGCGCATCGCCGACGGGTACTTCCATAAAGGTCTTGGCGTAAGGCAGAGTGACTGGTTTCTTGTCGATGAGAAGCGGAACTTTCTCCCCGAGGCGGTAGGCAAGCTCCTTGAATTTGTCCCCGGGAATGTCGGTGATGAGCGAGCCAAAGGGGTCGTCTAGGCCGACGACCTCGCCAGCGATGCCCTGATCGGTGATGATAGCGGCTTTTGGATTTAGGCGAACGAGCTGGGAGAGCTCCGGGCCCACAAGAAAGAAGTCCCCGCCGGCGGCGAGGTGCGCGGCCACGGGCGAGAAAATGTCGCGGCCGTGGAAGGTGGAAGAAATTGGCGACTGGATCATCCAGTCAGTGTTGGTGATTTCGCGGGCGGACTCGAGGCCATCGCGGTCGATGACCGGCGTGATGAGACCGTTGTCGGGAAGAACAAAGTATTGGCCTTTCTTGGATTTCACGACGATGGCTTTGCGCGAAGTGCCAACTCCAGGGTCAACTACTACAAGAAAGACGGTACCCGCGGGATAGTAAGGCGTGACCCCTTGCAGGAAGCGCGCCCCCTCCTCGATGGAATAGGGAGTCACCTGATGCGTGATGTCCATGATGCGCGCATCGGGGGCGATCCCGAGGATCACCCCTTTGCAGATGGCCACGGCGTCGTTGGCGACGCCAAAGTCGCTCATGAAGACGATGGTCGGATGGGGGACGGACGCGCCTGGAACGGGCGTTGGATCTTTGTCAGGTTGAAACTTCGCGCAAGCGGCAGCGAGGAAAGCGATTGCGAGAAATGAAAACGCAATGCGGGGAACCCTGCGAATCATCCTTTCTCTCCGGGGACCTGCGTCAAGATTTTTGCGTAAGCTCAGTGTATTCCGTCCGGTTGACATTCGGCAAGGCGCAGTCTAAAAGAGACGGGCAAACGAGGAGTCCATTCCTTACACACCAGAGGGAGGGAATCATGGAAGGTCTTCTTTACACGGTAATCGTCGGCTTGATTGCCGGATGGCTGGCCGGGCAAGTGATGAAAGGCGGCGGCTACGGGGCTTTGGTGGACATCATTCTTGGAATCCTGGGCGGAATCCTGGGCGGATGGCTGTTCGGAGTACTAGGCCTTCATGCGGGCGGGCTGATTGGACGGATTGTCGTGGCTTTTGTCGGAGCGGTGATCCTGGTATGGCTCACGCGATTGGTGAAAAAGAAATAAAGCCAACCGGGCGATGAAAAAGTGGGATAGGTGAAAGGGGTGCTAGGGTCAACAGGGCGCAGCGGTGCTGCGCCCCGCAAGGAGAGACGACCGCAGGCCTGCCAAACTAATTGGATTGTGCCGGAGAGCTATGCATCGCCAGGAACCACTCGGCTTCCGAGCTGCGATGATATTTCAGACAAGTGCGCGCGGCCTGCGCATCCGCGGCGTGGCCCAGCTTTTCCTGGACGGCCGCCAATTGTTGAAGCACCAGGGGTGAGTGCTGGTCGGCTGAAAGTCCTTGGGCTGCATTTTCATAATCGCCTTGGAATGCCAATAAGAAGCCCCGGGCGGACTCGAAGTAACTTTGGATGAGCTGGTCCCGCGAAGCCTTGGCCAGTGCTTCGAGCCCAGAAACGGCTCGTTCGGCGTCCTTGGCTTGTCCCTGAAGCACGGCAACTCGCACGCGTTCGCGCAGAACACTCGCACGGTTAATGCCGCGGTCGGATTCGTTCATGCCCGCAAGCGGGTTGGCCAGAAAAGCGGAAAGAGATTTCAGCTGATCGAGTTCGGACTGCGGATCCGAGGCGAGCATGGCCTGAGCCAGCCCGATTTGAAATTGTGAGTTTGGTTCCTTTTTGCCGGCGGCTTCTTTCGCGAGAGCGGCAAAGGCCGTGCGGCCTTCCGCGGGTTTCCCTTCCCAGAAGTATACAAAGGTCTTCAGATACTTGACGTAGAGCTCGTCCATAGGATTCTGCGCCATGGGGATGGCACTTTCGTACTCCTCACGCGCGCCGGCAAAATCGCCCATCAGCGTGCGGGTATTGCCGAGTCCATACCGCGAGCTGATATAAGACGGATCGATCTGCAAAGCCGCATGGTAGTGATCAAGCGAACTCTGATCTTCGCCGGCTTCCCGCAGCACCTCGCCCAGGGAATCCTGTGGATTGGGAGAAGAGGGTTCCACTTCTGCATAGCGCTTCAAGGAAGCGGCAGCCTGGGCAGGATCAGGATTGCTCGAATCGAGATACAAGTAGCCGAGGCGATTCAGAGCCGCGGGGAAATTGGGATCGACTTGCAAAGCCGTTTCGAGCAAGGTTCGCGCGCGATCGTCGTCCTGCTGAAGGAAGAGCCATTCGCCGGTCACGTACAAGACGTGCTTGTCACGGGGAAATCTTTTCAGCAGATCATTCATGCTGGCGATGGCTGGAAGCAAGTTGTGATCCTGAATGGCCGTCATCCAGCGAACCAAGAGTTGCTCATCGGGGGTCGCGCGGGGAAGAAGAGATTTGGCCTTGGCGAGCGCGGAGGCATCCGGCATGCCGCGCCTTGCAGCAAAAGAAACCATGGCGTAGCTGAGAGCGGATTGCGGGTCCTTCTTTGCTGCCTGACGAGCCAGGTTTGCCGACGGCTCATACATGGCGTTTTCGTACTTGTCCCAGGCAAGTTCAAGTGATTTGCGCGCTTCCTCCGATTTGATCGAAACAGGAATGCTGCCAAAAAGCGCCTTGGAAAGGGGGGCGACGGGCGACGCGTGAGCCTCGCGGCTAGAGGCTGGCTCCACGCGGGGAGAAGGTGTTTGCGCCCGGGCGCCAGAGGCAAGAAGCGTGGGAAAGATCAGCAGAAACCAACGCACAGCGAAACGAGCCATGTGCAATCGCTCCCTGTCCAGAAATTGACCTCAGATCGGGCCAGTCCCTGAACGTAGCGCGGCGTGGGCTAGCGTGGATACTGACCTGTAGGGCAGGTGTTCGGAAGAATTAAGGGAGGGGCTGGCCGGACACGAGCGTCGCTCGAGAAGCGACAGGTTGGACACACGTCTTGAAAGCGCGCTTGCCAAGAAGCGCGTGGAGTGAACATACTGCCGGAAACCATCCAAGGTAGGCGTGGACTATGAGCCCGAATCAAAGGACCCAGGGATTACGAATCGCGGCCATTTGGTGTTGTCTCTCGCTGGCAGTCTGCGCAGCGCTCGCCGGAATCAAGAATATGGCCGTGGTGGTTTCCGCCAGGAGTAAAGTGACGGACGTTCCGCTGACGGATTTGACGAAGTTCTGCAAAGGCACCCAGAAAACGTGGCCCGATGGGAAGAACTTCACTCTGGTGATGAGAGATCCGGAGTCTCCAGAAATGCGCTATGCGACACAAAAGCTCTTTGGCGCCACAGCCAGCGAAATCAAGGCCACGATCGCGAAGTTGAATGAATCGCGCCTGACGGTGAAGATTGTGGACAATGACGAAGACTTGCTGCGCACGGTGGAGGCGACGCCAGGAGCTGCGGGGATTATCGACGTATATTCCATCAATAGCTCGGTGAAAGTTCTTCGCGTGGATGGGAAGCTGCCCTTTGACATCGGGTATGCGCTGAAGGGAAACTGAACCCGGCCAAGACCTCCTCCGCGATGTTCCTGACGCGCGCGCGACCTAGTCGAGTAACTCTCGAACCGATGTTACCTTTCTTGGCACGCGCTAAGGGTTCGCGTGCTTCTGGAGCGGCGGGTGACCTCGTTTGGAGGCCTCGATTGATACGCTGGGAGCACTCGAATCACCACCTTTGCGCGGCAAAATATCCCTGTACGACCGGCCAGGTTTTCCACAGGCGGTACAGGGAAAACCTGGCGAAAACAATGGCGAAAGTGTATACTACACTAAGTGGCTTTTCTTCATCGCTTTACAGTGAAGAGAGTCTAGAGAGACGGGTACTAGGAGACTGGTTTGGAGCTTAAAATGTGACTTGCGTACCATCGATTCTTGCGGGCGTGAGAGTGTCTAATGGTACAGGTACTGGGGATGTGCCCGTTCGGGCAGGTTGCAGCATCGAAATGAAGCGAAATGTAAGGTTTTTCTAGGAGCCGGGGGAGTCCATGAATGCGGCGGAGAGTCAAGTCAAAATAACGAAGGCAGATAAAGACCGTAAGTGGATGTGGTGGCTGCTGGGAGTCATCGGCGCGCTTCAGCTTTATGCGGTTCGCGAACTCCTGGCGGCGTTTGCGCTGTTTGCTTTGGGATTCCTGGCTATTGCCGGGGTCCTCATCAGCCTCTATACGCTCCACCGGGTTTGGGCTGTGACCGTTGACCGGGTAGCGGACAGCCGGCATCCGGTCTTGGTTGCGGTTCGGCATGGGATTTATAGCGTTGAGGAACTAGCGCGCCGGCCGTTCCGGCGCCCGGGCTCTGAGCAGCCCGTAAGCTGAAAATCGAGTTTCTGGCGTCAGCCGGAGCACACGCAGAACCGCTGCTCCTGCCTCCTTCAGGAGTAACGGAAGTTCTGCAATCAAGGAAAACAAAAGGGCCAGCCGTCCTAAGAGAGAGCGGCTGGCCCTTTTGTTTGGGCGAAACTCTTTCCAGATTAGTGGGTGAAAGGGTCAGTATCAGGCGCAGGGAGGATTTCCGGGCCCTCTGGATTTACGGAGCCGTTGCCCCCGTTCCCCGCCTGGTGACCTTCCGGCAAGGACTTACCGTTGTCCTGGGTAAGGCCCTCGAGAGTGGACTTCGAGTGCTCATCCACAGCGCTCACGGCCGCAACTAGGCAAGAGTAAAGGAAAGCCTTCATCCCTTTGCGGAATTGATCGGTGGAGCGCTCGGCGGCGCGGGCCACATCCGCTTCGAGAGTCTGGCGCCGGGCTTCGCAGGCAGCGCGGTTTTCGGCGTCCAGAGAAGAAAGCGCCGAGGCGGCGCGCTCTTTGGTTTCCGAGAGAATCACATTCAACTGCGATTCTGCTTGTCGCTGTAGGTTCCCGAGCGTCGAGTTCACCGCTCCTTGCACTAGGGCCTGCGCCTCTGCCGAGCGAGCCTGAAGCTTCAAAAGGGTTTCTTCCAAGAGAGACTGCGTGGTTTCCAGGAGGCCCTCGTAGCGCCGGTCCACGGTTCGCGCGGCAGCGCCATCGAATTGTTTGGTCGCGTAAGCCACGGCTTCGCTGAGCCGAGCCTGAACCCGGGGCTCAAGTTCCTTGTTTGTCTTTCCCAGGAATTGCTGGCAGCCGTCGATCTCGCGCTTCAATTCCGCGGCCTGCTGCGCCAGCCTCTGCGTCAACTCCTCGGCATGGGCGCGGTACTTCTCCATTTCCTCTTTCCAATGCGCGGCGATCACCGAGGCAGTCACGGCGGCGATGTCGTCTTTTGTGGCCAGACCGGTGGTAGTGGCTTCGACGCGTCTCTGGAAAAGCTCCTGCACTTCGCGGATGCTGGACTGTTTGACCTGGTCGATAGCAGACAAGGCGTTGCGCACGGCTTCGTTCAATTGCTTCGCGACGGCGCTTTGCACGGCCTTCTCGGCGGCCTGCTGCAGTTTTCCCTGAAGAGTGCTGATCAGCCCATCCGGCGTAAGAACCACGCGCTGCGGCTTGGGAGCTTCGGTGAGCGTGAGGCCGGGAGGTTTTCCGGCCACGGGCGACGGAGAAGGAAAAGTGGCCACCTCGGCCAACTTGTGTTCGAGCGCGGGAGACGGCCCTCCCGCCTCTGGCCCTTCGGCGTCTCGCGTTTCCACCTCGAGCGCGGTGCCGTCGAGGGGGGTGAAAGCAGCTTCAAGCTCGGGTTCCGTAACCTCAGAGAATTGAGGCATGGAGCTGGTCATTTCTCCAACACCCAACCAGTCTCGAGGGGGCGTCGCGATGCCCCAAACGTTGGCGGGAGTCTCCAGTTCCACCCCCACCTGCTGCAATTCGCGCGAGCTTTGCGACGGGTGAATCGAGCGCACCCGGGCGCGAATCGCGGGCGGGGCAGGCTCCACGTTCAGCCCGACCACTTGGAGCGTCACCCAGGTCCCCACGCCATATTCGTGCCGCGAAGGATATCGGCAGCCATGCAGGTTCACGGTAGTGGAAACGGTTCTTTCGACAAACGGCTCGCCCAAACTGTTATGGCCGAAGACAATCAGCGGAACGGACCGCTCGATGCGCGTGCTGCGACGCGATTCTTCTTTCACAAGATTCTCCGGAGTCCTTGCAAGAGACGATGGGCTCAAGTCTGCTCCCTGGCACGCCGTCTGGATTTCCCATGGTGTTCCGGAGCGGCACGTTTACAGGTGGACGGCCGCCGCTCGCTGTGGCCCGATGCGCAGATGTTAGCCGAACGCAGGGTGGTTGTCGAATGATTCCGGCGAATTCCCCGGAATTCTAGCGGCACCGCCAAGGCTTTGGGGCACGCGACGAAAAGAGAAGTCTCTGATAGGCTTGCGGCTCCGAGGAGGAGATCCCATGCGTCGCTTTCTTACCCTTGTTTTGCCAAGCCTGTTCATTCCCATTTTCGCCGCCGGACAGCCGCCGCACCGAGTCGCGATCCGCGCGGGCAAATTGATCGATGGAAAAAACGACAAGCCGGTGGAGAACGCGCTGATTGTGATTGAGGGCGACCAGATTGTGTCGGTTGCTTTGGGTGGAAGCGCCCCTGCCGGAGCGGAGGTTATCGATCTTTCGAAAGCCACGGTGCTGCCCGGATTCATCGACGTGCACACGCACGTTCTATTGCAAGGCGACGTCACCTCGGCGGAGTACGACGAGCAGTTGCTGAAGCAGTCGATTCCTTACCGCGCGATTCTTGCAGCACGCAATGCGGAAATTGCCCTGTCGCACGGCTTCACGGCGATGCGCGACCTGGAAACCGAAGGCGCGATGTACGCGGACGTGGACGTGAAGACGGCCATTGCCAACGGCGAAGTGCCTGGTCCGCGCATGCAGGTGGCCACGCGGGCCATGACGCCAACGGGAATGTATCCCCTACTGGGCTATTCCTGGGAGCTGAAATTGCCGACGGGCGTGCAATATGTTGACGGCGTCGAAGGCGCGCGCCAAGCGGTGCGCGAGCAAGCAATGTATGGCGCGGACTGGATCAAATATTACTCGGACCGCCGCTATCATTTTGAAGCGGACGGCGTGCTGCACAGCATGGTGAACTTTACGGACGAAGAAGCGAAAGCGATTGTTGACGAGGCGCACCGGATCGGCAAGAAAGTGGCGGCGCACGCCATCGGCAGCGACGGAATTGCGGCAGCGCTGCGCGCGGGCGTGGACACCGTTGAGCACGGCGACGGGCTGACCGACGCGCTGATGGATGAGATGGCGCGAAGAGGAATTTATTGGGTGCCGACGCTCACGGTGGGCTTGTACGTTGCGCCGGGCCGCGGAGGAAATTGGCAGAAGATGGCGGACCTACAGAAAGAAGGTTTCGCGAAAGCAGTGAAAAAAGGCGTGAAAATCGCGCTGGGCACAGACGCCGGGGGATTCGACTGGAAAAAGGTGAATCAAGCGAAAGAGTTTGCATACTACGTGCAATACGGGATGACGCCAATGCAGTCGATTCGCGCTGGGACTTCCGTTGCCGGGGAGCTTCTTGGCTGGAGCGACAAAGCGGGAACCATCGAGGCAGGCAAGTGGGCGGACCTTGTGGCCGTCAGCGGTGATCCGCTGAAAGACATCACGGAATTGCAAAAAGTAAGATTCGTGATGAAGGGCGGAGCCGTCCACAAAAACGAAATGCACTAGACGACGCTGCTGGAAGGAATGCGCTTACTTCCGTAGCGTAATTCACACTGGCTCCCTCCCGTCTCCCAGCTTGAGGAGGCCCGGAACGTATTCCGCGCAAGGTCCGTTCCCGGAGGAGGTCTGACGGGCGAACAAAAGTCAGTCCTGTTTTCGATTGTTCTGATCGCTCTATTCATAACGACGGCCAAAACACTCCGCAGCCAAAACGCGCCGCATTCCTCTGCCGATGCGGAGCCGGCCAAACGCCTGGCGGCTAGCAATCTGCTCCGTGCCATCAATACTGCAGAACCAGAGTACAAGATGACCCATGGGGTTTACGCCGCAAGGGATGTGTTGCTTGCAACCCCGGAGTTCAAAGGGCGCGGATTCGTTCTTGGCAGCCCAGGCCACCTTCCACAGGCGAGCGTGCCAATCGCTGGTTCTCCGATCCCGCCGGGATGGTCGCGGCGGCTGCACGTGACTGGTGACGGACGAAACTACGATGCTCTCCTAGAAGACACGACCGACACGTCCTGCAGCTACGCGGCGGTCACAGACGAGCGCGGCGTCATCCGCCAGAGTAAGGGAATTGATTGCGCGATTTGAACTTCCCGGACTTGTTGCCGAAGCTTTAGTAAAACACGACGCCGCCATCGACGTTAATAGATTGGCCCGTGATGGCGCTGGACTGTTCGGAACAGAGGAACAGGGCGGCACGCGCAATTTCGTCGGCGGTTTGCGCGCGACCCTGGAGCAAGCTTTTGAGGAACCCCGCCAGTTGCTCTTCCTCGCTCACGCCAAGGCGCTTCGCCAGATCAGCGCCCAATTCCTTTGACATTTGCGTTTCGGTGACCGGTCCGGGGCAGATGGCGTTGACGCGAACACCTTTGCGCGCAGCTTCGGCGGCAGTCACCCGTGTCAGGCCGAGCATTCCGGCCTTGGCTGCGGCGTAGGCGGAACCCCAGGAGTAAGCTGCCTTCGCCGAGAGGCTCGAAATGTTCAGGATCACGCCCGCGCGGCGCGCATACATTTCCGGCAGCACCAGCTTCGATAGCAGGAAGGCCGTGCGCAAATGAATGGCGATGACCTTGTCGAACTCGCCGACCGGATATTCTTCCACCGGAAGGACGGGGCCGTAATGCCCCGCGTTGTTCACCAAGACGTCGATCTTGCCGAGTTTTTCCCGAGCGGTGGCAACGACGTGAGCGCACGCGGCGTCTTGCGTCAAATCCGCCACGGCATATTCGGCTCTTCCGCCGTTTTCCGATATTTCCTTCCCCACCGCGGCAAGTTCCTTTTCTGTGCGCGCGGTCAGAAACACCACCGCGCCTTCTTTCGCGAACAGATGCGCGATGGCCCGCCCGATGCCTCGGCCGGAGCCGGTGATGAAAGCAACTTGATCTTTCAGCACCACAGGGACCCTGAGAATAGAAGGGAAACCTTCATGAAGGCAAGGAGTTGACCCAAGCAAGCATTGCGTACTCGCGCTCTTCTGGGGGGAAGAAGAGCACGCATAGTAACTCGGGTCTTTGCCCGATTGTGAGCCTTTGCAGTGTAGACGAGAATTTTTTTGCAGGCGACTTCAAGACCCTTGGCGTTAACGCAACAATCTTGCTCCGCCAAGTACGCAGGTATCTTCACAGTCCTTAAAATTGACGGATAGGCAGGCATATGCGGGGACATCAGGTACTTCTTTCGGCCGTAATTTCCTCCGTGTTTATTGTGTTCTTGGGCTGCAGTTCTTCGCGCACAACGCTGAACAGCGGGCCTCCTCCCGTGCCGCCGGGACCTTCCGCCACGGACGTAGTCACCCATCACTACGACGTCCAGCGAACGGGACAGAACTTGAAGGAAACGACGCTGACCACGAGCAACGTCAGTTCGGCGACGTTTGGAAAGGTCGGCGAATTCTCTGTCGATGGCCAAATTGATGGGCAGGCTCTCTTCGTAAGCCAGCTTGCCATACCCGGACAGGGAAACAAAGACGTCTTGTACGTGGCAACTGAAAACGACAGCGTGTATGCGGTGGACGCAAGCAGCATCAGCGGCAGTTCGGCGACCATCCTTTGGCAAACCAGGGTCCTTCCGAGCGGAGAAGCTCCGGCCACGAACCTGCCGTGCGGCAACATCAGTCCAAACGGGGTCACCGCGACGCCGGTCATCGATCGCAACCGCAATGCCATCTATGTCGAAGCCATGTCTCAGAATTCCTCGGGAAACATCATCCACCGACTGCATGCGCTGGATCTCACGAATGGGAACGAGCTGTTTGGCGGGCCTACGACCATCACGGCAACCTACCCAGGCACCGGCGGCAACAGCAGCGGGGGCGTGGTAACTTTCCTTCCCTCCGTTCACCATGAGCGAGCCGCCCTGCTGGAAAGCGGAAACACTATCTACACAGCGTGGTCCGGCCTATTCGGCGATTGCGGCGCATATTCCGCGTGGGTAATCGCGCTTGACGCTGGAACGCTCAAACAAAGCAGCGCGATCGATCTGGTGCCCAACAATTCGGGTGGCGGCATGTGGATGGGTGGCGGCGGACCCGCCACAGACGCGTCCGGGAACGTATACGTTATCAGCGGCAACGGATTTGGCGACACACCAGGGACGAACAGCAGCTACGGGAATTCGTTCGTTCGACTTTCAACGTCCGGCGGCCTCAAAGTTGGAGACTACTTCACTCCTTTCAATACCCTTAGCGAAGACCGTGCGGACGCCGATTTCGGTTCAGCCGGCCCGCTGCTGTTGCCCGATCTTGCCGACGCTAGCAACGTGACGCGCCACCTTGCTGTCGGCGCGGGGAAGGACGGGAATCTCTACGTTGTAGATCGTGACAACTTGGGGCAGTTTAATTCCGCCAAGAACAATGTCTATCAGCAATTCACCTTGGGCTCGGGGGAAAATCACTCGTCGCCGGTCTTTTTCAATAACACCGTGTATCTCGGCCCCACCAATAGTGCTTTGAAGGCCTTTCCGATTTCTAAGGCGCTCCTGGCAACCTCGCCATCTTCGCAAAGTGCCCACGTTTTCGGTGGGAATGGAACCGTAGCCAGCATCTCTGCGAATGGCACCACGCAAGGGATCGTTTGGGCGCTGGATTGGGGCGCAGGAGTTTTGTTCGCTTACGACGCCACCGACCTGACAAAGGAGCTTTACGATTCGAATCAAGCGGCGTCGAACCGGGATCACTTCTCTGCAGTTGGGGGACACTTCATTACGCCGATGGTTGCCAACGGGAGAGTGTACATCGGCACGAGGACCAGCGTGGCCGTGTTTGGTTTGCTCCACTAGCCACCATCCTCTGGCGAAGCCCCAAGCGGCGGGTACTTCTGACGAGCCGAAGAAGCCCAACCCCGTCTTGCACAAATCAAATCCCGAAGGCCACTTCAACGGGTTCTAAGGTCTTTCAGAAGATGATGGACCAGGCCATTCATATCGTCCTGCGTGAGCGTGAACCTGTCGTAGTGTACGTGCTTTTGGCCAATGGCGCGATAGACCAGATGTCTGGACCCTCGCTGGACGAAATCAAACACGATGGTTCCTTCACGGAAGCGGATATGCTCGTAGCCGACCAGTGTCGGTCCCCAACCCCAGCCACTCCAGCAGCCGTACGGGCCGCACACCAAGCCCGGATAGCCACCGCCATAAGCCACCGGAACCGTTGCGTTGCGCCGTTCCACGGCAAAGTGATAGTCCACCAGAAAATCGGCGACCGAGGGGTCGCTAATCTGATTGAGTCCTTTGGAAGCCAGCGTTTGTTCGATGGCCGTCTTTGCGCGCTGGCGGACCGCTTCGGTATTGGCATCGGGATCGCGTACCGCCGTCTCGCCTCGAGAGATCACATCGCGCGAAACGACGGGGCGCGAGTCGCGTGAGTCGCGCGCTTTACTTGGCTCGGAAGCCGGGTGCCACGCCCAGGTGGCCAGCTTGGGTATGCGAACATCGGGATCGCGCGTAATTTGAACGTAGTCGTCGCAACCTGCCAGCAGGAACCCACAAAACAAAACCGAAACCGCGAAAAGCGCTGGTTTTCCGTATGTCATCTTGCCGTGCGTCATGAGTGCGTCCTCCAAGCGGACACCATTGCCACTCTATAGAACACGGGAAACGGAAAGGAGTTGCACTTCCGGAGAGACGCGCCAGCTTGCTTCAGACGGGTACGGCAACCCAGTCTTCGGGCGGAAAAACGACCGGCCAAAACTTGGCATTCTGAGCGTCGAACTCGAAGGCCACCGCGAAGTCTCCCTCGGCCGTGTCAGCTATACGCACCACGCGGCACCTTTGCTCGACTTTGTTCTGTGGGTTGAGCAGCAACATCGGCTGGCCGACGTGCAACTCCGTCTGCATTTTCATGAGTCCGCCGTGGGCGTTGACGACCTGCGTCATGGCCTCATACTGCTGGCGCTTGCGTGTAGCGTCTTCGGCAACCACGGTGAGGCGCATGCGCAGCATGACGCGCTCGCTGCGCCGTCGGTTGATGGGATTCGAGGAACTGGCCATAACCATCTTTCTTTGTAGAACTCCCTCACTCTTCCAAGACGCGGTGAACCTGAAGATATATCTAATTTTACCTTGGCGAAGGACTTGAAACGCTGGCCGAATGGGCAACCGTTGCGCAAAAAGATAGAGCCGAACTTTAGCCGTCGGCCCGAAGGGCCATTCCCGTTATGAGATTCGCAACATTCTCCTTGTGAAATCAAACGCGACTCAAAATGACGAATCGGCGTGTCCTCGGGTGCGCCGCTGAGGTATGATAGAGTGCTCGACGTGCAGTAAGAGCAGGGTGACCATGCAGAACCAACATAATGGGAACGGAAAGGTTTTGCTCCGCGTGAGGCCGCGCGGCTTTTGCGCCGGCGTGGTCCGCGCCGTGGATATCGTGGAATTGGCTCTGGAAGCATATGGCTCGCCCGTTTACGTGCACCATGAAATTGTTCACAACACCTACGTCGTCGAGCAGTTACGGCGGCGCGGGGCCATTTTCGTCGAAGCGATCGAAGCAGTCCCGCACGGCGCCGTACTGGTTTTTAGCGCCCACGGTGTGCCTCCCACCGTCCGCGATGAAGCCAAGGCGCGCGAGCTGAAAGTCATTGACGCCACCTGCCCATTGGTCACCAAAGTTCACCTCGAGGCGCTGAAATTTGCCCGCGAAAAGCGCACGATTATCCTGATTGGCCACAAGGACCACCAGGAAATCATCGGCACCTCGGGCGAAGCCCCCGATCGCACGCTCGTCGTGGACTCGGTGGCTGCCGTGGATGCGCTCGAAGTCGAGGATCCGCAAAAACTTTCTTTCCTAACGCAAACGACTCTGAGCCTTTACGACACACAGGAAATCGTGGCGCGCCTCCGGCAGAAATTCCCCGCGATCCAGGGTCCAGCCAGCGACGACATTTGTTATGCCACGCAAAACCGTCAGGAAGCTGTCGAGCAAGTGGCCAAGGACGTGGACCTGATTCTTGTCGTCGGCTCGCCGAACAGCTCCAACTCCAACCGGCTCGTGGAAGTGGCGCAACGCCGCGGCGTGAAGGCAAAATTGATCGACTCGGCCTCTGACATAGACGTGGGCTGGCTCGCAGGCATCTCCCGCGTGGGCCTGACGGCGGGCGCTTCGGCGCCGGAGGTTCTGGTCGAGCAGGTTAGCCAGCGGCTGGCCGAATTTGGCTTTACCGATCAGCGCGACTTGGATTTAATCCGCGAGGACGTCCGCTTTACCCTGCCTCCGGAGTTGGCGACCATCGCACCGGCGCCGCGCCGCTGAGAGTTTTGTTGTCGTCGTAGTCGGCAGTTCCCAAGGGGACGCCGCGCAGGACCGGAAAAGTTCACCCTGTAGATTTTTCCGTTCCGGTCATGGTGATGCCAGCGCGGCGGTCGGAAAACGCTGAACAAGGAGTGAAACATTGACGGTCAAAATCGTCCGTCAGCCGAAGAAGATTGCCTTGATTGGCGCGCCTTCGAGTGCCGCCGCGTTTTCCCTCGGAAGCGAAAAAGCGCCAGCCGCCTTGCGAGCCGCCGGTATCGTCGAGCGGCTCCAGGCCGCCGGTTACGAAGTCGTTGACCACGGGGACTGCGCCCCGCGCCTTTTTGCCGACGACGAAGAGCACCGCCGCGCCCGAAATCTGACCGAAATCGTCGCTGGCCTCAATGACCTGAAGCTGCGCGCGGAATTAGCCGTAAAAAGCGGAGCGCTGGTGCTGGTCCTTGGCGGCGATTGCGCCCAGGTGATTGGCCTGCTGGCTGCCGCGCGCCGCTATTACCACCACCTCAGCCTGCTCTGGCTCGATCGCGATGCCGACTTGAACACCCCCGCGTCCACGCCTTCCGGTCGCATTGACGGGATGGTTGTAGCGCACATTCTGGGTAAGGGCGCTCCGGAGCTGGTCCGCTTCTGGGGAGAGCCGCCGCTGGTGCGCGAGCCGGACGTCACGCTATTCGGGCTCGAAAGGCTCGACCCTCCCGAGCAGGAGTACTTGGCCAAGTCCCCCATCCGGCACTGCCACGCGGCCGACATTCTATTCAAGGGCGGCGCGCGCGCGGCGCAGGAAGCGCTTTCACACATGCACGCAGAGGCGCACGATTTTGTGCTTCACCTGGATACCGACGCCATCGCCCAGGAAGATTTTCCCGCTGTCAACGTGCCCGGCAGCGGCGGTTTGCGCTTCGACGACGTTCGCGCCGCGCTCCTGGAATTCGCCGAGCACAAGAATCTGCTGGGGCTAGACATCGCCCAATACAACCCGGAAAAAGATTCGGACGGCAGCGGCGCGAAGAAACTCGTGGACCTGCTCGCCGAAGTCCTCGCCGCCCGCTTGCATGCGTTCGAGACCCCTGCGCCGGAACGGTCGTCTGGCACCAATTCGGGCGGTGCCACCGAAGTTTCCTCTTCGGGCTCCGCCGCGTAAGCCAAGATACGCCCGGGCCTTGCCTGCTTCCTTTGGAGGCAACCCGAACGACCTGGCCTGTACACCACAGCGAAGCCCTGGTTTTTCGAGACTAGCCAATTTGATTCCCAGGGACAGGTTAGTGCTTGCGAATCTTAACCTTGCAAGTGTTCTAAGGCTCCATCCGCCGTAGCATCCGGTAACGACAAGAAGCGACATGCTCTTTCTTTTCAGCGCTTTCTTCTCTTGTCGCTTGCAGGAGACGAGAGAGTCGCGCGACTCTGCTCGGGGGCAACGAAATTGGCTTGTCTGAGAGGCAAGCTTAAAGAAGTTTTCAGTTGAAAGCGGGGACGCATTTGCAGTAAAAGCCTTGTATTCAATTATTTCGGTGCAAAGCGGCGGGGCCAGACCGCCACCGCTAGGGGTA
>DATFRZ010000015.1:0-11686 GCA_035262885.1 Candidatus Acidiferrum sp.
TGGTCTGGGGTGTTGCCTGCCTCGCTTGGAGGGGTCGTCGTGATGGTGTTGACGGTCATGCTTATGGGACATACCCTGCCTTTTACTTTTACCGAGAAAGCGATCGCACAAGTCCCGAATTCAGCCTTCCACAGCCGCCCGCCACATGCGCGGGTTTAGCGCGTGCCGGCTTTGACTTTGGTCTTTGTCCCTGCGATTCTGCAAACGGAATCTCCACCCCACTCCGAAGATCATTTGTCCCGCGTTCACGTCTTCCGTTTCGCACTTGCCCCGCTGCCGTCACCACTAGATAGAATAGATGAGGCTATGTGAGCGCCGGTCGACGATGACGAATGGTTTGTGCTAGAAGTCGAGAAGGGCATCGCTGGCCCCCAATCGCGGCGACTTCATCGAGCCCGATATGCGCAAACCGATTGACCACCGGTACCGGGGCCGATGGACAAACGGAGGGAGCAAAAGCACGGGTCTAAATACCCGCCACTACGGTAGGACAAATCCTGCTTTGACGGCCAGCGGCGAACGGCGAACTGCGAACCGGTGGGGCTGGGCGAGAGAGGAGCGAAGTACGAGGGCGTCCGAACAAGAACTGCCGAGCGAGGGTGGGCGAGGACTGCGGACCGAGCGTTAGCGGGCGCCGGCGCCTGCGCCGAGCTCCTTGAGCTGGGCACGCGCGTAGCGATCTTCCTCGCTGCCCGGGAAGAGTTTCGTGATTTCGCGAAGTTCGCGGATGCCGGAAGCCTTCTGGCCGAGCGCGATCATCGCTGTGGCGCGGTGAAGCCGCGCCGGAGCGAGCTTGAAGCTCTTCGGGTAGTTGTTGATGACTTTGTCATATTCCGAGATGGCCTCTTGATATTTCTTTTGCCGGTAATAGATTTCGCCGATGTAAAACTGCGCGTTGGAAGCGAGGTCGGTTTTGCCGTAATACTTCAGGTAGTCCTGGAATTCGGAACGTGCCAGGTCATACTTGCCGCTCTGAATGTCTCTCAGGCCGTTGGAATAGAGCATGTCAGCAGAAGGAGCGGGGCCCGAGGGAGCGGCACCAGCCGGGGACCCAGACGGCGAAGCGTTGCTGGCGGTTGGCGTGGGAGTTCCCGTGGCAGGGGCGGCCCCGCCGGAAGAAATCTTCGAGTCGATGCTCTGCACGGAATTCTGTAGATCGACGAGCTGCTGATTGAGCTTGCCGAGACGCGACTTGATTTCTTCGAGATTGTCGGAGAGGCCCTGGACCTGCGTAGACATCGTTTCGAGGCGCGCGCCGGAGTTAGCCTGGACGTCCTGCACCGACTTTTGCAGCGAGGACATAGTGCCGCTGAGGCGGTTGATGTTGTCGTTGAAACCGCCAACGATGGTTTTGAGGGCAGTATGGTCCTGGAGCATCTGCGTGGACATATCTTTTTGACCTTGCAGCAGTGAAGTGACGTCGCGCTGCAAGTCAATGATCTCCCTGGCAACGGCTTGGACCGGACGCGGGCCCATGAGGCTACCGGCGAGTGCGCCGGCAAAAACGGCTGCTCCGAAGATGGCGATGTTGCGTAGACGCATGACAAATCCTCCTAGAGGGTGCGAAAGGATCCAACATTCATTCTAAAACAAGCCCGATACAAGAACGAAGCCGGGAAGCAGCCTCAACTCTAATTAAGAGGGCCGCAGGTGGGCAAGAGTTTGCCCGGCCCTGCGGCCTATTAGTCACGAATCGGTTATGGCCGCCGACAGAAGCGAAACGCCTCAGTTGGCCTTGACGAAATGTCCGCGGCGGTTCTGCTGCCAGCAGGGTTCGCCGTGCTCGGTGCAGAAAGGCTTCTCCTTGCCGAAGCTGACGGTGGTGAGCTGACCGGCTGAAACGCCAAGCGAAACGAGATATTGCTTCACGGCGGCGGCGCGGCGGTCGCCGAGGCCGAGGTTGTATTCAGTGGAGCCGCGTTCGTCGCAGTGGCCCTCGACGGTCGCTTTGATTGATGGGTGCGCCTTCAGGTAGTCCGCTGTTTTCGAAAGCGCCTCGCGCGCATCAGAGCGAATGTCGGCTTTGTCGGTGTCGAAGAAGGCATCGCGGACTTCTACACTGAAGTCGGGTTCTGGAGCCGGTGCCACAGCCGCCGCGGGAGCGTTCACGGAGACAGCAGCGGTTGCGCTGGCAGAGCCACCGGGACCAGTGGCGGTAATGGTGTAAGTCGTCGAGTCGGTCGGCGAAACTTTGGTAGAGCCCTGAGCGTTCACGGCGCCGACTCCCGGGTCAATCGAGAGCTGCGTAGCATCGGTCGAATTCCAACTGAGCGTGGAGGATTCGCCTCTATTGACGCTAGTTGGATTGGCCTGCAGCGTCACCGTCGGACGAGCGGGCGTAGGTGGCGCTTCGGCTTGTTTTGGCGGCGCGGTAACTTTCTTGGGGCCGCAGCCAAAGGTCAATACAGCAGCAGTGAGCAACGCGAACAAGCTTGCGCGATGGGACAAGCGTGAAGCCAAATTCATGAATCCTCCTGAACAGTAGAATCCCCGTGTACGCCCCAACAGAGCCACTATCCTAACACCAGCGGGCTGGGTCCGGGCAATGTATCGTGATACGATATATTATACCCAGCCGTAAAACACAAGCGGTTCAACAACAAAGAACCGGATTTCCAGGGGAGCAACCGATACGGACAACCACGCCCACTCAGTCCACAGATGAGATGCGCGGACGGCCCCCAGGGTTCCGGACTTATGTTCAGAATCTTAATCGAAATGATCCTCTCAGGGGAGCTGAATAATATATCGACCCAGCCTGGACTCATCGCGCAAAAGGCGCGATGGGACAGAATCTTCGGCCGCCCGCCTGCGGCAGGCGGGCAAAATGCGGCTCGGAATGACACGTGCCGGGCGCATTCTTGGGCCGACGCTGCTTAATGTGTGGACCAGTTCGGCGATTCGTTGTGGCCGCCGTTGGTTAACTGGTGCGCCTGAGAACCGTCGGCGAGCATGGTCCAGATCTGGCGCTCGCCGGAACGCGTGGATTCGAAAACCAGATGGCGGCCATCGAGCGCCCAGCTCGGGCGCTCGTTACGGCCTTGATCGCGGGTCAATTCCAGAATCTGCTGAGAGGTAGGATCCATGATGTAAAGGTCGTAGTTGTCATTGGGGCGGCGCCAACTGAAGGCCAACAACTGGCCGTTAGGCGACCACGCGGGGTCGATGACGTAGCCTTTGTCCGGCATGTCAATTTTCGTGACGCCGGTGCCGTCGGGGTTCATCAAGTAGAGTTGTGGCGTACCGCCACGGTCGCTGACGAAGGCGATGGTTTGGCCGGTCTTCGGGTTCCAGGCCGGAGATACGTTGGCAATGTTGCCGCCGGATTGCGTCAGGCGCTTGGGGCGGCTCCCGTTTATGTCGCTGACGTAGAGTTCAGTGCCGCTCCCCTGCATAGAAGAAGAAAAAATAATTTGCGTGCCGTCAGGCGACCAGGCTGGAGTGCTGTTGGTGCCGGAAAAGCGGGCGAAAGAGATAACCTTCCCGGTGTCGATGGAATACATGCAGATTTGTGCGCTAGTGACACCTCGGTACGGTGCGTAGCAGGTGAAAGCGACGCGCGAACCGTCCGGGGACCAGCGAGGTGTGAGAGAGATGGAATGAAGACCGGTGAGCTGGTGCTGGCCGGCGCCGTCGTAATCCATCACCCAGATTTCCTTCGTGGTGGCAGAGGTGGAGCGAACGAAGGCGATTTGCGTTTGCGCGATGCTGGGGAGGCCGCCTGTAAGTTTGCTGATGATTTCGTCGGCGAATTGATGGGCGAATTTGCGGACCTGCAAGTCCGTAGGAGCGCCGCGATAGACTTTGCCGACGACGGGGGGGGCCGAGGGGTTGCGCACGTCAAAGAGCCAGGCCTGGATGGTGACTTCAGATGTGGACTCGGTCAAATTGCCGAAGCCGACGTAGTTGGCGTTGGTGGGCACCGCGATCCAGGCAGGAGCTTTTAGCTCGGCCGGGACCGAAACAACCTGAGGAGGGTAGAAGCTGGGGCTGGCGAGGTCGAGGATGCCGCTGTATGCCAAGTCATTGCGGACGACTTGCGTGAACAGAGAAGCATGAGATTTCGCGGACTCGGAGCGCGGGGCGAAGTCGGCCAGGGCCACGCGGATCTTTGTTTGGCCGAGCCCGGTGGCTATGCGAATCCGGTCTTGGGCTAAAACGGAACGGCAGCTTATGAGAATGATCGCGACGAAACACAGGAGTCCCAAACATCGCACAGATTTCAGCAAGTTACCCCCTTTGATTACTGAAAATCACGCTCTTCCGGTAGTGAGAGCGGCTACCGGGTTAAAGAAAGATCGAAGTCAAAAGTCACGTCGACATACTTTCCCATGTAATCGTTGGGCAGGGGCCGGAAGGCATCAATACTTTGCAGCGCTCGCATGGCGGAATAGTCCATCGACGAGTTGTTGCTGCCTTGAGCCATGCGAATGTTTGAAATGGAGCCATTCGCGTTAATTCTGAAGCTCACCACCGCGTGAGCCTGATGAGCGGCGCGGGCAGCCGGGTCAATCGTAGTCTGATCCCACGATTGCTCAACCCGGTTTCGGACCGCATCCACGTACCAGGGATATCGACCGGCGAAATCGCCCCCGCCTTGCCCGATTGCCGACACGCCCTGAGAAGAGGCTCCGGGAGTCGCAGAGTAACCCGTTGGGAGGTTGGGGCTGCCACTATGGCCCGGGACGACGTTATCTGGCTCCAGCCTTTTGTCTTCCAGGGTGCGAGATTTACGCGACGGCGGCAACGGCTTTTCTTTTTCAAACTTGGGAATCTTGGTTGCATCGGTCTTCGGCTCCGGCGGGGGAGGTTTTACCTCTTCCTTGTGAAGGCTGTTGGTGGGATCGACGACTTTGCTTTCGGTGACCGTCTCTTCTCTAGGCATAGGTATGCCGGCGGGGCTGACGAGGTTCACTTTCATGCCGCCGCTCGATTTGCTCCCTACGCCGCCCCAGTCGGCACCGCGGCGGTCAAAATAAGCAGCGCTCAAGACCGCGGCAATCAGCAGGACATGAAAAAACACGGAGCGAAAGAAGTATCTCTTGAGGGAAAGATCGCGCGGAATGGCGAGAGCGGTGGCCATATTCCTATCTTACTGCGTTCGCGCGCGCTCCGTGAGGGGCTCGGTGACAATACTGATGTTATTTATGCCGGAGACGCGCAGGGTGTCGACCACGGAAGCAAAAATGCCAAAGGGAACCTTCTCGTCACAGCGCAGAAAGACACTTTGCTTTGTATCCTTCAGTTGCGATTTGATTTTCGGGCCAAGCTGGTGAATGTTGATGGGATCGTTGCCGAGGTAAATGCGCTGCGACTTGTCAATGCTGACGACTAGGCGATCCTGGCTAATGTCTTTGATGGTTTTCGTCTTGGGGACGTCGACCTCGATGCCGGATTGCAGAATGGGCGCGGTAATCATAAAGATGATGAGAAGCACCAGGACCACGTCCACAAACGGGACCATGTTGATTTCGGAAAGCGAAGTTTGCGTTGATTTGCCGAGTTGCATGGTAGTTTTTGCCGTGGCCGGTGGGACGGCCGCGAAAGCCTAATTAAATGCTTTCTCGACCTGCGCGGTGACTTCCATGGCGAAATTATCCAAACGCTGCGCCAGGTCGCGAATGTTCTGCAAGAACTGATTGTAAAAAATGACCGCGGGGATGGCGGTGGCCAGGCCAGCGGCGGTGGTAATCAGGGCTTCCGCAATGCCCGGCGCGACGGCGCGAAGGCTGGCGGCTCCGGCGCTGCCGAGGCCCGCAAACGCATCAATGATTCCCCAGACGGTTCCGAAGAGCCCGATGAATGGCGTAACGGAGCCCGTGGTAGCAAGCCAGGACATGCCTTTTTCAACGCGGCGCACTTCTTCGGCGGATTGCAACTGCATGCTGACGGTGACGGCGGACAGGCTTTTCAGTTTGGGCGGATGCGGATTTGCCGAAATGCCGCCCACCTGCATCTGGAGTTCGCGATAGCCTGCCGAATAGACATTGGCGAAGGGCGAACCGGAAGACGCGAGCAGCTGCGGGTTGGCGACGCCATGGGTGCCGCGAAAATTCTGCAGGAAATGGGTGCTTTGGCGGCGAATGCGGCCGAACATTCCCCACTTTTGAAAAATCATGGCCCAGGAAATGAGGGAGAAGAGGAAAAGAATCGCAAGAACGACGCGGGCGACCAGTCCGGTCTGCTCCAGAATTCCCATAACGTCGGTCGCAAGGATTGTATTGAAGAGAAAAATGGCGTGCCCCTCAGGGAAAGAGAAATTTTTTCTGGGCGTAAAAACCGTAACACACGCACCGGACACCCGCAACCAATACGATGCGGAAGTTTCTGGTTGTGCTGCTTATTGGGAAACAGGGGTTAGGGCCGTCATTGGTGACTCGCGACTAGTGGCCCTTCGGTTGAATTGGGAGCAGGTGTTTCATTTACGAGTGCAACTTGGCGGCGGAAACGCGGCGGCAAGCGGCTCTTTGCCGGGCTTCCCTCGCCGAACACTCGCGACGCAAGCAGGGTAAACCGCAGGTTCCAAAAAAGCAGGTGTGGTAGACTGCGAATTGAGCATGAGTAAAGCGTTTGACTTCGACGTTGGACGATTGACGGGCGAGGGGAATCATTGGACCGGGGCTGCGGCCTTACCTCGTTCCTCCCCAGAGCGTGGAGCGTTGACTGGAGCACCGGAGCGCGGAACGTTTTTCCTGGAAACCTTCGGGTGCCAGATGAACGACCACGATTCAGAAAAAGTGGCCGGCGTTTTGCTGGCACGCGGTTACCGGCAGGTGGAAACGCCCGAAGCGGCGGGATTAATTCTCTATAACACATGCAGCATTCGGGAGAAGGCGGCGCAAAAAGTTTTCTCGCGGCTGGGCGAGTATCGGGCGAAGCAGAGCGAAGGGAAGATCATCGGCGTGCTGGGATGTGTGGCCCAGCAGGAAGGCGAAGACATATTCGAGCGCGCGCCATGGGTCAGCCTGGTGTGCGGGTCGGCGAGCTACCGGAAACTGCCGGAAATGCTGGCGCAGCTCGAGGCAGGGAATCATCGCGTGACGGGGCTCGGTAAGGACACGGACGAAACGTTCGAGACGGTGATGACGCGGCGCGACAACCCGTTTCGGGCGTACCTGACAATTATCGAGGGCTGTGACAAGGCGTGTTCCTACTGCGTAGTGCCTTATACGCGCGGGCCGGAGCGCAGCCGCCCGAGCGATTCGATTTTGCGGGAGGTCCGGCAACTCGCGGAGCTCGGATATTCGGAGATTCAGCTGCTCGGGCAGACGGTGAATTCTTACAAGGATCCGACACCGCGGAAAATGCGTTTTGCGGAGTTGCTGCTCGCCGTGGCGGATGTGCCGGGAATCCGGCGCGTGCGGTTTACGACGTCGCATCCGAGCGACTTCACGCCTGATATCGTCGATGCCATGGAAGCGGAGCCGAAGGTTTGCGAGCACGTGCATCTGCCGGTGCAGTCGGGCTCGACAAAAGTTTTGCGCGCGATGGAGCGCACGTACACCCGCGAAGAGTATTTGGAAAAAATCGCGATGATCCGCGGCGCTTCGCGCCCGATTGCGATTACCACGGACATCATTGTGGGATTCCCGGGCGAAACGGAAGCGGATTTAGAAGAGACGCTGAGTTTGCTCGATGAAGTGAAGTATGACAGCCTGTTCTCCTTCAAATATTCTCCGCGGCCCAACACGCCCTCCTTAAAAATGGACGCTGCGATTCCTGAGGAAGAGAAAGGCCGGCGGCTCGCCGTGTTGCAAGACAAGCAGCGCGAAATCCAGAAAGAGCACAACGCCAAATTGATTGGCGAAACGTTTGAGGTGCTGGTGAGCGGGAAATCGCGGCGCGAAAGCCAGTGGTCCGGATATACCAGTTCGAATCGCCTGGCAAATTTTACTTCACTCTCGCAGGGACTTCTGGGAAGCTACGTACAAGTTCATGTGACAGGAGCGAC
Source organism: Candidatus Acidiferrum sp. (assembly GCA_035262885.1). Classification (GTDB taxonomy): domain Bacteria; phylum Acidobacteriota; class Terriglobia; order Acidiferrales; family UBA7541; genus Acidiferrum. Next base: position 7,952 of record DATFRZ010000015.1, read on the forward strand.
GCCGAATAGCCTAGTGGGAGAGCACGTGGTTTGACCCAAGGGAGGCCTTCATGGAAGTGGAAATGAAAATCCGCGGCCTGATGATGGACCCCGTGACGAACATGCCGATTGTGGTGCTGAAGGATGTGCAAGGGCAGGCGATTCTGCCGATCTGGGTGGGCGTGTATGAGGCGAACGCGATCGCACTGGAAATTGAAAAAGTTCACACACCGCGGCCGATGACCCATGACCTGCTGAAAAATGTGCTGATGGGCCTCGAAGTGCGTGTGCAAAAGATTGTGGTGAACGACCTGAAAGATGACACGTTTTACGCGCTGATTTGGGTGGAACGTGATGGGCAAATGATGACGATTGACTCGCGGCCGAGCGACGCGTTGGCTTTGGCGCTGCGGATGGATTGCCCGATTTACGTGGATGAAGTGGTGCTCAAGAATTCGAAAGTCTCGAGCGCCTTCACCGAAAAAAATACCAACGAGCAGTTGCGCAACTGGCTCGAAGGGCTCTCCGACGAGGACCTGGGCAGCCGGTACAAGATGTGATTGGCAGTGACGGGTGACTCGTGACCGGTGACTCGTGAAAACCCCACACGCATAACTCACCTCGCTGCGGGGAGTTCCCCAAAAGGAGAACGAAAGAGGTGGCGAAGTGTTGCTTCGCCACCGGAAATTTGGCTTCAAGTCAGAACAGGCCTGGGAGTCGGCCTCAATCCAGAGACACTTAGGAGCTGGTCTCTGCTTCCTTCATGTCGTCGGAGGCTTGCTTGTGGGCTTTCTTGACCTCGGACTTGGAGTTGGCGTTCGGAGAAAGCGTTTGGATAGCTTTTCCGAGGCTGACGGAGCCTGTTCCCGTGACTTTCGCTTTGAGAGCGTCAAAGCCGCCGGGGATGTTGAGGTTCTTTGCAACGTGAGCGGCGGCCACGCATTGACCCAAATTCTTGAAGCCATCGCAGGCCGTAGCCGCATCTTCGCCGGTTAGCGTTTTGATTTTGTTGGCGATGGCGGTGTTGTGGCTTAGCACGGTGCTGGGGGAAGCGTGCGACATGTTGGTGTGATTCATCCCTTCGCCACCACGCGCCGAGCCACCGCTTGAATTTGCCATGCTGGGACCGTGGCCTGCGGGAGGACCACCGCCGTGGCCGTGCTGGGCAAGCGCCGGCAGACCGAAAGCGAAGGACATTGAGGTCAGGGCCGTAATCAGGACGAAGTGCTTGTGCTTCACGAATTCCTCCTGTGATTGCAAATGACCGGCACGGGCTGGGGTGGAACCGGCGTCTTACTTGGGGACAAGCTACTGTAGGACTAGGATGCCCCCGTTACGGGAATGGATGCAAGCCGTAGGCAGGGATTCCTTGAGCCCTATTGCCTTCCGGGTGCGAAGTCACCGGAAGCGGACTTGGTGAGTAGTAAGCCGATGAACGGTGCGCCGCCAGGCAAAGAGAAGCACAATGCCGATCAGGATGAGCGCGAGGCTTAGGCCGGACCATATCCCGAACGCGCCCCAGTTGCGAGTGAAGCAGAGCCACGCGCCGAGAGGCATGCCGATGATCCAGTAGGCGGTGAAATGACAAACCATAGGTGTGCGCGTATCTCCTGCGCCGCGCAAGGCGCCAGTGGCCACGGTCTGAACGCCATCGAAAAGTTGAAAGGCGGCGCCGGCAATCAGAAGTTGCGAGGTGCTGCGAATGACGGTTTCGTCCGGCGTGTACATCAAGGCAATCCAGCGGGGGAAGACCAGGAGTGCGACGGCGGCGAGAGTCATGAAGGCCGCGCCGAGAAAGATGGCCGTGTAACCCGCGTCGCCCGCCGAGGCGGGTTTTCCGCGTCCGATGGCGTGGCCGACGCGGACGGCGGCGGCTGAGGAGATTCCCAGCGGGACCATGTAGGTGAAGGCCACGGTGTTTAGCGCGATTTGATGGCTGGCGAGAGCGACGGCTCCCCGGCGGCCGATGAGGGCAGTGGCAAGGGCGAAGACGCTGATTTCGAGTGTGATTTGGACGGCCGCGGGAAGGCCGAGGGAGATGAGGCGGCGGATGCGGGTGAAGTCGATGTTGACGGGAGTTTTGAGCAGTTCGGTGCGGTGACGGCGGTCATACCAAAGAAGATAGCTCACGAGCACCGCTGCCAAGTACACGCGGGAAATGGCGGTGGACCAACCCGAACCGATGACGCCCATCGCGGGAAAGCCCCACTTGCCGTAGATAAGAACCCAGTTGAAGAGGGCGTTGATGATATTGGCGCTGACGAGCGCGAAGGCGATGGGTTGAGCCATGTTCATAGCCTGGAGGCAGCGGCGAACTGCGAAATACAGCAAAAGAGGAAAGAGGCCGAAGGCGAGGGCCTTCATGTAGGGAACAGCCAGAGCGGCGACTGGAGGTTCGATGTGTAAACGGCGAAGAAGAGGGTCGAAGAACCACACCGGGAGCATCAGCGCAGGGGTCATGACGATGCTGAGGTAGATGCTGTTGACGAGGGAACGGTGGCAGTCTTCGCGGCGGCCAGCACCAAAGGCCTGGGCCACGAGGGTGTCGAGACCGATGAGGAGGCCTCCACCGAAAAAGGCCAGGACGTTGAAAAGATTGGAGCTGATGCTGACCGAGCCGATGGCGCGGGCGCTGTCCGGAAGGTGGCCGACCATGACGGTATCCACGATGCCCATGCTCATCCAGCCGATTTCGGCGAGAACCAATGGCAGAGCAAGCCGAATGGTAGGACGAAGTTCGTGGCGAAATGCCTTGAGGCTGATCGTGTTCACGGCGTGAGTCATGAAAGTGTAAGCGGGGCGGGGAAAAGGAGCAAACCGGCGGGAGGATGTGCTGTCTCCAAAATCGCGAAGCACTCGAAAGAACAGTTGTCGGCAGGGGGTAACTTGCGAGTGTACTGGGCGTGAAGTTCCATTGACCGGCGGTGAGGAGGCTCGTAGGGTGGATAAGGCACCTTTAAGAGGTTGCAAGTTGGAAGGTTTGAAGGTTGGAAAGTTCCGGGAGAAGGTGGCCGGGCTCAAGACCCGGGGCTACATTTAGATCGGGGAGTTGCTTGTGGCACTGCAAGAAAACGTGAAGTTTGAGCAGAAGGGCAAGGAAATCCGGGGTGTCGGCCGACTCAATTCGCGTGTGCGCGTTGCCATCGAGTGTAGCGAAGACCAGAAGACGGTACGAGCGGAAGGGCATACGAAGGACATCAGCGCGAGGGGATGCCTGGCGGTGGTGCCGCATGCGTTTGCAGTGGGGCAAAAGGTGCGGGTGATCAACCTGGTCAACCAGAACGCGAGCGATGGGTATTTGATTTGGCGGGGACATGAGAGTCCGGCGGGGTGGGAGCTTGGAATCGAGTTGCAAGACCCGATGGAGGACTTCTGGGGCCTCGACTTCTAAGGTCGCGACTTCGGGGTGTGCGGTAGGGTGGGGGGCATCAGCACCGGTCCGATCTGGAACGGGAAATTTCCACAATCTCTCCGAAAATCGACGAATCCGGCACTTTTTTCCTTGCAAACGAAGAGGCGGCGCACGTAGAGTTGTGCTAGGCCTTGGGGGTTTTCAGGAGGCAGCACCCATATATAGGAACCCGGTTGCCAGTTCGCAGCCTGCTTGTGCGCGTGCCCTTCGTTTGTGGCGAGGGCCGGCGGACGGAGGCAGAAGAAAAAGATGACTGCCATCATCACGATTGCGAATCAAAAGGGTGGCGTAGGCAAGACGACGACAGCAATTAACCTGGCAGCAGCGCTATCGAATCGCGGCAA
>DATFRZ010000016.1:0-20266 GCA_035262885.1 Candidatus Acidiferrum sp.
GCAAGAGCACGGAGATTGTGCAATTGGCAAGAAAAGTGCGTCAAGCAGGCGTCACCGTCATCGGGATCACGAATGTTCCCGAAGGGACGCTAGCCAAAGAAGCGCATACGGTTATCGTCGTGCCCATCAAGCTCGATCACGCAATTTCGGTCAACACCTACACTACGCTGGCGCTGGCGGCGGGGATGCTGGCACATACCGTGGTGGCAGAAACAAACGGCAGTTCCTCAGGGGCTAAAGCCCCCCTTGCAGGGAAGGCTTCAATGTCGGAGCGAAAGCTCCGACCCCCTAACGATTCAGAGCTTGCAGCATCGCTCTCGGACGCTCTGGGGCAGACTGGCCGGTTGATTCCTGAATGGCAAGAACAGATTGTCAGGTCGGCGTGGCTTGCGCCGCGTACCACGACGTATTTCCTGGCGCGCGGGGCGAGTCTTGGCAGCGCTTACGAAGCGCGGCTGATGTGGGAGGAAGGCGTGAAGTCTCCCGCGACGGCCATGGGCACCGGCAGCTTTCGCCATGGACCGCAGGAAATCGTGAGCAAAAGCATTCGCTTCGGGATGTGGATGGACCGCGCGCAGATGCGCGAGCAGGACTTCGCCGTGGCGAGCGATCTGCGGAAGCTTGGCGCGAACGTCATGCTGATTGGGCAGAAAGTTCCTGACGGTGCGGGCGATCTGGTGTTCCAGCTTCCGGCAATTCCCGCGGAGTGGCAATTCCTGATTGACATTATTCCGGCGCAGCTTGTCGCCGAGCGGCTCGCGGGGCTCTCTGGAGTGGATTGCGATACGTTTCGGCTGTCTTCATACATCGTCGAGGAGGAGGGAGGTTTGTTGCCGAAAGAAAGGAAAAAGAATTAACAGAGCCACGGAGGTCGGAGCACAGAGGTCACGAAGAAGAAGCGGAAAAGTCGAAGAGGAAAAGCGGTAAAGGAGAAAGTCTGGCAGCTTGACGAAAAATCTCAAAGCGTGTCATTCCGAGCGCAGCGAGGAATCCGGGCTAGGTCTCGGTCGGACGCGACTCAATGACAAGAACTCAACTCGTGGAAGGCAATGTTCTCAGCGGAACTCGATTGAGCTTGAAGCAACCCAGGACCCCTTGGCCGCAAAAGGCGCGGCCTCGGAATGGCACCAGCATCGTTGGTTCGTAACATGAAAAGGGCGCACCAGTGCTGCGTCCCTACAACAGTTGTCGAGAGGATGGGCGATGATTGGGGCAGTGGATATTGGGGGAACGAAGATTGCCGCGGGCATCGTGAATGATGCCGGCAAGGTCCTCGCGCGGCTTGAAACGCCGACGGAAAATGCGCGCGCGTATCCCGACGGGCTGCGCCATGTGATTCACATGCTGCGCGAAGCGGCCAAGAAAGCGAACACCGAGCTTTCCGGCATCGGCATCGGCTCGACGGGCTGGGTTTATCCCTTCACGGGTGAATTTGGCGACGTGGATTTTCTGCCGGGATGGAAGGGCTGCAATCCGGTAAAGGATTTGGCGCGCGAATTCAGCGTGCGCGTGGCCCTCGAAAACGATGGCGACGCTTCGGCCCTGGGAGAAGCCTCTTGGGGCGCGGGAAAAGGGAAGTCGCGGCTGATTTACGTCACCGTGGGCACAGGCATCGGCGGCGGAATCATTCTCGAGGGGCAGCTCTATCGTGGCGTGGACAGAGCGCATCCCGAAGTTGGCCATCACGTGATAGATGCTTTCGGCCCGGAATGCACCTGCGGCTTCCGCGGCTGCTGGGAAGCGTTAGCCACAGGTCCGGCGATGGCGGCCTGGTTCAATACGAACGCGCGAGCAACGTCCGGTCATGCCGAAATCCTCTCTGCCAAAGAGATTTTTCAGCTTGCGAAGAAAGGCCACCCGTTGGCGCAAGAGGCCGTTGCCCGCGAAGCCCTCTATCTCGGGCTGGGCCTGGCCAACCTGATCAATTTGTTTGTGCCGGACCGGATCGTGATGGGCGGGAGCATCATGAAAAGTATGAGCCTCGAAGAGATTCACAAAGTGATCGCAAAGGGTTGCCGCTTTGTTCCGTTTGAAAAGACCGGAATCGCGCTGGCTTCACTGGGCGAAGACGCCAACCTGATTGGCGCAGCGCAAGTCTGGCACCACCGCTTCGGGCAAAGAGCGACCGGAGCAATAGGGGCTGTCTAAAGTGGGAAACGGCAGAATCGGGCGAATCGCTTGGGTCGCGCGGCGATTCATCGTATGCGGCGTCGGTGGGTTCTTGTTGCTGATGATCGGTTCGCTCGGTTTGATTCTCAATGCTAAGGGCCAGCTCTTTGTGAATCCACTTTTGGCATGTATTGGGCGCCGGCGCCTGTGGGTCTTCTTATCGTTTCCGCGCTGAGCTTGCTTGGGCTGTCTGTTGGGACGGGTAAAGAAACAGGAGCCATGATGATGGTGACTCCGCCGCTTGTTGCTTACTCGCTTGTGCGCCGCTACGATCAGCGGCGCGACGGCGATACGCCGAAACCAGAAACGGATGCCGCATCGGCCCTGGCTTCTCACCACAAGGAGATCAAATGACTCGTGTCCGGCTCGTCAGTGTAGCAGTCATGGTGCAACTGCTGTTGTTCTCGGCGCGGCAAGCCATTGCGCAGGCGACATACACGCTGAAACCGACGCCGAAGACGGTGGCGTGGGGCTACTACGACGCGAAGGCCACGCCCGTGCTGCGGGTCAAGTCGGGCGACACGGTGGAAATTCAGACACTCATCACCAACAGCCCCGAGCGGTTGGAAAGAGCTGGCGTCCCGAAGGACCAGGTGGAACAATCCCTGCGCGACATCACCGAGCAGGTGAAAGACAAAGGCCCGGGCGGGCACATTCTCACCGGGCCTATTTACATCGAAGATGCACAGCCCGGCGAAGTGCTGGAGGTCAAGATTCTTGCCATCAAACTGGCAATTCCGTATGCGTACAACGCGTTCGGTCCGGGCCGCGGGTATTTGCCGGACGATTTTCCCTATTCGAGAATCAAAATCATTCCGCTGGACGAAAGGCGCATGGTGGCAAAGTTTGCTCCGGGCATTGAGATTCCGCTGCATCCGTTCTTCGGCAGCATGGGCGTCGCGCCTCCGGAAAGCGTGGGCAAGTGGAACAGCGCGCCGCCGTGGATTATGGCGGGAAATCTGGACAACAAGGATCTCGTTGCCGGAACGACCCTGTACATTCCCGTGCACGCGCCGGGAGCGCTTTTTGAGGTCGGCGACGGCCATGCCGGTCAGGGCGACGGAGAGGTAGACATCACCGCGCTCGAGACTTCGCTTATCGGCATATTTCAATTCATCGTGCGCAAGAACATGCACCTGAAGTGGCCGCGCGCGGAAACGCCGACGCACTACATCACGATGGGTTTGAACGACGATTTGAACGCTTGCACGACATTGGCTGTGCGCGAAATGATCGACTTTCTCGTCACGGAGAAACAGCTTTCGCGCGACGACGCCTACATGCTTTCGAGCGTCGCTGCGGATTTGCATATCACGGAGCTGGTGGACGGCAACAAGGGAGTACACATGATGATTCCGAAGGCGATCTTCGTCTCTGGGACCCCCAAGTGACGTCACCGGGATTGTTGATGGAAAGCTGCGTGCGGCTCGCGCAACCCTCGGATCTCCGCGGACTCGCGCCACTTCTTGCAGCGCTCTGGCCGGAATCGCCCGCCGAAGAACATGCTCGGGAGTTGGAACTCATCCTTGCGGGGAAAGCGCCAGGAACGTTGCCGCTGGTTATTTTCGTTGCGGAAGACAGGGACGGTTCAGTCGTGGGGTTCCTGGAATGCGGATTGCGCTCCCATGCGGAGAGCTGCAATCCGTCCCGCCCGGTCGGGTACGTCGAGGGTTGGTATGTGGCAGCGGGGTACCGGCGACGGGGGATCGGCAAGAGCCTGCTGGCGGCAGGCGAGGAATGGGCGCGACGCCAGGGCTGCCTGGAAATGGCTTCAGACGCGTTGAGCGATAACACGCTTTCGCAGGACGTGCACCAGCGTTTGGGATTCGAAGTAGTCGAGCACTCCGTGCATTTTCGCAAGGCGCTGCGATAAGGAGACGACCGGCCGTGAAACCCTTCTCAAGATTCTTGGGAGCATGCATGTTTTTTCTCTTGCTTGCTGCTGTTTGCGTTGGCGGAGCGCAGCGGCAGGAAGCGGCCACAAACAAGGCAGGGGAGGCGCTCTACAAGCAACGCTGTACAGCGTGTCATGAAGGGGGAGTGCCGCGCGCACCGAATCGCGCGGCGCTGGCGCAAATGGCGGCGGAGAATATCCGTTTTGCTTTGCTGGGCGGAAGCATGGCGGTGCAAGGACTAGGATTGTCAACTGCACAGATTGCCGACTTGGCTGAATTCCTCACAGGAAAGCGACCCGCGAAAGAGCAGATTCCCGCAGCGGCTTTCTGCGCGGCGGAGGCGGGACGCTCCTTTGCGGATCCGCTCTCGAAGCCGCACTGGAACGGATGGGGCGTAAACCTGGAGCAACAACGCTTTCAACCGGCAGAGATGGCGCAACTCACCGCGGAGCGAGTGCCAAAACTCAAGCTGAAGTGGGCCTTTGGTTATCCCGGGGTCTTCCGTGCCCAGGCCCAGGCCACGGTGGCGGGAGGGCGCGTTTTTGTCGGGAGCTTTGAACGAAGAGTCTATTCGCTGAGTGCGGATACCGGTTGCATCTTCTGGGCCTTTGAAACCGATGCCCCCGTGCGCACAGCGGTCAGCCTGGGACAAAACGGCAGCGGGTGGGCGGTGTACTTCGGCGACCAGCATGCCAATACTTATGCGCTCGACGCTGTGACCGGAAAACTCCTGTGGAAGACGCATGTGGAAGAATTTCCCGGGGCGGTGATTACGGGAGCGCCGACACTTGCAGCCGAAAGACTTTACGTTCCCACTTCTTCGATGGAAGAGGTGTTCGCCGGAAATCCGCAATACGAATGCTGCAAGTTTCGAGGAAGCGTTTCGGCCCTCGATGCAGCCACGGGAAAAGTTCTCTGGAAGAGTTATACGGTGGAGGAGGAACCCAAGCCGGTACGAAAGAGCAAGATTGGGGTTCAATTGTGGGGGCCATCGGGAGCAGGAGTGTGGTCTTCGCCGACCGTGGACTTGAAGACACGAACGATTTACGTGACCACCGGCGACAGCTATTCGGACCCCGCAGCGCCGACTTCCGATTCTTTTCTGGCGTTCGAGCTGGGAACAGGAAAACTGAAGTGGTCGCGGCAAATGACCAAGCGGGATGCGTTCAACGTGAATTGCGGTGCGGCGGAAGCACTGCGCACAAACTGTCCCGAAGCAAACGGGCCCGATTTTGACTTTGGCTCATCACCGATTCTGGCCGACCTGAGCAATGGCCGCCGCGCCCTGATTGCGGGACAGAAATCGGGTATCGTGTACGCTTTGGATCCGGACAAACAGGGCGAGCTCTTGTGGCAACGGCGGGTGGGCCGCGGCGGGACGGCGGGCGGTGTGCAGTGGGGCTCCGCTACCGACGCAAAAAATGTGTACGTTGCGGTTTCAGACGTTACGATGCACCCCGTGCCTTCAGGCACGGTGGGAGCGCGTGATACAGCCTTCGGGTTCGCAGCGCAATTGGATCCGAAAATCGGAGGCGGGCTTTTCGCGTTGCGGCTGGACACCGGCGAGATCGCTTGGCAGACGCCGCACCCCGGATGCGGCGAGGCCCCCGGGTGCAGCCCGGCACAATCAGCCGCCGTGACCGCAATTCCCGGCGTGATTTTTTCCGGCGGACTCGACGGACACTTGCGAGCGTATTCGGCGCAAGACGGGCACATCCTTTGGGACGTAGACACCGCCAAGGATTACAAGACCACGAACGGAGTAAAGGCGCACGGTGGCGCGCTCGACGGCCCAGGAGCGGTCATCGTCGGAGGAACGCTGTACGTCAACTCGGGATACGCCTTTCTGGGGGCTGCTCCCGGCAATGTGCTGCTGGCATTTTCCGTAGATGGGAAATGACACTTGCGCCGGACGAGTTCCCGTAAACAAAGACTGAAGGAACAGGGAACTGACCTCTCACTGCAAAGAAGGCACAAACGCACAGGAAAGTTTGCCCGCATGCTCAGGACGCTATACCATACTTGAACGCGCCCAGCACAATCCAACGAGTCACAACCGGGGGGAATCGTGAGCTTTTCCACAAAACTCGCACGGCTGGGGCTGTTTTGTTTGCTGCCGGTTTCGCTGGGGGCGCAGACCAAGGGCATTCCAGAGTGGTGCAAGCCTCTGCCGCGCCCGGATTACAAGACGCTGCTGCGCATGCCAGTCACCGATCCTTGGTTTGAAGTGTACCGAGTGGCGCCGGGGACGTTCGCGATTTACGAGCCTCATCAGGCGGAAGAAACCATTTCTTATCTCATCGTTGGCACCAAACAGGCCCTGTTGTTTGACACCGGCATGGGCATCAGCGACATTCAAAAAGTCACTTCGCAGTTGACAAAGCTCTTTGTTGTCGTTCTGAATTCGCACACCCATAACGACCACGTCGGCGGCAACTCGGAATTCACGTTTGTCTACGGAATGGAGACGGACTTCACGCGCAAGAATGCGAAAGGTTCGCGCGCGGATGCTCAGGCGGAGATTGCGTCCGACCAAATCTGCGGCAAGCTGCCGCCGGGATTCAATCCTAAGACTTACGTGACGAAGCCGTGGAAGATTTCGCGGTTCGTTCACGAGGGCTTCACCGTTAATCTGGGCGGCGGCCGCAAGCTTGAGATTATTGCCACGCCTGGGCACACGCCGGATGCGATCGCGCTGATAGACCGCGCAAACGGTCTGCTGTTCACTGGTGACACGTATTATCCGGCGCCGATCTGGCTGTACCGGCCCGAGACGGACATGGACGCTTACGTTGCGTCCGCGAAGAAACTTGCTGCGCTTGCTCCGCAAGTGAAACTGGTGCTCGGCGCGCACAACGTTCCGGTGGCGCAGCCCGACGTGCTGCCAAAGCTGGTGGCTGCCATCCAGGCGGTCCGCTCGGGAAAAGGGGAAGTGAAGGCGGCCGGCGCGGGCAAAGCCATGCACACGTTTCAGGACTTCAAGTTTCTTCTCGCCGCACCCTCGAAAGGGCTAGATTAATAATGAGAGCTAATCTGCATGCGGTGCCTCTGCTCCAAGGCGGTCGTGTTTGTGCCGTTGCTTTTTATTTTTCTGGTTCCCTGCGTTTCCGCGCAGTCGGCCAGACACGGAAAACACGAGGGACACGACAAAACCGTTTGGAATTATGACGGCGGAGTTCTTTTCGAAACGGATGGATCCCTTCCCAACGGCGTCTGCTTCCGAATCTACGGCATCATGAACGCCGGAGAGTTTTTCGACGGCCTCAAGCGCATTGATACGGACAACGGCACTCAGTTCCGCCGCGGCACAGAAACGGTGACGAAGTTTCCCGACTCCGTCACGGTTTCTTTCATGATTCGTGACCAGCTCTGCCCCCCAGGAATGGAACAAGTTGGAACACGCAAATACATGACGCAGAAAATGATCGACGATCTGCGGCTTTCGCTGTATTGGAAACACGGCGTGGATATGCGGCCGGTGAAGGACGCAAAGGAAACTGCGTCGCATGTGGACCGCATCCAGCCGTATGCAACGTCGCTCACTGCTGAGTTGCCGGCGCGTTACGAATGGTCGTACGAATTAGCGGTTCCCAGCGCCGGCGTGTCGTTGATGGACAGCCTTGCTCTTGTTTTCCGCACGCCGGAGGGACGAATCGCCGCCCGCGTCGCCGCGCGGCTATGAAGACTTGGGAAATGAAAAAGTCACCATAGAAAATGGCAACCCACCTTACCCAACCAATTCCATTTCCATTTTCCGTTTTTCCATCCGTCAACCCATGGTGCTGATTTTTTGTGGCTCGATTTTGTAGATGACGCGAACTTCGCCGGGCTGCCGGAAGGGATAAACGGGATTGCCGAGATATTTTTGCGAGAGTTTGTTGATATGGTCGTCGGCGCCCTTCTCGGTGATTTCGACGACCCGCCCGCGGACTTCCAGATGGCGGTAGGCATTCGCAGGATCCTGTAGCGTGATGGCGACACGGGGATCTCGGCGCATGTTGTTGTCCTTGACGCGGCCCTTGGCGGAATTGACGCGAACGTGCTTGCCGTCGAAATCCACCCACACGGGAGTAACTTGCGGGCTGCCGTCTTTCATCAACGTGGCGAGGTGGCCAAAGGCCTGCTTTTCAAAAAGGTCGGCATATTGTTTCGGAATGACTTCGCTCATTTGCTCCTCCAAAACGACCAGACGAAAACTCAACTCAAACGAATTTCGGGGACGCGGCCTTTGGCACTCAACGGGGCGCCGGTTAGCTTTTGCACTTCCTCCAGCGTCCAGCCAGGTGTGACTTCGCGCAGCTCGAGGCCTTGTGGCGTAACGTCGATCACTGCGAGATCGGTGACGATGGTGTCCACACACTCGAGGCCGGTCAGCGGATAGGTGCACTTCTTGACGATCTTGGGTGCGCCGTCTTTCGCCAGGTGCTCCATGCACACGATTAGTTTTTTTGCACCGGCGGAAATGTCCATTGCGCCGCCGATGCCTCCCGAGCCTTTTGCTCCGGGAATTTTCCAGTTCGCGAGGTCGCCCTTTTCAGAAACTTGAAATCCTCCAAGCACTGCAACGTCAAGATGGCCGCCGCGGGTCATTAGGTGCGCATCGGCCTGGTGAAAAAAAGATGCCCCGCTAATGAGAGTCACCGGAACTTTCATCGCGTCGACCAGGTCGTAATCCTCTTCGCCCGGCCTGGCGCGGCGGCCCATGCCGAGAATCCCGTTTTCGCTGTGGAAGTAAACGGTAATTTCCTTTGGGAGGTAATCCGCAATGAGATTGGGAATGCCCCAGCCGAGGTTGACGTAGGCGCCGTCGGGCAATTCGAGCGCGGCCCGCTGCGCGATTTGCTCGCGGGTTAGGCGCGGCTTGTCCAAAGGTGCTTTTTCCTGCGTGGTCTCAGCCGGCATAGTGAAGCCCCTTCGCCTGCACGATGCGGTGCACAAAAATCGCGGGAGTCATGACGTGCTCCGGTTCGATGGCGCCGACGGGAACGAGTTCTTCCACCTCGGCGATGGTCGTTTTTGCAGCCATAGCCATGATGGGGTTGAAATTCCGGGCCGCGAGCCGGTAGGTCAAATTGCCGAGTTCATCGGCTCTTTGCGCTTTGACGAAAGCGTAGTCGGCGTGAATCGGCATTTCCAAAATGCAGCGCTTGCCTTCGAGGGTGCGTTCTTCTTTGCCATCTGCCACTTCGGTGCCCACTCCCACTGTCGTGTAAAAGCCTGGAAGGCCCGCGGCGGCGGCGCGCATGCGTTCGCAAAGAATGCCTTGGGGGACAAGTTCGAGCGTGACTTCCTTGGCGGCAAAGCGTTCTTGAAAATGATTAGCGTGCGGGCCGGGAAAGGATGCGATGACATGCTTGATTTGATTGTTCTTGAACATCAGGCCGAGTTCTCCGTCGCGTGTACCACAATTGTTGCTGATGGCGGTAATGTTCTTGACGCCTTTGCGGACCAGCGCCTGAATCAGGTTGTTGGGAAAACCTGCGCCGCCGAATCCGCCGAACATGATGCGCGCGCCATCGGGGACATCGGCCACGATCTCGTCAAGGCTGGAATAGACTTTTTTCTTCATCGCGCTCCCAGAGATGGGTTTCCGGCGGCAACACCGGCTACTTTCTTCTTGTCGCTTTGAAACCTTACATCCAAACCGGTTTCGCGCAGCCAGCGGCCGGTTGCGCTGTCAGTCAGGTCATGCTCCAGGAGGGCACGCAAGTCAGACTCATCGTCAACATCCAGTTCCAGGCGAGGGTTGCGGCGGATGAGGATTCCTGCGCCGGTCCGTTTCGCCTCCGAAATATGTTTTACAAAACTTCCTTCGCCAAAATGAGAGGGGAAGAGCGCTGGCGGAGTCCGAAGAATGGCATTGGTACCGGTTCCGTCGCAGGAAGGCACAATGACCAGTCCCGGGCGGCAGCATTCCTCCCTCAAGATCTCGTCAATGTCGCCGGCCTGGGCCAGGGGCACATCCAGCGGCACTCGTAGCAATCCAGTCACCCCGCGCTCCTCACACACGCGTGAAGCGAAGTCCACGGCGTGACTTTCTGAAATCTGGCGGTCCTCGCGCAAAACTTCCCAGCCGTTTTCCCGGGCGGAGTCCAGAACCGGCTGATAATTCGTAATCACGAAAATCTTGTCAGCACAACGAACGCCTTGCACCGTTCGAATCGCGTCGGAGAGCATCGCTCGGGCCAGCCCAAATCTTTCTTCGGGTGTGAGCACACCCGCGAGCCGCTTCTTCGCGTTTTTTAGGTCTTTCACGGGCAAAAGGAGCGCGCGCATGGGCAGGCCTAATAGGAACCTTCTTTGTACGGGCTATGACTCTCGGTTCGAGCGAGACGGAATGACGGCACAAACGGGGGATCGTTCTCGGGCCGTTCAAAAGTTCGGCGAATTTTATAAGTCGTCGAACGCTCGGCCGGGACGCGGCCGATCTTTCGAATGTGACTGCGGAATTCTTCCGGGGCAACATACTCGCCAAACGTGGCTCCTGCCGCCTTGGAGATATTTTCTTCCATCAGCGTCCCGCCAAAATCGTTCGCGCCGGCTTGCAAGCAGCCGAGGGAAGTTTCCATCCCGAGTTTTACCCAGGAAACTTGGATATTGCGGATGGCGCCGCGGAGCAGCACGCGGGAAAGCGCGTGAACACGCAGATGCTCTTCGCGCATAGCACCAGCCCGTGCGCCGCCGTGTTTGTACAGGCGCGTATTCTGGTGAATGAATCCGAGCGGAACGAATTCGGTGAAGCCGCCAGTGCGCTCTTGAATTGAACGCAGCAAAAGAAGATGCCGCACCCAATCGTGGGGTCCTTCGACGTGGCCATACATCATGGTGGATGTCGTAGGAATGCCGAGCTCGTGCGCCGTGCTGATGATTTCCACCCAGCGAGCGACAGGCAATTTGTTGGGGCTGAGTTCCAGGCGGATACGATCGTCGAGAATTTCTGCTGCGGTTCCGGGGATGCTGCCGAGCCCTTCATCCTTCATCATCTGGAGATAATCGCGCGGCGGCATTCCCGTTTTCAGCACGCCGTAGTCAATTTCCATCGGCGAAAAAGCGTGGACGTGCATTGCGGGAATGGCGCGCTTGATGGCGCGTAAGAGGTCGCGGTAGAAGAAACCGTCGAGGTCGCGGGGCAATCCGCCTTGAATGCAAACTTCCGTGGCGCCACAGTCGCGCGCCTCTTGCGCGCGGCGTACGACCTCTTCGAAAGAAAGCGAATAAGCGTCGGCGGCTTGCGGCCCGCGTCCAAATCCGCAAAAACTGCAACCGACAAAGCAGACGTTCGTGAAATTGATGTTGCGGTTGACGACGTAAGTGATCGTTTCGCCAACGGTTTCGCGACGCAGATGATCCGCGACAGTCACCAGGGTTTGCAGATCAGGACCTTGCGCGGTCGCCAACTGTAAGCCTTGCTCGAAGGAAGGCTCCTGGTTAAGTAAAACGGCCTCCAGAGAAGCGCCTATTGCAGGCGTACACTGAGACAACGACTTCTCGATTGTTTGATTCGCGGCAAATTTGCTGTTCGCCAACAAGTTCACGGTCTCATCCGGAATTTGGCTGAAATGGCAGTTGGTCCTACCAACCATCGTCCGCCGCATGGGGCCATCCTATCAAAGTGGAGCTATCATTCGAAATGCCGGGAGTCTTGGCCGCGCTATATTGCCTGCGGGAGGGGGAAACACTGAATAAAAGGGCGCAAACGGCGGTCTATGGTTTGGTGGTAGTTGGGATGCCGCCAGCCAGGACACCCAGTTTTGTAGCTGTCGGAGACCCATCTACTGCCCGGACAAATCTGCTATCTTTTGCGGGCAAATGACCTTGTCTGAGGCGACGGCCCTTCGGCTAACATGTTCTTGTTCTCATGAGACGCGGAACACTTTTGATCTTGCTCGGCCTCGCGCTCGTCGCTATCGCAGTCGCGATTCCGGCCTCCGTGTTGCATGATGGGTTAAGCGCCAAGGCCACGCCGACCGGCTTGGAAGCGCTTGTGGCGCGAAACGCGCGTCACCTGGCGATTCCCAGAAACGCGCGCTTGATGCAAAATCCCGTGCTGGACTCGCCGGAAGGCCAGCGCGAAGCGAGGTTGCATTTCGCGGATCACTGCGCGATTTGTCATGCGAACGACGGCAGCGGGGACACGCCGATTGGGAACGGCCTTTATCCCAAACCTCCGGATCTCCGCAAGCCGGCGACGCAGGAATTGAGCGATGGAGAATTGTTCTGGATTATTGAGAATGGCGTGCGATTCACCGGCATGCCGGCTTTTTCAAATAATGGCGATCATGATCATGCGGGCGGAAATCACGGCGGCAACGGTCAGGACAGTTGGAAACTGGTCCATTTCATCCGCCATCTTCCGCATTTGACAGCGCGGGAGCGCTTGGAGATGGAGCGCTACAATCCGAAGGGGCTGGAGGATCGCGCGGAAGAGCAAGAAGAGGAGCAATTTTTGAATGAAGCAACGCCTGTGGCCAGGCCGGAATCACAAACTCCTAGGAAGAAATAAGCGGCATCAGTAACCGCAGGGGAAACCATGGAGATGAATATGAAACTGAAATGGCTCACACTAGCGCTTTCAATCGCATTTGCGGCGGGGGCGGCCTGGGCGCATGGAAACAAAGTGCACATCAGGGGGAAGGTTGAAAAGGTCGGCGCGGATTCCTTGCAGGTGAAAACAGTCGAAGGCAAATCCGTGGAGGTGAAGCTGGTGGGTTCCACGATCTACATCCAGCATATGGCCGCAAAACCTGGCAACCCAGCGGATACGAATGACAATAGGCCCGCCAAGCTGGCCGACGTTGCCGTGGGCGACTCGGTGGTGATCCATGCTACGCCCAAAGGAGGGACGTTGGAGGCGGACGAGGTCAAATTCTCAGCGCCAGAGTCGAATAAGGTAGATTCGGCGGGGGCGAAGCCGAAGGCTTGACCGGATTGAGAAGTCAGTTTTTCGTTCGTAGCTTCAGGTTCTTGAAAACGCAAAAGCGCCAGCGTCGGTTACTTGGGTTTGCGGGCTGTCCGTTAGTCAACGAGATGGCAAGAGTGAGTCTTCAAAACCAGCCAGACCCTCTTTTCATTTGCCAGTTCGAGTGCGTGCACCGCTCCTGGCGTAACATGCGCGACGAACGTCACACCGCAATCCACACGCGCAATGCACATGGTGCCTCGCTGATCCAGTGAGAGGATTTTGCCTTCCAGGACATTTCGCGCGCTTAGTCCGTGGGGACGCTCCGACGCCAGCAAAATGTCCCCAGCGCGGATGGCGACCTGCACGCGGTCACCCGCGGACGCTTGAGCCAGCGGCACTTCAATTTTGCAGGCGCTCTCGCCGAGGCGAACCCGCATCACGCCGTCCGGCTCGCGGAGATCGAGAACCGTGGCGTTCAGCAGGTTTTCGAATCCCGCGGCCTGCGCTAGCCGCTTTCGCCGCGGCGCATCCAGTACGTCCCTCGGGGCACCATGGCTCACGACGCGTCCGTTGTCAATGGCGATTACGCGCTCGCCAAGAGCGTCCACTTCCTCGCGGCTGTGGGTGACATAAAGAATCGGAATGCGCTTTGCGGCGTTCCAGGCGCGCAAGTCATCGACGATCGAGGCTTTCAGTTCTGCGTCCAGGCCCGTCAGCGGTTCGTCGAGCAATAAGAGTTGTGGTTTGGTGACCAGGGATCTGGCCAGAGCGACTCGCTGCCTTTCTCCTCCTGAGATCTGCGAAGGTCTTTGGTTTTGCAGGCGTGCGATGCGAAAGGCCTGGAGAATTTCCTCGGCGCGTTCGTGCCGATCCCGGCCTGCGATGTCTCTCAATCCATAGGCAACATTTTGCTCGACGGTGAGATGCGGAAACAGAGCCAGCGACTGAAATACGTAGGCGATGCGGCGCCTTTGCGGCGGGACGTCAACGCGTGTCTCAGAGTCGAACAAAACATTTTCATCGACTGCGATTTTGCCGGCATTCGGGCGCACTAGGCCCGCGAGGCAATCCAGCAAACTGGATTTTCCTGCGCCGGATGGGCCAAAGAGAATGGTGATGCCGGGCGGCGCTTCGAGGGACACATCCAGAACAAAAGATGCTGCGTCGCGTTGCTCCTTGCGAACACTCGCGAGGAGTGTGGGGGAGCTCACTTCGCGGTCCATCGCGTCCACGCAGGCGTCCACACGCGGCGATTGACGGCGTACACGAAGCAAAGCACCGCGAACGCAATCGCCAGGAGAAGCAGTGCGAGGCGGTTGGCTTCGCCGTATTCGAGCGACTGCACGCGGTCATAAATATCGATGGAAACCGTTCGAGTCACGCCGGCGAGATTTCCGCCAACCATCAGCACGACCCCAAATTCTCCCAGCGTGTGCGCGAAACTCAGGACAAGAGCTGTGACGACACCGGGCAACGACAGCGGCAGAATGATGCGGCAAAACGTGCGCCATTTTCCCGCGCCGAGAAGGGCAGAAGCATCGAGGAGCTTGCGGTCTACTGCTTCGAACGAAACCATCAGCGGCTGCACCGCAAAGGGAAAACTGTAAACGACGGAAGCGAGAACCAGTCCCGCGAAGGTGAAGGCCAGACCATGGCCGAAGAGCGCGATCCATAGTTTGCCAAGGGGGCCGCGCGGTCCCATGGCAAGCAAAGCGTAGAAGCCAAGAACAGTAGGTGGCAGGACCAGCGGTAGTGCGACGATAGATTCGAGCAGGAATTTGCCACGCCAGTTCGAAAAGGCAAGCCAGTATGCGACCGGCATTCCGACCAAGAGCAAGATCGTCGCGACGCATCCGGCCAATTCGAAGGACAAGCTCAATGAATTCATTCCTGCTCCGAACTAAGTCGCAGCGGATTTTCGTGCGACGTTTTCAGACCGCTTGTCTGCTATTTGCTCGCCGGAATAGCAAACCCGTGATTTTCCAGGATCGCCCGACCCGCATCGCCCTTTACGAAATCCAACAACTCCAGCGCGGCAGCTTTGTTCCTTGCGTTCTTTAGCAGAACGGCGCCCTGCGCGATGGGCCGATGCATGTCTGCCGGAATCTCCCATATCTTTCCGCCTTTCATTCCGGGAAAAAGCGCAAGGGAATGAGCAATGATCCCGGCCTGAGCATTGCCGGATTGCGCGAACTGGGCGGCCTGCGAAATATTCTCGCCGTATACCAGCTTTGTTTTCACCTGCTCGTAGATTCCAGCCTTTTGCAGGGCATCAACCGCTGCCCGGCCGTATGGCGCGAGCCTCGGATTGGCAATCGCGATTTTCTGAATGCGGGCGTCCAACAATGCGTGCCACTTGTCTTGTGCGACGCTTACTTGGGCATTGGCCGGTGTCCATATGACCAGCCGCCCCGACGCGTATTCAAGAAGCGTTCCCGGGTCGGCGAAGCCCAACTCTGCCAGTTTCTTTGGGTAATCCATGTCCGCGGAAAAGAACAAGTCGAAGGGCGCGCCGCTCTGAATTTGCTCGAACAAATTCCCGCTTGAACCTGTGGTCACGTCCACCTTCGTTCCCGTCCTGCTTGCAAACTCTTTGGACAATTCTTCCATGGCAAATTTCAAATCAGCTGCGGCAGCAACGCGCACCATTTTTTGTTCTTGTGCGCGCAAATCCATCAAGGCGCCGACCATCAGCAGGGAAATCGCGCAGGAGACAACACTTGCGCACCGTCTCGCTCTTTCACGGGTCACGAGTCACCAGTTGCAAGTTTCGCGTCGCAGGGCACACTCACACACGCAGAATCATTACTTCCGTGGATTTGATGAGCGCCGCCGCGCGGTCGCCGGGTTTCAGCCGCAACTCTTTCGCCGCGTCTGCAGTGATAATCGAGGTGATGTGCTGCTCGCCGATGGCCAGGGTCACCTGAGCCAGAAGTCCACTGAACTTGAGCGCTACCACGCGTCCGATTAGCTGATTGCGCCCGCTGATCTTGCGGAAATGCAAACGCCGAGCGACCAGATCGCCTCGTTCAAAGTTCTTAGGAATCATCCGGTCGATTTCACTCTCAGGCACACGGTGGTGCCCGCCGGGAGTCTTCACGGATTTGAGTTTTCCGTGGTAAATCCATTGCTTCAGTGTGGGATAGCTGATGCCGAGAATGTTCGCCGCCTCGCGCGGCGCTAGCAGCTTCTGCACGGTACGCTCCACAGCCAGCATAATAATATGGATGGAATCGCATGAGCAACACGCTTTTATATAGATCTCTGCGGTTGGCAGCCCGGGAGCTCCGCCTCTGAGGGACGGGAGCGGTAACCTTCCCATCACATCAAATGCCGCCTTGTCACTTCGGCGCTTACAATACGTTCAAGCAAGTGGAAGGATGGCGTCTGGGCGAGGGCATCTTGGAAAAGGTGACGAACGAAGAGATACGCAAGACGGTCGAGCTTTTCTGGTCTACGTTTCTTGCGAAATCGGAAGAGCGACTGAATTCTTACTATGCCCCGGGAAGTACGGTCTTCCAGATTGCCATGGGGCGCTCGGAACCTGGTCGGCTCGGTGCGATGCGGCGCTCGCGCGAGTATTTCGGCCCGGACACGCGCATGGAGTTGAAACTTGGCCCCATCGATGTCGTGCTCATCGGCAGCGACGCAGGTGTGGCGAGTTACACTTTTTCCTTTCAAGCCACCTGCCGTGATATCGGAGGCGGCAGGCGCGCGGAAGAAAAACTCGACTTGATCCGCGCGACGCACGTCTTTCAGCGGGATGCTCACGGGAAGATGCACATCGTTCACGAACACTTCTCGGTTCCCGTGGCGGGTTAGGTCTTTGTATTCGGACGAATTGGTATCTTCTTGCGGGTGAAAGCTTCCGCGTAATTTCCAGTCTCTAATTTCGAAGGGGTTTGCCGGTTTTCAACGTGTGGGCGATGCGCTCCTGAGTCTTCTTTTCCCCGCACAGGGACACGAACGCTTCGCGCTCCAGGTCCAAAACATATTGTTCGCTGACCATTTGGGGAGCAGTCAGTGTGCCGCCGGCAAGAATATTCGCGAGTTTGCGGCCGACATGCGCATCATATTCCGAAGCGTAGCCGCCGCGAACCATCATGTGAATCGCCAGTTTCGCTCCGGCGAGGAATTGTTCTCCGAGCACTTTGATCTGGGTTGTCTGTGCGCCCTCTTGCCAATTCGCCGCAGGCCGCTTGTAGCCGCCGCGCGCCAACGCCAGAGCAGCTTCCTTTGCGTCCGCAACCAGCCGTTCGCGATTCATCGAAACTCCGTCTTCGCGCCGCAAGTAGCCCAGCGCGCGGCACTCTTCCGCGCTGGTGCCAACCTTGGCCATCGCAACTGCTTCGAAGATCGGCTTCGTCGCATGAAACAAATCCAAATCCTCTCCTCCTGCGGCGTGCTCGTTCGCGCGAATCAGCATTTCCTTTGTTCCGCCCCCGCCCGGAATTAAACCAACGCCAGTTTCCACCAAGCCAATGTACGCCTCCGCAGCGGCCTGAATCTTCGCCGCGTGCAGGCTCACTTCGCATCCGCCGCCAAGCGCCATTCCTTGCGGCGCGGCAACCACGGGTTTCGGCGCATATTTAATCGCCAGATTGACGTTTTGGAATTGCTTCACGGCCATATGCAGCTCATCCCATTCTTGTTCCTGGGCTGCGACGAGCACGAGCATCAGATTCGCGCCAACTGAAAAATTGACCGCCTGATTGGCAATCACCATCGCATCGAAGTCTGTTTCCAGCCGCTTCAACCCCTTGTGCATCATGGCGATCAGGTCCGCGCCAATCGCATTCATCTTGCCGTGAAATTCGCAGCAAACCACTCCGTCCCCGAGATCGATCAGGCTGGCTCCGGGATTCTTCTCGATTTCGCGCCCAGCCTCTTTCCATGATTTCAGGGTAATGACCCCCTTGGGTTCCTCGACTCTCTTCGTTCCCCCTGTGCAAATATCAAAAACCGTCGTCGCGCCTTTTTCCGATTCGTAGAATCCTTTGCGTCCGCTCGCGAGAACTTTCTCGATCACCGGCGCAATCGCTCTCCCTTCTTTCTGCACTTGCGCGCCGAACGCTTTCACGCCGATCGCATCCATCACTTCGAACGGCCCAAGCTCCCACCCAAAGCCCCAGCGCATCGCGCGGTCCACGTCCACGGCGCTATCGGAGATTTCTGGAACGCGCCGCGCTGCATACAAACACATCTCAGAGAGGCCTCCCCAAATGAACTGCTGCGCCTTGTCGCCCTTTTGCCCTTCAAGCAGCGGCCCGACCAGCGCCCGCAGCCGCTCGCGCGTATCCTCGACGGCTTTACCCATTTCCAGCGAGCCGAATTTCGCTTTCTGCCGCGCCCGGTACTCCATGGTCCTGACGTCCAGCGCGAGAATTTCCTTTTCGCCTTCGCCGCGAACTTTCTTGTAAAAACCCTGACCCGTCTTGTCCCCCAGCCAGCCGCGCTTGACCATCTCTTCGGCCATCGCCGGCACTTTGTACCGTTCGCGCGATTCGTCATTGGGCGCGGTTTCGTAAATGTTCTTCACCACGTGAACAAGCACGTCGAGCCCCACGATATCGGCGGTGCGAAACGTTGCAGATTTCGGCCAGCCCACTGCCGGCCCGGTACACGCATCCACCTCTTCGACGGTCATCCCAAGCGTCTCCATCAGCCGCAAGGCGTTCAGCATCGAATACGTTCCGATGCGGTTGGCAATGAAATTCGGCGTGTCTTTGGCGATCACCACGCCTTTGCCCAGACGGCGGTCACAAAAATCGCTGAGTGCTGCGAGCACTTCGCTCGAAGTCTTCGGTCCGGGAATCACTTCGACAAGCTTCAAGTACCGAGGCGGGTTAAAAAAATGCGTGCCCGCCCAATGCTGCTGAAACTCCTCGCTCATGCCCTCGGCGATCAAGTGAACCGGCAACCCCGAAGTGTTGGTCGTCACGATCGCACCCGGCTTGCGGAACTCTGCGACCCGTGCCAGCAATTTCCGTTTGATTTGAAGGTTTTCCGCCACCACCTCAACAATCCAATCCGCGTCGCCGCAGCGCGCCAGATCGTCCTCAAAATTTCCGACCGCAATTTTGTCCGCCAACGGTGCGGTAAAAAACGCCGCTGGCCGCGACTTTTTAGCCGCTTCCAGCCCCGCGTGCACAATCTTGTTGCGTTCCGCCAGTGGCGCGTGCGCGGGCAAATTCGGCGGAACCATGTCCAGCAAAACGCACGGCAGCCCCGCGTTCGCAAAGTGCGCCGCGATCCGCGAACCCATGGTGCCCGCGCCCAATACCACCGCCTTTTCAATGCGCCGTTCCATAACCCGCCTTTTTCCCGCGAAGTTTTCTCGGCACGACAGGTTACAAAACCGGCAAGCAGCGGTCAAACGCGCGCACGCCTGATGGCAATGGCGCTAAAATGGATGCGTGACGGACGAAGAAAAATCCTCGGGACCTCTCGCCTGGCTCAAAACCGCGAAAGAAAAGATTCGCGCCTTTGCCTACGGCAACGAGTCGCAGCAGAAGGAGCGTCCCCGCGTCGGTTTGGCCCTAGCCGGCGGTTTTGCCCGCGGAATCGCGCATATCGGCGTGATTCGCGTGCTTCGCGAAGCTGGCATCCCCATCGACTGCGTGGCGGGAACAAGTGTCGGCTCTTTGATTGGCGCAGCTTACTGCGGCGACGCATCGCTCGAAGAGATGGAAAAAATTGCTTCGATGACCACGTTCGCGGATTTCGGCCGCTGGACGCCCTCCTGGCTCGGGCTCGCCACCAACCAGCGCATGGAAAAATTCCTGACGCGGTTCACCCCCGTCAAGTCCTTTGAAGAATTGCAAACTCCGTTGGCCATCGCCGCCACGGACATCATCGCCGGCGTAAGCGTCTACTATTCGACAGGACCTCTTGCTCCCCCGCTTCGCGCTTCGTGTGCCTACCCGGGGCTGTTTGTGCCCATCCAGTATGAAGGCCGTACGCTGGTGGACGGCTTTCTGACCGCGCCAGTGCCGATCGAAGGTGTGCTCCTGCTTGGTGCGGACCTCGTGATTGCCGTGTACCTAGAATCAGGGAATCTCGGTGAGCCTCGCACGCTTACCGACATCCTCAGCCGCTCGTTCAACATCATGCAGCGCCATGCCGACCTTGCCTGGCGTACTCAAGCAGACATCATCATCGAGCCGGACGTGAAACCGTTTGTGTGGGACGATTTCACCAAAACGCCGGACTTGGTTGCCGCGGGTGAAATTGCCGCGCTCCACGCCTTGCCTCAGATTCGCGCCGCGCTGCGCGGCGAAAAGCACGACGCAGCTCCGGG
>DATFRZ010000017.1:0-5245 GCA_035262885.1 Candidatus Acidiferrum sp.
CCAAACGCTGCGCCCGCGATCCCCGCCACTCCGCCTTCCTCGAGCAAAATCGTCTGTACTTCCTCCGCAGACACGCCGGTTTCTTCGATATTGACCTATGCATAGAATGCGTTTTGTGGGGCTTGGCAGCGAAATCCGGGAATGCGGTTGAGCCCGGCGATGAAAATCTCGCGCCGCTTGCGGTATTCCTCGACCATCGCATCTACCGCGCCCGTAGAATCGCGCAGCGCTTCGACGGCCGCTACCTGCGTGAACTCCGCCGCGCAAGTAAACGTGTTCAGCACCAGCAGATCTATCGCGTCGATGATGGGAACAGGCGCCACGGCGTAGCCCAGCCGCCAGCCGGTCATCGCAAAACTCTTCGAGAGGCCATCAATAATCACGGTGCGATCGGCCATTCGGGGAAGCGCCCAGATGGATTGGTATGCGCCTTCAAAGAGAATGCGCGCGTAAATCTCGTCGGAAATAACCCAGAGATCGCGCTTTTGTGCCAGTTCCGCTATTCTTTCGAGCGCCTCGGCGCTGAACACAGTTCCTGTTGGATTGTTCGGCGAATTGAAAATAATGACGCTGGTGCGTGGGGAGATCTTTGCGGCGATTTCATTCAGGTTCGGCTGAAACTGATTCTTCTCTTCCAGCCCAAAAGGCACCGCCGTGGCGCCCAGGCCGCGCGTGAGCGAGGGGTAGATGGGAAACCCCGGATCGGGATAGAGCACTTCGTCGCCCGGCTCGATCAGCGCCATCATAGCCAGAGAAAGCGCCATCTTGCATCCGGGAGCCACGAGAACCTTTTCTGCCACAACGTCGAGCCGCCGCGTGCGCTTCAGGTAGGCAGCGATGGCCTCGCGCAGCGCTGGCAAGCCGCGTGTTGCGCAATAACGGTCGCGCCCCGCAGCCACAGCGTTTCGGAGCGAATCTACAATCGGCGCAGCTGGATGAAAGTCCGGCTCACCTAGTTCGAGGTGAATCACCGAACGCCCCGCGCGTTCCAATTCTTTTGCGCGCGAATACACCGCCAGCGCGCCTTCGCCATTCAATTGCGAAATTCGCGATGCAATGCGGGTCATCGGCGGAATCCGGAAAAGATGGTATCACTCCTTAGGCGGCTCGGAGCTCGACGGCAAACTCTTCGGCATTCTTCGAATGAAAATCTTTAAACGGAAATGCCAAGTGGCGCATTCTTTTGCGCCTGCTGAGCCGAAGACAATTTGGTTTCGCTCATCACATGCAAACGTTCTTCCCCATAGCGCCTGCAGCCCGTGGTCAACGCCTTTGTAGGGCCCCTTCCTGCTTGACGCCAGCAACTCCAGGCGAGACCATCCCTGTAAGGGAGGAAGATTAGGGGCAGGAGAACGCAACCGGCCCTGCTTCCTGTCCGTCTAACGTTTAGCGAGTTTCCCCGTGGGGGGTGAATCATGGCTTTCCGTAAACTGCTTCCTTCCCTTTCGCTGATTCTTTTGGCGGCGCTTTGCTTTGGTGTGCCGGCCGCCTCCGCCGACTCGAGTCACGCCCGGATCATACGGCTCAGCCTGGTGAGCGGCGATGTGCGTTTTGCCACGGAAACCCACGGCGATCCGCTGACGGACTCCAAGGCCAACTGGGATGCCGCACAACTGAACCTACCGATTCGCCAAGGCTACGTGCTGGCCACCGACAACGGACGCGCGGAAGTCGAATTCGAGAACGGCACGCTGGCCTTCTTGAAAGAGAACACGGTCCTTCAGTTTTATGACCTCTCGCTGAAAGATGGCGCGCTAATTACCCGCCTGGTTTTGCGGCAAGGCAGCGCTTCGTTCCACGTAAATCCCGTGAGCGGCGATTATTTCAGCGTCACCGGCGGCGATTTCACCGTCGAGGCCGCGAGCCGCGCCACGTTCCGTCTCGATAATTTTGACGATGGCAGCTCGGTCGAAAATATATCCGGCCACCTCACTGTGCTGCATCAAGGCGAGACGACCCGCCTCGAAAAAGGACAATCGCTCTCCATGAAGGCCGGCGACGTTTCCTCTGTCACCGTTGGACGCATGGCGCAGCCGGACGAATTCGACCAGTGGGTTTCCGGACAGGTTGACACCGTTTCCACAGCCACCGCCGCCACCCTGCAATACACGAATTCGCCTTACTACGCAGCCGGCTTCGGCAGCCTCTACTCGTACGGTTCCTGGTTTAATTGCGGCGGATCTGGCTTCGGTTGGCGGCCTTTCGGCGTCGGGTATGGCTGGTCGCCTTTCACCGATGGGCAATGGATTTGGGACCCTGCATTCGGCTGGACTTTTGCAAGCTTCCAGCCCTGGGGCTGGGCTCCTTATCATTACGGCGGCTGGCTGTTTGATTCCGGTTGCGGAGGCTGGTTCTACTCACCGCCAATCGTTTACGGCTACTTCCCTGGCGCGGGCGTTCCCATCCGGCGATTCCCGCCCAGAGTTCATCCGCCTCGGCCGATCTATCATCCGGTCACCGCGGTGTTCGTTCACAACAAGGGGAATGTAGGTTTCGTCCCCATGCATCCGCTCGACGCCAAGGGCAAGACTCCTTTGAATCTCGAGCACGGCATTCTTCCCGCTGGCGTGTCTAGCGAATTGAGCGGGCAGCGCGCGATGGCTTTCTCGCCGGGAGAAAAATGGGAAACGCTGAAGTCCGCTCCCAAACAGACCTTTGGCAACGCCCTTACGCCGACGGCACCTCCCGTTCGCGTTTCCAGGACTGCGTTGGAAAGCAGTGGAGGCGCGCGAGTCGTTTCCACAAGCAAAGATTCCTCGATTGCTTACGACCCCAAAGAACATCGCTTCGTAAACTCGAATGACTCCTCGGCCGGAGCATCGGGCGAAAAAGTGGCGCGTGGAGAAATTGAAAAGGCTCCAGCTGCTGGCGCGGCGGGCCGTGACAACAACGCAACCGTGGCCGCCAATCCTCCGGCTCGCACTGTCGTGCCTCCTAGAAACAACACACCGCCGCGCAACAACGTTCCACCTCCCGTACCGCGTTATTCGGGCGGCGGCGAACGAACCTCTGTTGCGGGTGCGGGCGGTGGCTGGGGTGGCTCGCACGGCAGTTCGGGCGGTTGGGGCGGCGCGCATTCTTCAGGCGCTTCGAGCGCGGGAGTCGGTTCCACGCACTCGGCGCCTGCTCCGGCCCCTGCGCCGCACGCGTCTTCCGGCGGCCGGCCGCATTAGGCGTGGCTTAAAGCCTGAAGGCAACTGTTCGCGCTCATGGTGTGGTTTGACTAGCCGCTCGACTCTGGTAAGTAGGCGGTCCTCAAGCGTAGGTGAATGGACGCTTGGGTCTCGGGTCGTCAGACGCACAGGAATGCGGTCACGGCCGCCGCGCTAAAAGCTTCCGGGCTCTCGTCGCCGATTTCTGGTTTAGCGGACCTCTACGAACGCTGCTTACGCCGAATATGCTTTAATTCCGGCTGGGAACGAATCTCTGCTGAACGTATGCCAACTTCCGGGCCCGTCCTTGGCTGGAATATCCGCATGCCCCTGAAGTGAAGAAAGACTTGCCGCAAGTGGGGGAGGAATCAATGTCAGCAAGACTCAGCAAATCAGCACTTTGGTTCCTTGCTATTGGATACTCAAGCTTTCATGGCTGGACTGCGTGTGCACAGACCGGCTTTCCCGCAGGGCAACCTACGAGCCTAAAGGAATTCCAAGACAATGGTGCCTTATACTTTCCAGACGGCACGTTCAAGAAGCCCGACGGTTCTCCCGACGAACACTCTGGCGACGGTCTTGCCTGGCATTTGCGCAGGCTTGGGGAGCCGCCCCTGCCTGCGTCGGCCGACAATTCTCAGCCACAAGCGTACCGGCTCATTTGGGTCGGATTTCCGGGAGGAAAGATGACGATTATTCGCCTAAAGATTGAAAAGGACGGTGCAGCGAAAATATTCGCAAAACAGACGCCCTTTGATAAGGCAGATATTCTTTTCACGAAGGAAGAGAGCGTACCAGTTGAGGCCGTGAATCGATTTCTCGAGTGCGTTAAGCGGGCCGACTTCTGGAACCTACCAAACACCGAACAAGCTGAGCCGCGAGTTGCGGACGGAACATATTGGTACTTTGAAGGCGTGCACGACGGTGACTACCACATGGTTTATCGCCGGCACCCTGAAGGGCGACCGGGGCCCTTTACCGATATGGGCAGGTATCTTGCCAAGGATCTGGCGCGGCTGGATGATTCGATAATCCGCATTCCTCGAGCGGATCGGTCCGAGCCACTCAGACGCTGCCATCATCAGTGAAATCCTCAAATATCAGGTGCACCACGAGGACCCGGGAAAGACTGAACTGCGCTTCGCGCCGTCTAGGCGATCACACGAGACCAAGGTCCCTAGCTTCTAGCGAGCTTTTGTCCCTCCGCGAAGTGATAAACCCCTTATTCCTTCTCGCATCAACTGTACCAGCAGGCGTGTGAAACTCGAAGGGCAGCGTGTATCCAGACGAGACAGAATTTTTTATTGCCTTTGATTGACGTTTTCCGAAAATCGATACTCTGAGCAAGTAGAAGCAAGCTTGCCTCGAAAGCACGGCACCTTTTTCAGTTGCGAGCCGTAAGGAAGGTGTTGGGAAGCCGCAGACCCCCCTGAGGCTCGGGATGGTGTTCTCCCACCACCTCGCGAACCGTCACTCGCGTTGCGCACATACCTGAGGAGTTGCAAAGGCTGGAGCGAATGAAAGCGGCCGCGCAGAAAACGCGGTACTTGCCGGCTGCGTACTCGATGAGTTGCGAAAACGGATACTGGATCCCCTATCGCCGCCACTGCGCAAGCTTCACCCAGGGAAGTTCCTGTGGGTGGAAGCGATTCGCATGGAAAAGTCGGAAGTTTTGCTGAGGGTTATTCGGGCGCCTGCGTCCAATCGTGCGCCCGAAGCGCAGCCGCCGCGTCTTACCGAGGTGGCTGCTCTTACAGTACCGGCGGAAGCTATGGCTCCGGGTATTCTTCAGGATCGTACTCGTCGCGAGCGCATGCTTATGGCGGATGGTCGTCCGGCCCAAGCTCCGGCGGCTCCAGCTCATCGAGTTCGAGCAGCCCCGGGGCGGCGGCTCTCGCGGCCGGCTTTAGTGTGCGAGTGAGCGTTCATGAAAAAATCATCTCGGCGTAGCTGACTACTTGGCTGCGGTCCCCGGAAACGTCCGCCGACGTTGCATACTTGACCAATTCGGCTTTCTCCGCGCCCAACCGATTTAGGGCCGTGAGCATCGCCACCGCCGGCCCCAGCCCGCACATGGAGATCTCTTCGTTGCG